>JBDHXR010000137.1:0-6556 GCA_039810825.1 Fluviicola sp.
CCAAATTTAGCAGTACTCCCATAGATTCTGTTTGAGGCCAAAAATATGCTTCTTGGATAGTGTGTTTGTTCTTAATTTTAGAATTGCAATCAATAGGAATTCCTTTTTTGGTTAAAAAATGGTAAGTAGTACGCATTAATACGCCGTCTATAAACCATTGCATCTTGTAATAATCCCATTCAAATGAAAAGACATGAAATTCTTCATCGTAACCAATTTTTGGCCACTTTTGACATGGTTTGTATTGGTCTGTTGGGCAGGTTAAATCATGTGGAGGAATCAATTGATTGGAATGAATATTCCAATGCGGATTTTTGGAAAGTCTATCTTCGTCGTAAAGTCCTAAACAAGAGCTCTCATTCCAAAACTCGAAAATATCTATTTCTAAATTAAACCCTTCTTTCCCTGAAAACATCCAAAATGCTGGCCACATGCCTTTTCCTTTAGGAATCTTGCATCTTGTTTCATACCTTCCGTATCCATAATGTTCATTGGTCTCAATCCAAGCTGAAGAAAAATGAAACGTATCTGTGACTGCTTTTGGTGGAGTGGTAGACCAATCGACAACAAATGTCCCAACAATTGGTTTTTTTTCACGCTGAGCAACTAAATGCAATATTCCATCTTTCACCTGAATATTACTATCTGCACTCAATGCTGGTGTGGTGCCGGTATTTGCATACCATTCTTTCCCGCCAAAGGATGTAAAGTCAAAACCTTGCAATACGCCTTGATAAGGGAGTTTCCAATGCTGAAGGTCAAGCTTTTCACCATCAAAATTGTCTTCAAAAGCTAACAACCACGCATCGTGTTTGCATTCAGGAAAGGATGTTTTAGAAACAAGTGGTCCGTAATATCCTCCATCAATCTTTTTCAACTGTTTAAATTTGTTTTGAGCAAAAGTTGAGTGATGAATCAACAAGAAAAGGAAGAAAAAATATCCGATTTTAAGCATAAGAATGGTTTTTTGTCTTACAAATTTACAGAAATAAGCCAAAAAAAGGCTGAATCAATGATTCAGCCTTTTTGAAAAATAGATCTTCTATTAATTATTATAAATTCCTGCATTTAGTAATGCTCTGTTATCAATCACATTGTTTTTCTTTTGCAATGCTTGTAATGCTGCCGATGTATTGTTGGACTTCATTTGTCCAAGCATTTGGTTTTTCTCTACATCGTAATTTGCAGCAGCTGGTGCTTTAACAGATTTGTTAATTCTGAAAACATATACTCCAGACTGCCCTACAATTGCTTTTGACGAAGAACCATCTTTGATTTTATTTGAGAACAATGCCCCAATTACCTCTGGTTCAAAACCTCCACCTTGAATACTTGGTGTTGCAAAAGTCAATTCTGCTTCTTTTACATCGGTTTTCAATTTTGAAGCCAATGAATTAAGATTTGTAACAGATCCCATTTTCTTTAAAATGATGTTTGCTTTCTTTTCATTCATTGCATCTGTGTGCATGCGTTCATATACATCCACCAATTGTGGAGCACCTTTTTCACGAATAGATGATACCATTGCGATAATCAAACGGTTGTCATCTTGAATTGGAGCAGAACATAAATTTCCTACTTGAGCTTCTTCTCCATAAGCCATTTCTAAAATAGATTGAGCAGCCATTTGTGTTGTAAAGCCTTGTATTTTTGGTGCTTCATCAAACATTTTTACCGGTCTTGAGTAGAAACCTTCACGACGAGCAATTGTGTCAAACAAAACAACTTTAGCAGCCAAATCTTGCTTCTTAGAAAGTTCTCTATCCAATTTTGTCAACAAGTTGTATGCTTTATCTTTGATTCTCATTTTAGTATCCTCAGATGGAGCAAGTGTTTTTTGAACGATTGCCATTACAGGGAACTTCACTTCTTTACGATCCAAGACTTCAATGATGTGGAATCCGTAGTCTGTTTGTACAACACCAATTGTTCCAATAGCTTTTTCTGATGAAAATTTAGAGAATGGTTCAACCATTTCATAATCCATAAAATCTTCATATACTCCTCCTTTGTCTTTTGAACCTGGATCTTCAGAGTATTTCATCACAAAATCAACAAAATTGTCTTTATTAATTACGGTTGCTAAACTATCCGCCAACTTTTTAGCTGTAGCCACTTTCTTCTTGTCATCTTTTTGAGCAGCAATTAAGATGTGGCGAACTTTCATCAATTTTGTATTGAAATCCAAAACCTTTGCCAAACGCGTTGCGCCATTTTCATTGTATGGCCCGATAATTTGTCCAACTGTTGCTGTTTTAATCACTGTGTCCATTGCAGCAGGATACGTAAGTCCTTGACGGGCTTTAGGGTCACCTTCCGGGCGGAATGTCAATTGATGACCTGTAGCATAAAATCTTGGCAATTCAGAGTTTTGTAGAATAAACAATGAATCATCTTTTGTTGCAGCAAATTCAGTTTTCAACTTAGATAGTTCTTTATTGAACACAGAAGAATCTCCTCTTGATGGTTGAATCATCATGTCGAAATACTTCACATCACGACCAGCCATAACTTGATACTTCGCTTTTTCTTTGTTTTTCTCGTAAAATGCTTTCACATCCGCTTCAGAAACCTTCACATCAGCATCAGGAATTTCGCGGTATGAACCAACCACAAAAGAAACAGATTTGCTTTCGTTTTTAGCTAAATATTCATTTTTTGCTTCCAATTTAGTAACATAGGTTCCTTGTCCTAAATACTGAAAATACTTTTCTCTCATGCGTTGTCCACGAATTGATTCCTTCGTACTTTTCCAACCTTCAATTTGAGCTGGGTCAGTAGAATTTTCTTTTTCTTGAATAAATTTTTCTAACAATGCAGGGTTAAATTTACCGGTTGTTTTATCCGCAAAATTTTGTTGAATTTCAGGCAATAATGTAAACCCATCTTCACCAAACAAATACGCATTGTACTCATTTTCAGAGACTGTAAGTCCCAACGCATTGTATTCGTTTGTCAACAAAATTTCATCAACAGTTGCTCTCCAAGCATTGTCTTCCGATTGTTGCTCGTCACGCTCTGTATATTCACGCTGTTGCTGTTGAGCTTGTTGCATGTCGTTCATTTTGTATTGACGAACTTTTTGATTGAACAAAGCCGTATCAACTTCTTTTCCATCTATGGTTCCAAGCGTTCCAACAGGACCACTAGCTCCTAATTTATCAAATAATCCAGTAAGAATAAATACTACCAACGCCAATCCAGTAATCCCTACTAACAAATAACGTTGCTCTCTAATTTTACCTATAAGTGCCATGTATGAATTTAGTTTAAGGGTGCGAATATAAGGAGTTGCTCCGACTTATTGAACTACTTTTCAATATTTTATTCATTCAATTGTATTTTTTTCTACCATTTATGATTTCTTCTAGGTAATTTCTTACTTCATTCACCGATGTTAAAGGCAGTGAACAGCTTTTTCCTTTGCATACTATAGCATAAGCTTCATCTGAAAAGTGAACTACAACAAGTGGTGAAGCCAACAGCCTAAGTTCTTCCCACTCTTCAGTTTTTGGAAGTGTAAGCAGTATCATTCCTTGAAGATGACGCAGTAGTAGCAATGCCCAATTTGAGTAGCCGGAACCATAATTTTCCATTCCATCATACACAGAAGAAAGCATCGATAGTGCATGCTTTTCGTATTCAGGTTTATCTAGCAGAATAGAAAGACTAAGTAAATTGTGTGCCATGATGCTGTTTGATGCCGGTATTACATTGTCGTTAATTTCAATGGATCTAGAAATCAATTCACGTTGGCTAGAATAGTAAAACAATGCAGAATTTTCACATGAAAACATCGAAAAAACATGATCCGATAAGCGCCCTGCTAAGTCTAAATCTTCTTGATTTCCATTTAACTGGAAATTAAGAATTAATGCTTGTATCGCACATGCATAATCGTCTAAAAAGCCTTCTATCTCAATTTTACTATTTCGCACACGAAAGACCTTGTTGTCCTCTATCAAATTGCTCTTGATGAAACTCAATGTCTGCTGAGCAACTGAATAATATATTGGGTTTGAAGTATGTTGATATGCGGTAAGCAACCCAACTACTGCCATTGCATTCCAAGAGCAAATAATTTTTGTGTCTATTGCTGGAGCAATCCTATTTACACGTAACTCCATCAATCTTTTTAATTGCTCTTCAATCCAAAATGCTGTTTTATCTGTATTTCTATTTAACCATTCTTCCCATGTTTCATTTCGTTGTAAAACCCACTTATTATCTTCCCAGTATGCTTTGTTTCGTGGCAAGTAGAGCGACTTAAACTTATTAGCGTTTTTTGTAAGTACCGTATCAATTTCGGCTTCAGTCCAGCAATAATACTTGCCTTCTTCACCTTCAGAGTCTGCATCTTGTGAAGCAAATAATCCACCGTTGGAATCTTTCATTTCACGAAGCAACCAATCAACTGATTGCTGAATAATTCGTGAAAATTCTTGTTTGTTGCCTTCTGAATATCCTAAGGCATACAGTGCCAACAGTTGACCGTTGTCATACAACATCTTCTCAAAATGAGGTATTTTCCAAGCAGAATCCACTGAATACCTTGAAAAACCTCCTCCTACTTGATCGTAAATCCCTCCTAAAGCCATTTTGGTAAGGGATAGCTCTACAAAGTCTGCAAGCTCTAAATCATTGTAAACTTTCGAATACCACCATAAAAACTCTAGGTTGTTGGGTAAAGGAAATTTGGGTGCAGCGCCAAAACCTCCTTCTATAAAATCCATTCGTGATTTCCATTTTATTACCAATTCGTGTAATTTATCTTCAGAAAAAGAAGAATTTTCGTGGAATTCAACAATATTTTCAACTTGTAAGATGCCTTTATGCAATTGATCGGCATATTCTTCGGTTTTTAAACGCTCATGGGTGAAAGTATGTACCAACGATTTTAAAATATGAATCCATTGTTCTTTTGGAAAATAAGTGCCTCCGTAAATTGGTCTTCCGTCTGGTAGGGTAATGCAGTTGAGTGGCCAACCACCACGTTGAGTCATTAACTGAACAGCAGTCATGTACACTTGATCAATATCCGGGCGTTCTTCTCTATCTACTTTTACACATAAAAAATGCTTGTTCATGATGGCAGCTACTTCTTCGTCTTCAAAAGATTCGTGTTCCATTACATGGCACCAATGGCAAGATGAATAACCTATGGAAATTACAATTAATTTATCTTCCTTTTTTGCTCGCTCAAAAACAGACTCAGACCACGACACCCAATTTACAGGATTATGGGCGTGTTGTTGTAGGTATAAGCTATTTTCATGAATAAGTTCATTTGTATAAGATTCCATTTGATAAAGCTACTATTTGAATACGAGACAGAAAAGTTTTACTCAAAAATTCTGCATCTATAGGGTTTCCCTACATCCATCTACGTACACGTTTTTAACAACTTTGGTGCAAGAAATTAGAATCAGAAATACACTGATAAGAATAGAGACAGATTGCATATTAATAATCAATATTATAGACTACTTGTCCATTTCCAGGTACAGTTAGAATGTGTGAAAAAGAATTACTAATTCCATTTCTCACGACAGTCCATTCAACCATGTAATCTCCACTGGGAACTTTAGCAAAAGCACCATCATTATCATAGCAACCCGTTAAAGTAAAGGGTTGGAATACTGAAATACCATTATCGGAAACATAATTTCTCTTGTAGATTAAAGTATCATTTGGTCCTTGGCAATTTACATTATGCAAACTGATTTTTATTTCCCCATACGGCACCATCTGGTAATCCAAGTGATTCTTCTTGCCCTTTTTTATGCCCGCTTCTCCCTGGTTTCCATAATCAACCCAGCCAATAGGGTAATAATCTAAACTATTCAGACGAATCCAAACTTTATTGAAGGGCGTAGATAAATGTTCTACTTTGTAGTAGCCATTGGCATCGGTTGTGGTAGTTTCCAATGTTTTGGAACCTACTCCCAAAGGATCTTTGGCGTCCAATGTATTCCGATATAGGCGAACCGGAATATTCGGAATCCCTTCTCCTGTAATGGGGTTGTACACACGTCCATCTACATACACGTTTTTACCAAACTTGGTGCAGGAAACAGTTACAAGCATAACCAATAAGAAGAGTGACCATTTATTCATTAGTAATTAATTGTTTGAATGTTATCCTGGTTGGGAAGTATTTCAAAATTGACATCATACTCGGTTGAAAACCCATTTCGAATAACTTTATAATGCGTGTATATTGTTCCCATTGGAACTTTTTCCAAGGCTGTTGTGTACCCTGCACAACCAGTTATAATCCAATCAATTCCCAAGAATGAACCGACTTGATTTGTTTGATTTAATATTATTGTGTCATTAACTCCCAGACAATTAATATTATTAATTATTAATTTAAAGTTCCCATAAGGTACCATTAGATAATCCAAGTGATTCTTCTTGCCCTTTTTTATGCCTGCTTCTCCCGTATTTCCATAATCAACCCAACCAATAGGGTAATAATCTAAACTATTCAGACGAATCCAGACTTTATTGAATGGAATGGATAAATGTTCTACTTTGTAGTAGCCATTGGCAT
>JBDHXR010000138.1:0-6488 GCA_039810825.1 Fluviicola sp.
TTCGACAACGAGCGAATAGCAACTGAAGTGAAAATATTGCAGCAAAAAAACAACATCCTTTCAGCAAACAACCAGCTGAAAGATGCCAAATTGCGTTCATTTATCATGTATTTCTTAATTGGTTTTATCTGCATCGTTTCAGGAATATATATTTTCAACATCAGAAAAGAAAGAAAAACCAAGGCTCAATTTTCTCAACGTTTGATAGAAAAAGTTGACAACGAACGATCTAGAATATCAAAAGACTTACACGATGATATTGGTCAAAGTTTAGCCGTTGTAAAATCAAAAGTTAACTTGTTCAACTCCCAAAAAACAAACTCATTGGAAGGCTTGGAAAGTGAAATTGGAGATATATTAGAGAAAACCAGAACGCTCAGTCATCGCCTTCATTCATCCATTCTTGAAAAAATTGGTTTAGAAAAAGCATTGAATGAGCTGTTGAATAAAGCGCAAAATGCAACAACAATATTTTGCAGCTTAGATTATGAATTAGAAAATAAGCACTTATCGTTGGAGGTTTCGTCACATGTTTACCATATTGCACAAGAATGTATCAGCAACACCATTAAGCACTCAAATGCAACTGCTTTAAAAATTAGTGTCTATCAATCTGGAGAAAACACTATTTTTCTCTACCAAGACAATGGAATAGGTTTTTCAACCGATACAAACAAATCCGGAATTGGACTGCAAACCATTCAAGAACGTGCTACAATAATTGGTGGAAAAATAGATATTAAGTCTTCAAATCAAAAAGGTGTAACCATTACAATACAATTTTAACATGAAAATACTTATTGCAGATGATCACCCGGTTTTCAGAGGAGGTTTAAAGTTTTTACTTGAATCTTCATTCAAAGACATTACGGTATTTTCTGTTGAAAATGGAGAACAAGCTTTGCATGCGGTAAACACGATAGAACCTGATGTTGTATTTTTGGATATTGATATGCCGGTAATAAACGGTTTGGATGCGTGCTATGAAATTACAACTAAAAAGCCGGGATTGGCAGTAATTATTTTATCTATTCATGAAAGTAAAGATATCATAAAACTAGCTTTCACGAAAGGAGCATCCGGGTATTTAATCAAAGACAATACGGCTGAAGAAATTGTAGAATGTTTGAACGTAGTGCTTTCAGGAAGAAGATACCTTCCATTGCTGTTTTCGAGTGAAAAAGAAAAAAAATCGATTGAAGAAGATGCAACGATTAAAGAAGGAATTTATTCGTTAACCAATACAGAATTAAAGGTGCTAAAACTGGTAAGTCAGAAATATTCCAGTAAAGAAATTGCAAATCTACTTTTTGTTTCACCTAAATCTATTGATAATTACCGTTCTAGAATTTGCAAAAAGTTAAACCTGGATGCGCGAAACAATAGTTTGCTATTGTGGGTTCTTGAAAACAAATATTTATTGGACATTGATGAATAAAAAAAGAGGTTGGTGTAGCTCAACCTCTTTTGTAAGACAAATTAACGTACACACTTTGTCTTTTTAAACCTAAATTTAATATATTATAACTCACTCGAAAGAAAAACTTTCTCGGTTGTTCCATCATCGTATACGTATATTATGAAACCTCTTTGCGTGTCTGGCACAATTTGCCCTAACACATTTGTTCTGTACAATATTGTCTTAGTCTTAACACGGTTATCTAAACTCACAACATTGTCGTGAACCGTATATGTGTTATCTAAATCTTTTGTAGTTAATCTGTAATAATTTATCGTTCCTTTTTCAAATGAGTAATCATCAAACTGATAATGGTGCAAGCCATCGTTGGAAACTGTATTTGGTGAAAGTGAAGTGATTTTTTCCCAATTCAACACATCTATACTTCTTTCCAAGTAATATTTATCCAACCTTAATTCACTTTCAGCAGTCCAATACAAGGTATTCGCAACGTCAGAATTTTTTCCATTGAAAGAAAGCAATTCTACCGGTAACGGATTACAAACCGTAATGGAAGCAGAACTTGTCATTGGACAACCATCACAACGTGTTGTAGTTAGCGTGTATGTAGTAGCTACTGAGGCATTATCCGTAGCATTTGCAGTACCTGCAGTAAAACCAGTTGCACTTGAGGTCCAAGCATAATTATAAGTGGTATTGTCTGTAAATACGATGTCGTCTACAGATGCTGCTGGGTTTGCAACGACTGGAGCTCCAAAAATAGCGTTTCCATCATTTCTCCATTGAAACACCAATCGAAAAGTAGATCCAGAATATGCACTAACATCTAATGAAACATTTGAATAAACTGTAGATCCATAATACGGCCCGCCTAACAACACATTCCCAGCACCAGCGGTAATTTGTGTTCCAGCAACAGGTGTAAACGAAGTTGGCACTGCCCATACTGTAAGTTCAGCTTTACCAGCCTGACCATTGCATCGCCAATTAAAACTAATGGTTGGTGAACAGTAACCTTGTACACTGTAATCCTTATATGCGAAATTAGTTGCTTTTATTGGCGCAGGAATTAAAGTTCCTCCAATTTCATAATTATTATCCGTTGCAGCAGTCCCTATATACAATCCATACGATCCGGTTGCCTTAGCAAAAGTTCCTCTATACCATTTATTTTTTGCGCCGTTTACCAAGGTAAACGAATTTCCGCTTTCAAAACCTTCGGTAGAAGAATTGTTGGTATTTGCTGGAGCATTAGAAGTAAGGTTTACTGGGTCACCCGGACAAGGATTAGTTGGGCTTGCATTTACCGTAATTGTACCTAGTGGATGTACAAAAATCGTAACATCTGCCGAACCTGTACAGCCCGGTGTAGTACTTACTGCTGTGTAAGTAGTTGTTGTAGCTGGTGAAATCGTTAAAGGAGAATTTGGTGTGCCAACAGGTGATCCTGCTTGATTCCACGTATATTGTGTCATGCTTGCCGGTAAAGTAAGCGTTGTTGAACTGCCTTGACAAATAAACGGCGGAGCTGTAATGCCAAATGTACCAGACCCTATGGATACTTTTATCCAATCTTTTCCGGTGCAGCCTGCAGCATTTGTTACTGTAACTTGGTAATAAATGGTACCTGTTGGATTCCCCGTATATGACGGGTTTGTTGCACCACCAATATTTGTCCACCCTGTAGGTTGCCCAAAGAAATTGGTATTTGTTGTGGATTGCCATTGGTATGTTCCTCCTCCCGAAGCATTCAGAGTAATAGGAAACCCAGAACAAATAGTTTGATCCGGACCTAAATTGGGTGTTGGTGAAGGAGAAACTGTAACCGTTACTTGATCAGTAGAAGAACAGCCTCCTGAAATTGCAGTTAAGGTATATGTAGTAGTTGAGTGTGGTGAAACAGAAACGGATGCTCCTGTTTGCCCAGTACTCCATACATAACTTGTGCCCCCGGAACCTGTTAAGGTAACTGAACCATAATTTGTAGAACCAAAAATACCCGGAGTTGAGCAAGCAACTTTATCTGGTCCGGCATTAGCAACCGGAATGACAAGTGTATTGATTGGATATACTTGATTCAAGGGATTTCCACATAAATCATTGATACCACTCACAGTCATGTTGTAATTACCCGGAGGCATTGATGGAGAAACGCCAATCACAACGCTATTAGTTTTTCCGTTGTTGCAATTTGTGGTAATCAATGAAACAGTATATCCAGGAATTACAAAATCGGATGCTTGTAAGGTGTTACAATCTATGTACTCTGAAAAATTAATTGTGAATTGAGTAGCTGCTGCACAGTTTGAACTGTATGCGTTTGTGATGGTAGGTGGGATATTATCAACAATGTTTACCGTTGAAGGAATGTTGTGGAAAACTAAATTAAACCCGTCGTTATTCCCACTATAGTAATTGATGCAAATTGCATAAACTTTTGTAGTATTCACATTTTCCAATTGGTTATTGGTTGTGCCTGAAGCATCTTGTGAATTAGTTGTGCCTGAAGAGTTTAGTCCAGTTGCTCCGGTAGTTCCTGAGTAATTGCAAGAAATTTGTGTTTTATTTTCACAACCATTTGTAATATCCCAAAGCACAAAATCATAATCGGTAGATCCCAATGGAGTAATCATGAAGTCAAGGTTTCCGTTCGTCATTGGTGAGAAGGAGTACCAAACCGAGCCACCATTTCCAGTACCTCCATAACACGAACCACTATCATCATTTACATTTCCAGTATTGTCATATTGATTGGCCGATGTGTTTACAGTATTGTTACTACATAATGGAATAGCACCAATACAATCGCTTTCAGGAAGTGTAGCTTTAGCAACATCTAAAGTAGAAGGATTGTATGGCTCAACAAAACCTTCAAATCCCGGTCTTGTCCCTGTAGATTGTTTTGGATCATATACAATCGTTAAAGCTTTTCCATAAAAATCAACCGGTTTCTCTATTCCGTTGTAAATACCAATTAATTCTGTGGTATCATAACCTTTGTACAAGCGCAACTCAGCTCCAGAGGGAATATCAAACATTGTGAAAAATGTATGAATATAGCCTCCGGGAGCCTTAATTGTTGCTTGCAAGAATTCGTTTGGCATCTCTCCATTTTCACCTCCCGGGTCGTAAAAGTGTCCACTACCAAAAAAATAAGCTTGCTGATGAGACAATATTAATTCAGATTGAGCAAACGACCCGGCGCTCAAAAAGCTAAAAGTGAATAGCAGTAGAAGAATAAGTCTCATTTTGTAACCATTTAACTATATGACTACAAAGCTAAATCGAGATAGTAGAAAAAAAATGAGGGGCTATCCCCTCAAAATTAAAAAGTTACTACCTGAAAATTTATTTAGTACACACTATTTGATTTCTGTATTTGAGGTTAATAATCCGGTATGTGTTCCACCCAACATAAGGCATTCCTTCCTTGTAAAATGTTTTCAATTTTCTCAACTTTTCATTTACAGAGCGTTCTGAACTTGCAGGGCCAATAATAATTCGTTGATTTCCAATGCGTGGTATCAAAATAAAATCTCCCCATTGATTGCGAAGTACTTGTGCTATTTGAGCTGTAAAGAATTTATCTTGATGAAGTGCTTTTGCTAAGTGAAAAATTTCATCGATGGTATGACTTGATTTTAGTTGCGTGTTTTCTTCAATTTCAGGAATTGTGAGCGTATCTATCATATCGGGTATATTGCCTGAAAAAACTATAATTCTTGCTGTAAAATTGGAAGATGGTTTCATACAAACTCCGTTCATATCAATATAAAAACTCTCTCCTCTGTTATTAAAAACTCGGGCAATTGGCTGTCTAACCTTTATTTGAATCCCCCATTTTCCTCCAAGCCTTTTAAAAACATCAACTTTTTCTACTTCGGGCATTTTTCGTATAAAATGCTCAATTTCTACCGTGTTTAAATGGTCAGCTTGCTGTAGGTTGTATATTAATCCTGCTCTTCTTAGGCGTTCTAAAAGTTCTGCCTTTGTCAGGAAAGCATTTTCATCAGCAACTTGAATCAGCACATCGGGTTCATCAACAGCAACTTTGTTCTGGTAATTCTGAGTTGCAAAAATTAAGAAAACCACACCAATTACTGATGTTATCCAAGCTGCTATGATAAGTTTCTTTTTCACTTTTTGTTTAAAAACAGGGTTGTCAACTCTGGCACCAAACGATCAATGTCTCCGGCACCAATTGTCAAGAAAACTCCATTGCTGAAAGATTTAGCTAAATCAAGTACTTGCTTAGCTTGCAATAAGCTTGCATGCTTGCCAATTTTTTGCACCAACATTTCACTGTTTACGCCTTCAATGGGCTCTTCTCTAGCTGGATATATAGGCATCAGAATTACTTCATCAAGTTTTGCCAACTCTTCAACAAAACCCAATTCAAAATCTCTGGTTCTGGAAAATAAATGAGGTTGAAATACGCCAACTATCTTTTTATCCGGATAAAGTAGTCGAACAGAAGAAACCAATGCTTTTATTTCAGTTGGATGGTGTGCATAATCATCGATATAAATAATGTTTTCTAATTTTACACGGTATTCAAATCTTCTGGATACCCCTTTAAAGTTCATTAATCCAGCTCGAATTTCCTGCTCACTTAAACCCAATTCTTTACAAAGAGCTATAACGGCAAGTGCATTTTCAGCATTGTGAATGCCCGGTAATCCAAGAATCACTTTTGACCATGTGGAATTATGAAAAACAACGTCCATCATAAAATGTCCATTTTCATAATGGAAATTACGGGAAGTAAGATCTGCAGTATTGCTTTCAACAGCATAAGTAACCGCTTTAAAACCCGTATTTTTTAATGGCAACCCTTCTTTATGCACAAGGATTTTTCCATCTTGATGTTTGTTCGCATATTCTTGAAAGCCTTCAATAAATGACTTTTCAGTGCCGTAAATATCTAAATGATCGGGGTCGATTGCAGTAATAATGCTTGCAAAGGGATTTAAGCGAAGAAAGGAACGGTCATATTCATCTGCTTCAATTACGCTATAAGTAGAATTTGAATGAATCAGAACATTTGACTGAAAATTGGTAGAAATGC
>JBDHXR010000139.1:0-6459 GCA_039810825.1 Fluviicola sp.
TGTTTGAGTAGGATTATCACAAAAGTAGTGAAACCCTGCGCGACGTGTATTTCCAGATCCGGATATTGCTCCTGCCCAGTGGTATAAATAGCGATTGCTTAGTGCATGGTTTACAAAAGCATATATGTTTGAGTTGCCGTTAGACTCATCACTTTGAACTAAATTGCCATTGCTGAGTGACCATGTACCGGCAACTGTTGACCAGTCTGTATGAATACTTGCCTGATCAAAATTGTCACTAAAAAAACCTTTTTGTGCATTTGCTCTCCATTCTGATCCATCGTAATCAATAACTTGATAATATGATTTTTCTATTCCTGAACCACCTGAGTTGTCTGTATCTGTAAAATTTACCTGAAAATCTTGTGTTACCCATGTACTTGGAGCGGCAACTATAGTGTTTGGATTGATTATGTCTCCACTTCCAGAACCTGTAGATGATGTCCAATTCACAGCCCAACCACTTGCTGTTGTTGCACAATCACTTCTGAATTCAAGCAATATAGATCCACTTGTTGATGTGATAGTACCCGGTGAGGTTGTTCCTGTGTACTTTCCGATAAGCGGAGAATTTGTTGATGCACCGTCATAAACGAATAAAAAATCCCAGTTGTTTTCTAAATTGAAAGCTGTAAAGTTTAACGTAACAGAATTTGCACCGATTGGTTGAATCAATGTTAAATTGCGTTCATCATTTTGGTAATTTCCTGAAGCTCCACCACTGTCATAATTTGTTCCACTTGCTGTATTAAGTGTGGTTTGTGTTGGTGTATTGTTAACTAATTTGTAATACAATTCCCAATTCCAATTTATTCCAGGATCAGTATGTGTTTGATTGGGATAATGTTGATGACCTTTGATTTTTGTACAACTACCCAACACATTCGATCCGCTTGTAGAAGTTCCAAAGAAAGTGCGTTTTGGATTTATTCCATAGCCACTTTGGCAAATATCTCTTGAGAGTGCTGCTGAGGAATTGTACATTGCTGTAGTGTACCATCCTGTTTGTGAAACATATCCTTCGTGCTCATAGCCTATCGTGTATGGGTTTTCTGAACCTACATGCCAAGCTTTGTTTGCTTCATTAACCATTTGTGTAATTTGACCATCTGAAGAGCGCACCACGTAGTGAAATGAAACATTTGAATTGCAATTTTGTGACCAAGATATTGCTCCGGCATATGACCCTTGAATGGTGTGAATTGTAATTGCTGAAACGGCTGTCCCATTTCTTGAACTGAAGTTACAAGATGGTGCAGGATTCCAAATAGCAGGTGTGTATTCCGTAGATTTAAGTTGAATATTGCGTGTTACCGGAGTGTAAACAAAGCCTGTGGGAGTTTGAATACCTTGTGTGCTGAAACTAATTCTGGGAGAAGAAAGCAGGTTCAAATTACTTCCAAAAATTTCTGTCAAATCAAATTCGTAATTTGGAAAAGTGTACTGTGTAGAATAACTGTCTTTGTTTAAGAATTGAAAAAGTTCATAAAGCTCTAAATCGCGAGCAAATAAATTTACCTTTCCTGTATCTGGCAAATAAGAAAGAGTTGAAAAAATGGCAATGAATTTTTCTGATTCAGTTTGAGTGTTGTTTACATTTATTAGTTCAGAAATCGTTTTTGCAAGGGCCAATACTTCTGTTTGTTGAGAATTTTTAATTTGAGAAACTGTGTAATTGCTTGTTTGTGAAACAAAACGAAAGTTGTTCTTAAAATACCCTTTCCCATTCTCTATCAGTGCAAAGTAACCATAAGTTTTTGGAATGCCAGAACAAGACTCTAATTCGTTTGCCTCAATATGTTGCATACGTGCCTGTGTAAAAGCGATGGCTTCTAAACTACCTCTCGGCACATTCGGGTACAATTGATAAGCTTGAGAGCAATAAGTTTGAAAGGGTGTTTGAGCGTTTGAGAAGATTCCTTGCAATAGTGCAAAAACAAGTAGTATTTTTTTCATAGCATAAGGTTACATCACAAATGTATAAAATCTTATTAAATTTCTGTGTGAATTTTTGTAAGCAGATAGAAGAAATTCAAGAGTGTGTTTTATATCTTTTAAGAATTAAAGGTGTTTTTTATAATATAGTTACCATGGTAGATGGTGGATAAGCTTAAGATTATCCATTTATTCAAAAAAATAAAAAATCGAGTTATTATTTCACTACAACTCACCTAAATTCATCCCAATTGTAAACGTGAATTTAGGGAAGAATCCTTTGGAATTGATAGACTGGTCGATTGCACCGCCATAACCGTTAGAATGCGGATCAAGTTTATCAAACCCAAATCCATAGTCTAAACCAAGCATACCAAACATTGGTAAGAAAATTCGAACACCCAAACCTGCAGCACGCTTCACGTTAAATGGATTGAAAGATTTGAAACTTGTGAATGTATTTCCTGCTTCTGCAAAGGCCAACACAAAGAATGTAGCTTGCGGATTTAATGAAATAGGGTAGCGCATTTCTAAGGTATATTTAGCAATAATTGGATCGCCAGAAGTTGAAGAAAGTGCATTGTCATCATACCCTCTCAAGGCAATGATTTCCCTACCTCCAAATTGGTTCACACCCGATAAGCCACTACCACCAAGTGTAAAGCGTTCAAACGGTGTTAACCCTTTGTTCTTATTAAATGCCCCCATGTATCCAAAACCGATACGAGGCATCAATACCAATTTTTTATCCGGAGTTAATGGTAAGTAATATTCAAAAGTGAACTTAAATTTATAGTATTCTAAATACTTAAACTTCTCTTGTGAAGCCATTGAAGCATAATCCTTCGCTGCGCCGAACATTGAGTATGGAAGTGTTGATTTTGCAGAGAATGAAATCTTTGACCCTTCATTCGGGTAGATGGGTGAGTTCACTGAGTTACGTTGTAAGATGTACTTCAAACTAATGTCGTTTGCATATCCATTGTTGAAACTAGGAAATAAAGATGCATAATTTCGCACGTCGTAATATTGGTATTGCAACTCGTAGTATGCACTAAAATAGTCATCTGGGAATTTTTTCCTTCTTCCTAAACCAACACCAACGCCACTAATTGCAACGCCACTATAGTTTGGAGAACTTCGTTTGATAGTAGCACTTGTAGAGAAAGATGTGTGGTTCAAATACATGGTGAATGAATTCGGCTTCTTACCCCCCAACCAAGGTTCTGTAAACGAAAAATTGTACCCTTGATAATACCTTCCATTTGTTTGAGCACGAATAGAAAGCCGTTGCCCATCTCCAGTAGGCAGAGGCGACCATGAATCACCTTTAAACATGTTTCGAACAGAGAAATTACTAAAAGTAAGCCCAAGTGTACCTATGATTCGGTTAGCACCATATCCTCCAGATAACTCAATTTGGTCTGCGCTTTTTTCTTCAACAGTATATTCAATATCTACGGTTCCGTCTTGTGGGTTTGGAATTGGATTTACAGCAAATCCTTGCTCGTTGAAAAATCCAAGTTGTGCCAATTCACGTTGTGTACGAATGATATCGTTTCTACTAAATAAATCTCCAGGTTTTGTTCGGATCTCACGTCGGATTACATGTTCGTTTGTTTTGTAATTTCCTTTAATGAATATATTTTTTACACGTGCTTCTTTCCCTTCAACCATGCGCATTTCATAATTGATATGGTTGTCTTTCACTCCAGTTTCAACAGCTTCAATGTGGTAAAATAAATATCCACGATCCATGTATAAAGAACTGATATCACGCCCATCTTGACTTTGATGTAAGCGTTGCTCCAACAATGGTTTATCATAGGTGTCACCATATTTTATCCCTAAAACTGTATCCAACAAACCTGATGAATATTTGGTATTTCCCATCCAAACAATATCTCCAAAATAGTATTTTTCCCCTTCGTTGATTTTCAGGAATATGCCTAAATTGCGCTCGTCTATTTTATAAACAGAATCTACCTCAAAACGCACGTCTCTCAACCCTGCACCTCGCAATTTATCCAAAACAGCTTCTTTATCTCTATCATAAGCAGTAGAATTGAACTTTGAACGCTTAAAGATTCGCATGATAGATCGACGTTTCGTGTCTTTCATAGCACGACGTAGTTTACTGGACTTAACTGTAGTATTCCCCTCAAACGTGATGTTCTTTATTTTTACTTTTTTTCCTTTATTGATATTGATGAAGAATATTTCTGCATTGTTGATTAAGGTATCTCGTACACGTACAATATCAATTGTTGCATTGTTGCACCCTTTGTCTAAGTAGTATCCTTTAATTTTGCTTTTTGTTGTGAATAAAAGGTTTTCGGTGATGGTTTTTCCTGAGTTCAAGTCGATTATTTCACGTATTTTATCAACATCATGTTTGCTGGCTCCTGTAAATTTAAATCTGGAAAGTTTGGGGCGTGGGGTTAATTTTATTACTAGATAAATGACCCCTGCAACTTCTTTTTCAGCGTCAATAGATACTTGCGAGAAAAGTCCTTCATTCCATAAGTTTTTGATAGCATTCGTAATTCTATCAGAAGGGATGGTTATTTGTTCACCTTGTTTTAATCCAGCAATGAGTTTAATAGCTTGATGGTCAAAATTATCTGCGCCATCTACACGAATTGTACCTAAGGTGTATTTTTGCGTGTTTTTATAATTAAAATCTAAACCTCCACCTATAGTAGTAGAAGTTGCTAGTGTGTCTTTTTTTTGTACCTGAATCGTATCATTTGTTTCAACCTCATTTTGAGAAAAGGAAACAAAAGCAAAAAGGATAAAAATAAACGATAAGTACTTTCTCATATTTTTTATAATTGTTCAGAAACCATACCAAATCTTCTTTCTCTGGCTTGGTATTCCAACACAGCTTGGTACAAATCATCTTCACGAAAGTCTGGCCAAAGCACTGGGGTAAAATAAAATTCACTGTAAGAGGCTTGCCACAAAAGAAAATTACTCAACCGTTGCTCACCACTGGTGCGTATAATCAATTCAGGATCTGGAATTTCTGCTGTATAAAGCATTTTCGATATTAGCTCATCGTTAATGTCATCTACATGAATTAGACCTTGATGTATTTTTTCTGATATTTTCTTTACAGCACCTACAATTTCAACTCTTGAACTATAGTTTAACGCTACAATTAAGCTAATTGATGTATTGTTTTTTGTTGCTTCTTTTGCTTTTTCTAATTCTTTTTGGCAATCGAGTGGAAGTCTGCTTATGTCACCGATACTTAAAAGTTTTACATCTTGCTTTTGCAAATCTTCAATTTCGTTTGCAATGGTATAAACCAAAAGGTTCATCAATCCTTCCACTTCTTCTAGAGGTCTATTCCAATTTTCCGTAGAAAAGGCATAAATAGTCAAATATTTCACACCTATGCTTTTGCAAGCACGCATTGCAGCACGTACAGAATCCACACCAAATGAATGGCCGAATAAACGCTCATGTCCTTGCTTTTTTGCCCAACGACCATTTCCGTCCATGATTATGGCAATATGGTTTGGAACTGAAGTAAGTTTTATTTGACTTTGAAAATCCATTTTTTACGAGAACGAAAATAATGAAAGAATCGTATTTATGGGTGCAAAAATAATGAATATAACACTCCTTAACAAAAAGAGGGACTTGTATTCAACAAATCCCTCAGTTTTTTTTGTGTATTTTGAGTTATTCAGCCAACACAATAATTTTATTTTGTTGCATTTCAACTACCCCACGTTTAATTGCTATGAAAATTACTTTTCCGTGATTTTCAGTTTTCACAATTGATTCGTGATATTTTTGAGTTGTTTTAATCCCTTCGCTTAAAGTAGCTTTTATTGTGCCTTCTTTCAGTCCTGAAATAATCGGAGCATGATTGTTTAGCACTTCAAAAGAGCCATCTAATCCTGGAAATTGCACAGATGTTGCATCTCCTTTGTAGATTACAGCTTCGGGTGTGATAATTTCTAAACGCATAACTTTTCTTATTAAGCTTCTGCAAGCATTTTTTCACCAGCAGCAACTACATCTTCTATGCTTCCTTTCAAGTTGAATGCAGCTTCAGGATATTTATCCATTTCACCATCCAAAATCATGTTGAATCCTTTAATGGTATCGTTGATGTCAACCAATACTCCCGGGATTCCTGTAAATTGCTCAGCCACATGGAATGGTTGAGAAAGGAAACGCTGAACGCGTCTTGCTCTGTGTACGATTAATTTGTCTTCTTCAGAAAGTTCATCCATTCCTAAAATGGCGATGATATCTTGAAGTTCTTTGTATCGTTGCAAGGTGATTTTAACGCGAGAAGCGCAGTTGTAATGTGCGTCACCAAGAATGGCAGGAGTTAAAATTCTTGAAGTTGAATCCAATGGGTCAACTGCGGGGTAAATTCCAAGCTCAGCAATTTTACGTGAAAGTACTGTTGTAGCATCTAAGTGCGCAAATGTGTTTGCCGGAGCAGGGTCAGTTAAGTCATCCGCAGGCACGTAAACCGCTTGAACGGATGTAATAGAT
>JBDHXR010000140.1:0-6437 GCA_039810825.1 Fluviicola sp.
CGAAAAAAATAATACAACTACAAATAAGTAGTTATGTCAGAAAAAAACAACAATTCATTCGAACAATTTTTAAATAACAAAATCAAAGAAGCAATTCAGCGAGAACTTCAACACGTTTTCAAGGAGCTAGAAGAGTTGAAAAAAAGTATTTCTCCGCTTACTAACTACAAAAGCATCCAGTATGTTATGGAGACTTACGACATGAGTAAAAGCACGGTATATAGACTCATGAAATCGGGAGCAATTAAATATAAAGTAACAAAAGGTGGTAAGCGATTGATTGATATTACCACCGTCTTGATTTGATTAGAAAATATATTTCTCTTCATTCCATTTAGCACCTAATTCTTGTGCTACTTTGACTTTATCAATTTTGATATATTTCATGAGCATCTCAATGGATTTATGACCAGTAATCTTGCACAATTTTGCTGGTTCTAACCATCCGTTCAAATAACAATTAGTAGCAAAACTTCTTCTTCCGATATGTGAACTAACAAGCTCATGTTTAGTGTAGTACTTTTTACCATCCACTCTTAGAGCAAATACTTTTGAGTTAATCTTCGCAATTTCACAAACTTCTTTAACATTTGTGGGGCTTTTCTTTTATACCTTACTTTCATTTTCATCTCATTTCAACATTTTGCCTGTGTGCTATTCGTTGGACTTTTTAAAGTCAAATTTTAGTCCAACGATTATGACGCAAATGCACTGTTTATGCGTGTTTAGCATTTTAATACTCGGAATGGTTGCACTAGTTTTAACCTTTAAAAAACAACGTTATGAAACGTGCAACATTCAGCATTCTTTACTACATCAAACGTCAACGCTTATTAAAGACAGGTGAAGCCCCTATTTACATGCGTATTACCGTAAATGGTAAAAGTGTAGAAACATCAGTAAAACGCAGTATTCGCCCCGAACTTTGGGATTCCACTAAAAACAAATATAAAGGTGCCAGCGAACAAGCAAAAGCAATCAATGATTACTTAGATAGTATTCGCGGTCAACTTTACACCCACCAACAAACCATGCAAGAACGTGGCAAAATCATCGACGCTAAAACGCTTACACAATCCTTTCTTGGAACCACTGAAAATGCCATCTTTTTCCAATTTTGTTGAGAAAATTAGAATTTGCTTACCTTTTTATCTCTCCATTAGCTATGTCTGTGATACAATTTCAGAAGGTGCCAAGAAAATTAAAGCTGACAAACCACCTGAAATATTCAACCAAAGAGACTTATTTTCTCAATAAAACGAAATAAAGTAGCGTATTTACTATGATACAGAAGAAATTAGCTCGTTTTCAAAAAACTTTCGGATGAATGTGGTATTAGTTATAATATTTTCACGTTCTTAACTATATTAAGGAAAATTTCTGTACTTTTTAGAAAAAATATATCATGGATAATTTTAAGGAATTAATCAGAGACCTTCAGAAGATAAAATCAAAAAAGGATATTTCTTAAGATTTAGTTGAACATTTGTTGAAAGCTGCATTTGGAGCACAGATGAGTATTTTTGCTCATAAAGGTACGGTTAGCCCTGAAGAAGCTTTCGAAATGACTCGTATGATTTGTTTGCGCGAACTGGACTTCCTTCTGCTGGAAATCATGGATGAAGAAGCTGAAGAAGATTTTGATGATTCAATGGATGATAAATTTGGCTCTCCAATGGATGATTTACAGCTGAGGGCTGATATTCAGAAAGCAATGGAAGCTTATAATTCGAGATTGGGGTTGAAATAAGTGTAATTGTTAAAGTCATATAAAGATGAAAGAGCGAAAATAATAAGGGGTAGAACCGAAAATTGGTTAAATGAAATTAGCTATCCTTAGCTTACTAAAAATTAAGAAACATGAATTCAAACACAGGTCGTTGATAAATTGTATTCTGAAGCAATATTTGCTTGATTTACATGCAAGTAAAATCAATGTTTTACAAAAGTAACGCTACTTGACCTTAAATTTTGATGAATTACTTGTAAATAATAGGTCCCTGGAGTAAGCTCCTTTGTTGAAATGGACATTTCTTGCTGGTTAACCCCTACTCGCTTGACCACTACACCTGTAGCATCAATAATTTCTATTGTTTGACCTCTTTGCTTATACATTTCACCCAACTGAATAGTTAACAAATCTTTTGTAGGATTGGGATAAATACTGATTTCAACGATTTCATTTTTTTTTACGGAAACATATCCACTTTTTTTTCTAAACCCAAAAGTATATTCTCCTTTTCTTAACTGATTAATATCTATGCGAGCTACTCCATCTGTTTTACTACCAATTGACGACAAGGAGTAATCATCAAATTCTTGCCATTCAGCGTACTGATTAGACCTCCATAACAATACTAAACTATCTTCAGTGAATGCGATTCCATCATGAGTTGTCATAAGTCCATTGTCTAAGAAACCTGAAGCGTCGTTTTTAGCATTGAAGTATATTTTACCTTTTGCATTGAAGCTTGACGACCAAATTCCATCTACTTTCCAGTAACGATCTGGCGAAATATCGTAATAAGTCTTCATGTTATTATCTCGAATGGTATCTGGCGCCATGCGAAAATGATCAATTCGCAACAAAGTAGAATCTTGCTCTGTTACAACGGTATAATTGAAGTAAGCATAGTCTGAAGTGAAAGATGTAGGATTAGAAATTTTAAAATCCTCTCCAGTTACAGCATTCAATAATTTGGAATTTAAGTTTAATACTACCAATTGTGGAATAAATGGAATCGTAACTGAAAAACTTGTGTGTTCACCTGTTATTACTTGGTTTACTGTTAGTGTATCCCAGTTCGCATTCAAAAATGAAATTTGAAGTGGTACATCTGTGAATAACTGAGGAGCTTGAAACACCTTTTGTTGAACAAAAACTTGAACATCGTAATTGCTACCTTGAGGAGTCACTTTGAAGGAATCAATCTCAAACCCATTAAAGCCAGGATTCAAAATGTAATCATTGAAAAAATCAGTAGTATTCTTGCCTGTTGCAAGATTCAAGGCATCTCTAAACTCTAAAGCATCAATACTTTTGTGTGCATATTGTTGTTGTATTGCTTTCAACCCGCTAAAAAAATCTGCATCTCCCAAATAAGTACGCAAGTTATGCATTTGAACAGCACCTTTGCTATATGTATGTGTTCCGTATGTTGCATCGTGTGGAATCCCAGACAGTGGGTAAAAACCTCCATCATCGAAATGTGCTTTTTGAATTACCGTTTTATGTGTAGTCTTCAGGTTGTTAATGTATTTGGTATAATTGTATAAATGCTCCAAAAATAGCGATTCACTGTATGCAGCAATGCCTTCGTTGATCCACATATCTTCGGCAGTTTTGCATGTAACATAATCTCCCCACCAATGATGTGAAAGTTCATGTGCCATCATGGTTTCCCATTGAGTATTGCCATTGATTGCAAACGTAGGATACATAATACAGGTAGCGTGTTCCATAGCTCCAGCATTGAATGGTACTGCGGTATACCCAATTTTGTTCCACATGTAAGGCCCGTAACTGTTTTCAAATGCAGTTGCGGCATCTGTTAAATGCACAAAAGAATTTTTCATGTTTGTTGTATCAACAGCACGTGCAGCCAATACAATAGGAATCGTATTGTTGGTTATAGGACTTGTATATGTTTGATTCACTTCTACATAATCTGCTACTCCAACACATGCTAAGTATGAAGGAATTGACTCATCAATCTTCCAAGTACGAATATTCTCGTTTCCAGCTCCAATACTATCCAATGTAATGTATCCATTTCCGTAAAAATATTTCCCCTGAGGTGATTTAACGGTAACTTCATAGCTAGCACGTTCTACAAAATTATCAAAACAAGGATGCCAAACACGGCCATAATTGTGTGGATTTGCTTCAAAACCAACTCCCATGTTGTAGGTATAATTCCCCTGAAAATAAAATCCACCGAAGCCCGAGTTGTCTGTAACCGGAGTACCATGGTAAAAAACAACAATACTATCTGTATCGTTTGTATTCATTGTTGTTGGTAAATTCACTTTCAACAAAGTGTCATTGTATGAATATGACAGGATATTGCCATTCTGTTTGATTGAATCAACTACTAATTCGAGTAAATCTAAGTGAATGTGATTGATGTTGTTCATTTTAGCAACAAATTTCACTTGGCAGGAAGCTTGGATTGTGTTAACAGGAAGTGAAGTTAAGTCGAGTTTGATTTTATAATTCAATACATCGATTGTATCGCTTCGTTTGTTGTTAATTTCACTAATTGATTGCGCAAAGCAGCTAGCAGTAATAATATTCAATAGACAAAACAAGAAAAAAACCTGAACCCGTAACATATTATTTTGATTAGAAAGTGCATTACTCAAACAAGAATTCATCTTTTTTGAGTCTTTACAAACTTAGCACAATTTTCCTAAACTTTTGATTGTTCTGCTGTTAATTAACGTGAGTTCTAACATAAACAACAAAGAAATAAATGCATAAAGCAATGTAATTTATGTGTAACGAAAGCTAAACTAGAACATTAGTAAAAGTAGAAACCCTAAAACCAAAAACCATGAAGCTAACGTTATGTTTTGTCTGCTTTGCGCTATTTTGCTCTAGCACATTATTTTCTCAGGTCATCATCAAAGAAACTGTTCGATTCAAAGACACAATTAAAATCGAAAAATACACGCCAAGTGATAACGGATTTGATGTAAAACAAATAAAAATGTTGCCCGGAGGTTCTGATATACTAAACATGAATGAAATCAAATTCTTGAAAAATCAAACCATTACACAAGTTGATTTGGTATATTCAGATTACCCAAAAGATGCAGATTTTTCAGAATTGAACCGAAAGCGAATATTGGAACTGTATATTCACCTTCCAGAAGCTTTTAAAGGAACCATGATCAAATGGAACTTAGTCAAGCAGATTGAAGTAAAATCAAATTCAGAAATGCAAAAGCATTTTCACGGTTTTACCATCTATTATAGACCAATACCCGATTTTTCAGAAGAAAAAAATGAAATTAATACAATTGTTAAAGGTGAAAAAAAATTACAAGATTCAACCTTAATAAAAACGTTTACACGCAATCCATCATGGAAAAACATGCTTGTAGTAATGGATGTAACAGGGAGTATGTCTCCATACACTGCTCAACTACTCGTATGGATAAAAGCCAATCAAAAACTTAACACCTTTAAACAAATTGTTTTTTTTAACGATGATGACGAAAAAAGTTCGAATCAACAAACAAACATAGACGAAACCGGAATTTGGACTATAGACAGTAAAAATTCAGACAAGGTTATTGACATTGCATTCGAAGCAATGGCAAAAGGCAGCCACATCGAAAATGATTTGGAAGCAATCTGCTTTGCACTAAAAAAATATCCTGAAAGCAAAGAAAATGTGGTATTGATAGCTGACAATTGGGAAGACCCTTGCGATATGCATCTGTTGCAATTTTTGAAAAATCAGAAAATACCAATAAAAATTGTAGTTTGTGGAGTAACAGATAGGTTTAACACCTTGTACCTAGATATTGCGCATGCAACTGGAGGAAGTGTACATACAATGGAAGAAGATCTAACAAATATTGCAACAATTGGCGAAGGAAAAACAATCAAACTTGGCAAGTTTAAATTTACAATGCTAAATGGTAAATTCTATCAATCCAGTCCAAAGAAATAAACTACTAATCTTAACCAACACGCGTAAAAATTCGTAACTTTGGTGGATGAAATTTGAAAAAGAATTAATAGCAAGAAGCAACGGAGTTTGTGAACTTAGTGGAAGTTCTAAAAATTTAACGAGTTATTTGGTAGAACCGAAAACAGGAAATTACGTTGATGATTTTGTATATATTGAATCAGAATTAGCCGAACAGCTTTTAGGTAACAAAACCGTTATCGCAAACAGCTGGCATTGCTTAAATGAAAGTATTTGGAGCGAAGTTGACGCTGTAAAAGTTGTTTCGTATCGTTTATTGCAAGCATTGCAAACTGAATCATGGGCCGTTGAGCTACTTGATCAAATGTATTTAGAAGATGATGTTCTTTCTTGGGCAAAAGCCACACTAGTAGATGAAGATGCCATTCAACATATTGATTCAAATGGTGTTGTGTTAAACCAGGGAGATTCTGTAGTCTTAATCAAAGACTTGGATGTAAAAGGAAGCAGCTTGGTAGCAAAACGAGGTACAGCAGTAAGAAATATCCGTTTGGTTCACAACGATCCGGATTTAATCGAGGGAAAAGTAAACGGACAAACCATCTACATACGCACTGAGTTTGTAAAAAAATAAATTTGTTTTTTTTATTAAATTATTGGGAAAAGACAAAAAAAAGGGAAATGTTGCAATTTCCCTTTGTGACCTCGTCAGGAGTCAAACATGAAACCTTCAGAGCCGTAATCTAATGCTCTAGTCAATTTATCTACGAGGCC
>JBDHXR010000141.1:0-6427 GCA_039810825.1 Fluviicola sp.
TGAATGGAGAGTGGAGTGTCAAAATAAGTTTACGGATAAAAAACGAAACCATACCCAGCGAAACGGCAGATGATTTTTGGTTTACAACGGTAGAAAGTGGCGACCCCGGTTATGTGAAAGTGCATGAGAATCAAGTAAATTTGAAACAAGGTGATAGAATAATCATTCCTGTAGGTCAAAACTTCATGACACCCGATAACCATAAATTGGCTTGGGGAGGCGACTCACTCTATTTAGGACATGTGCTGTATAATCCAAGTGACCCTCAAAACCTGAATACGGAAAAAATGGCAAACACCTTGGAATGGAAAAGTTACCGAGACCATATTGAGAGCTATTTGCAACAAGGAGGCAAATTTTTTAGAACCATTCAATCCCCTTGGTCATCACTGTTGGAATTTGAAAAAAAAGGAAATTACTACAAACGTCTGCATTACGCCTATGAGCAAGACAAATTACTAGATATGTGTGAACAATATAATGCGTTGGTACAGTTCAATCTCCTTCACCAAACAGTATATGAAAAATATGACCCTTACTTTTATTGGATGTGGGATTGGGATAATTTTATGATTGACACAATTTACCAGCAAGACCACCTTCATGTACAGGGCAGTTGGCAGTATAATGTGCCCGTTTATTGTTACAATGACGATCCTTCTTACCGTGTAGGTACAACTACTCATTTTGGGAAGAAACCTTATGAGATGTTCACCGATATCTCAGATTTGGCATACCACAAGCAGCGCACCCGCTACTATGTGGCAAGATATGGTTATTCTACCAAGATATACGAATTGGAAATAAGCAGTGAACCATGGCACATAAATGAATCAAAGTGGGAAGAAAGACCTTATGATACGCCTGCAAACGCAGAATACACCTTGGCAAGAAACGCTGTTTACAATTACCACCAAGTCATGAGCACATACCTCAAAGATTCGCTACATTGCAACCAATTGGTAGGTGTAAACACGCTGTACAATTGGGAACTTCCATACAACGAATTGGAAGACATGATAGCCTTGCCCAAAATTGATGTAGTGGGAACAAATGTTTATTATACTAACCCTGAAGCTCAATTTAGAATGCAAGATAATGTGATGAAAATATGGAAAAAACGAAACCCCGGTATGCAATATGGTTCACCTATCCCTGTTATGCTATCTGAAGGAGGAACAGATGGAGACTACATAGAATGTTCCAATCATAACATCCACAAAATAGATGTTTCTACCTTACCCATGTCCATGGTATGCGGCTTCAACGCTTGGTATGGCGATACCAATGCATATAATAAATATTGGCCATATACTATACGGGCACAACAACATTACAATGCCAATGATGTGATTGGAACATTGTCGAATGGAGGTGGAGCTTGGACACATAGAAGAGATTCTGCATTTGTTAAAATGTCTTTTAATGGAGGTGTTTTTAAGGAGTATTATTTTTTGGAAGCTCAATATTATATTTCAAACGATAAAAAACAATTTGTAGGTTATGTTAGAAACAGATCATATAATATTGAAACAAGATCATCAGATTGTTCAACGTGTATTTGTCATTCTTTACCATTTGTTGATTATCAGTATCCAGTATCTCTTGATTGGATATTGCCAGAAAAAAAGAAAAGAATAAATGTAAAGGGTTTAAATGCAGATAAAAAGTACAGCATTGACTGGTATGTAGCTTCAAATAGTCAAACTAACAGCTATTATAATTCTAATTGTTTAAAAGCTAAAAATGACAGTATTGATCTACATTTTCCGACATTATTTGTATTACCTCAAGAATCACCTATAGATCGCCCTGTTATGTGGTTTGTTGGTCATCAAGGTTGCAGCAATAATTTGGAACAAAACAATGAACGAGAATTTGAGGAAGAATTGGAAACAGAAAATTTTTTACAAATAGAATCTCAAGAAGATAAAGGTGTTAAGATTTACCCAAACCCTTTTGATGATAGAATATTTGTAGAATCTGCACAAGATGACGAACTGTTAATTCAATCACTTAATGGAGCATTGATTTGTTCATTTAAACTAAATGCCGGGATAAATGAACTCTCAAATATTCAGTTAAAAACTGGGATGTATTTAGCTGTTTTCAAGAAGCAAAATGTAACTCAAAAACTTTTGAAGCGATGAAGGCAATTGTTCTTTTTTCTTTGCTCGTGTTCAGTTTATACATCAATGCACAGAGCAAAATTTGGTATGGAAAAACTTCAGAAATAAAGAATAGTTTGGTGCTTTCTATTAACGGAAATTATTCTCGACCATATAAAAGTAGTAGTGTAGAAAATATGAGTTTAATTTTTCAAATTGGGTATCAAAGAGAAATTAATTGGGGTAGTATGCTATTTTTAGTGGATTATTCTCAGAGTAAATATGGTAAATCATGGAATTATGACTTTACAACAAATTATTTGGGAGGAACAGTAAGGTTTATTGGTTTAAAACAACACTTTCGATTTAGACCATTCATTGCAATATCATTGAACTATCAGGTAAATAACTCCAATAAAAATAGATTAATGGTATATGGAGCAAACTATTATCTTGACGATGATTATGGTGTTGTAGATATGATTTCTTTAGGTCAGAGCGGAGGTGGTCCTTATAAAATTATCTATAAAGCAGGATTTTACCAATCTACACCCTTAGTATTAAGTTCTATCATAGGTTGTGATATACGTATTATTCCTTGTTTGCATTTGCAACTAGGTATAGGGTATGGTATGCGAGAGATGAAAAAGAAAAATGTTACTTGGGTACAATACATCAATGACCCTTATGGTATTTATCAATACAAAAATGAAGACATGATAACAAAACGAGATGCAGCCCCAGTTGTAAAATATCGCTATCATTACATTGATTTTACAGCAGGTCTCAGCTACTCCATACCATTAAAAAAGAAAGCCAAACAAACAGAGTAAAAGAAACATGTTTCAATTTTGATAGAAGATTTATCAGTAAAAAAAATGGCTGATTTTTTTGAATCAGCCATTTTTAGTTTTTATGTGCATTACTTTCCGTGACACTGTTTGTATTTCTTGCCACTGCCACAAGGGCAAGCATCGTTTCGTCCTATCTTAGGTTCAGATGACACTATTGGCTGTTGCTTAGGTCGCTGATTCATAGAATTGCGCATCGCTTCATCATACCCCTCTCTACCTGCAAATTGTGGGTTTTCCGTACTGGTTGAGTTAAATTCATTCGCAATCTGAGCCTTCTCGTAATTGTTTGCGTGCGATACTTCTTTGTTTGTTGATTTTATCTCCTCCAACTGGTCTCTAGGAACATCCGCATTTACTAAAAACTCTACTGTTTCATGGCTCAGTCTGTTGTTCATAGCCTTGAATAACTCATACGACTCCAATTTGTAGATAAGCAACGGATCTTTTTGTTCGTAAACAGCTTGTTGTACAGAGTTTCTAAGTTCATCCATCTCTCTCAGATGTTCTTTCCACTCGTTGTCAATCATTCCTAAAACAATGTTGCGCTCAAGTTCAGATGCTATAGTCGCTCCTTTAGTTTCGTATGCTTCCTTCAATCCAACAACCAAAGGCATCGTTTTTTTGCCATCTGTAATTAAGAATTGAATGTTCTTGTATTGTGACATTGTTTCGTGAACATGCTTTATTTGAGGGTAGGCCATTTCTGCCAAGCGCGTACTTTTTGTGTTATATCGCAGCATTACACCATCATATAAATCATTTACTACATCGTCAAAACTTGAAGATGAAAACTTTTCTGCAGTAATTGGTGCTTCAATGCCTAAAGTACGTATAAAAGCAGTGTTAAACTCTTCAAAGGTGTCGTTTTTGTATGTGTTCACTAAATTTTCTAACACATCGTAAAACATATTAGAAACATCTAATCCAAGTCTATCGCCAAACAATGCATTTCTTCTTCGTTTGTAAATAGCTTTACGTTGTGCGTTCATCACGTCATCGTATTCCAATAAGCGCTTACGAATTCCAAAGTTGTTTTCTTCTACTTTTTTCTGTGCACGCTCTATCGATTTAGAAACCATGCTGTGTTGAATCACTTCTCCCTCCTTCAACCCTAAACGGTCCATGATTTTTGCAATTCGCTCAGACCCAAATTTACGCATTAGGTCATCTTCCAACGATACAAAGAATTTCGAAGAACCCGGATCGCCTTGACGACCGGAACGGCCACGCAACTGTCTATCAACACGTCTTGAATCATGTCTTTCTGTACCTATAATTGCCAAGCCTCCTGCTTCTTTAACACCAGCACCTAGCTTAATATCTGTACCACGACCAGCCATGTTTGTTGCGATAGTTACAGCTCCTGCTCTACCTGCCAAAGAAACAATTTCTGCTTCTTTTTGATGGTATTTAGCATTCAATACTTGGTGTGGAATGTTTCTCATTTTCAACATTCTGCTTAGTAATTCTGATATTTCAACGGTAGTAGTACCAACCAATACAGGTCTTCCCAACTCAACCAGTCGATTGATTTCGTCAATCACTGCAGCATATTTTTCACGTGCTGTTTTGAACACCATGTCGTGCTCGTCTTTTCTTGATATAGGTCTGTTTGTTGGGATTACTACAACATCCAATTTATAAATATCCCAAAACTCTTTCGCTTCAGTTTCCGCAGTACCAGTCATACCAGCCAATTTGTGGTACATACGGAAATAGTTTTGCAAAGAAACGGTAGCATAGGTTTGGGTAGCTGCCTCTACATCTACATTTTCTTTTGCTTCTATTGCTTGGTGTAAACCATCGGAATAACGGCGCCCTTCCATGATACGACCCGTTTGTTCATCAACGATTTTAATTTTCCCGTCCATGACAACATATTCCACTTCTTTTTCGAAAAGTGTATAGGCTTTCAGTAATTGAGTGATTGAATGTAAGCGTTCAGACTTAATGCTGTAATCACGAATTAATTGCTCTTTTTGAGCATCAAATTCTGCTTGAGGCAAGTTTTGTTTTTGAAGTTGAGTAATTTCTGAAGTAATATCAGGCAAGATAAAGAAATTTCTGTTTTCCTTTCCCGAGATTAAATCGATACCCTTGTCGGTTAACTCAACCGTATTGTGTTTTTCATCAATCACAAAGAACAATTCTCTGTCTATCTTTTTCATGTGCTTACCTTGTTCAGCCATGAATTGATTTTCCACTTTTTGCAAGTGAGATTTGATTCCAGGTTCAGATAAAAACTTATGCAATGCTTTGTTTTTTGGCAAACCTCTGTGAGAGCGAAGCAATGAAATCCCTCCTTCTTCTAACGCTTCTTTTTGCTCCATTCCTTCTACAGTGCCACCGTTGATAACTTGCAACATGCGTTTCGATTCAGCCAACGTGTGGTTGATGTATTTACGTTGTTCTTCTACAACTTTTTCTATCAAGGGTTTTAATTCATAAAATTCATGTTCATCGCCTTTTGGAGTAGGACCTGAAATAATCAATGGGGTACGTGCATCATCAATTAAAACTGAATCCACCTCATCCACAATTGCATAATGGTGTTTACGTTGAACCAAATCTTCTACAGAACCAGACATATTGTCGCGTAGATAATCAAAGCCAAACTCATTGTTTGTTCCAAACGTTATATCTGCCAAATAAGCATTACGTCTGGCATCAGAATTTGGTTGATGTTTGTCGATGCAATCTACAACCAAACCATGGAATTGATAGAGAGGTCCCATCCATTCGGAGTCACGCTTTGCCAAGTAATCGTTCACCGTTACAACATGAACACCTTTTCCGGTTAATGCATTCAAATATACAGGCAATGTAGCAACCAATGTTTTTCCTTCACCGGTTTGCATTTCAGCAATGTTACCTCTATGCAATACTGCGCCACCCATCAACTGAACATCGTAATGTACCATCACCCATTCAACATCTGAGCCTGCAGCCGTCCATTTATTTTTCCAAATAGCTTTATCTCCTTGAATTTCGATGCCGTCTTTCTTAGCGGCTAATGCTTTATCCTTCTCAGTAGCAGTAACCACAAGTTCTCCATTTTCAGCCCATCTTCTGGCAGTTTCTTTCACTACAGCAAAAGCTGTAGGCATAATTTCTTCAAGTACTTTTTCGATGATTACATTTACTTCGGCTTCTTTTTCGTCAATCGATTTGTAAATGTCTTCTTTTTCATACAAAGGTAGAGCCGGGTCGTTTGCTTTTGCATTCAACTCTTTTATTTCGGTTTCCAAACCAACAATTGCATCTTGAATTTGTTTTTGAAAAGCAACGGTAAATTCACGCAGTTCATCATCTGAAACACTTTTTAATTCTTGAAAAGTTAGTGCAACTTGGTCAATAATTGGTTGGTATTTCTTTTGGTCGTTTGCCGACTTGTTTCCGATGAGTTTTTTTAATATTCCGAGCATCTGCTTAAGTATTTATGAAAAATAGAAGACAAAATTAATG
>JBDHXR010000142.1:0-6370 GCA_039810825.1 Fluviicola sp.
TCTTTTTCAGAGCAGTTTACAAATGCGAATGTTTGTATGATTCGCAAGTTGTTTTTATATTTTTGATGAAGGGAGATTAAATAGATAAAGACCACTCCCAAAAACACAAAAGCACTGACAAAAAACAAACTTGAATTTTGGATGTTTTTGTAGATAAAAAATAAGCAAAGCACCAATGAAATGAGCCTGAGAATTGATAGCAATCCTGTAATTCTTTTGGCTTTATCTGCTAGAACAGTGTACTTTTCTTCTGTTTCAGAATAACGCTGAATCATGCTTTACAAAGTTTCACCAATTCTTGAACTGCCAACTGAATATTTCCCCAAACTTCAGGAAGTGTTGCATCCATCATGTAGCAAGGCGCAGTAATAATTCTATTTTCTTGGTCAACTTGAATTTCTCGAATACTTTTTTCAACTGTGTGAGCTCCGGTTTTTTCCAATCCCTTTGAAAATGAAGCAATATCATACGGCGACTCTTCTTTGCTAGTACCCAAAGTCAAAGTAGGGTGAATGATAGAACCTTCGAGTGCTTTAGCTACAACAACAGGACTTACGCAAAGAGCTGCAATGGGTTTTCCAACATTTGCTAGGTTAACTAAAAACAACTTCACTTCTGGCAATATTGCACCATCCGGACCTTCAAATGCCCATTTTGTAAAATTTTTTGCATTTCCAAATCCTCCCGGAATGATTAATCCATCTATATCGGCTGGCGTAACTTCGTTGATAGGCAGAATGTTTCCTCTGGCAATACGTGCTGCTTCAACCAACATATTTCTAGATTCTTTCATTTCTTCACCAGTTTGATGATTGATAACATGGTGTTGATCGGCATTTACTCCGATACATACGTATTCAGCACCAGATTGAGATACAGCAAGCATAGCCAATACAGATTCTTGAATCTCTGAGCCATCATATACTCCACAACCAGATAACAATATTCCTATTTTCATTTATTCGTATTTTTAAGCAAAAATACAAATCGATTTGGAGACAATCAACCCAGAAAATTGTTCCATCTTGTTTTACGATGGAGAATGTGGATTTTGTAATAAATCTGTACAATTTGTTTTGAGTAATGAGAAAAACGATTCAATCTACTTTTCAGCACTTCAAAATGAATTTGCAACCGTGTTTTTACAAGATAAATTAGGACATCCCATCGATTATAGCACGATTTACTATTGGCACAAGGGAAAGCTATCAAAGCGTTCCACTGCGATAATGCGTTTAGCAAAAGAAATAAAATATCCCGCTGCGCTTATCCGCATATTTGTAATTGTACCGACATTCATTCGCGATGCGATCTATAAACTTATTGCAAAATATCGAAAGAAAATCTCAAAGAATTTCTGTGTTATTCCGAGTTCACATCAAGCAAAACGATTTTTGAAATAGGCTTATTTGTCAAACTGAAAAAAGAAAAACACAACTGCTGCCCACTCCATTTTCACTCCTTTTGCATAACCGATAGTTGAATAACTGTTGTTTTGTACTGTTCCATCTTTTTTGATGTAACCAATGGTTGAATAGCTGCTATTTTGAACTGTACCGTTTTCTTTTACATACCCAACGGTAGAATAACTACTATTTTGTATGGTGCCATCATTTTTGATGTATCCGATGGTTGAGTAACTTGCATTTTGTATAGTTCCGTCTGATTTAATATACCCAACAGTTGAATAACTGCTATTTTGGATAGTACCATCTGGTTTTATATACCCTTTTGTAGAATAATTGCCACTTTGTATGGTTTGTGCGTTGAGGCTTATTGAAAACCCGACAACTAAAAAAAACATAATTAAATACCTCATAACGAATGTTTTATTTAGGGTTATTTGAAGAAGTGTTCGAAGATATATCTGCAAATTTTGCTTGCATGGTAGGATTGCCTTTCGTTAGTTTTTTAATAGTTAAATCTTCGGCTTTTGAGTTGGCAAGTCTTAAATTGTTTTCAGATGAAAGCAAAGCATCTTTTGTTTTGTTTAAATGGTCAATGGTTTTATCAATTTCTTCAATTGCAGTTTTGAATTTTTTGCTTGCCAATTCATAATTTCGAGCAAAACCTTCTTTGAATGAATTGATGTTTTCTTCGAAATTGGTGATGTCTATATTTTGATTACGGATCAATGAAAGCTCTTTCTTATACTGCATTGAATTCATAGCAGCATTTCGGAGTAACGTGATGATTGGAATAAAGAATTGAGGCCGAACCACATACATTTTAGGGAATTTGTATGACACATCAACAATTCCTGAATTGTAAAATTCACTATCCGCTTCAAGTAAAGAAACAAGCACAGCATACTCACATTTTTTTTCGATTCTATCTTTGTCTAATTCTCTGAAAAAATCTTCATTTTTCTTTTTGGTTGCGGTTTCATCTCCTTCGTTTTTCATTTCAAACATGATGGAAATAATCTCGTTACCGTGTTCATCATTCTCTCGATAAATAAAATCTCCTTTGCTTCCGGTTTTTGCATCGTTGTCCTTTTCGAAATATGCATTTTGAAAGGCAGTTGATCGAAGCTTGTTAAATTCATTTTCGCAATGTTGTTCCAAGGTTTCACCCAGCATTTTTGTTGAAAGTTTGGCTTTCATTTCTTTTCGAAGTGCAATTTCTTCTTCTTTCATTTTAATGATGCCATCTTTAGCCATTAGTTCGTTAGCAAAACGTTCTTTTAAAGCATTTATCGATAATTCATTCTCAATATCTTTACTTTTCAGATTGTTTGCTAGCTTGTCGCGCTCTTTTTCAAGCGATTGCACGGCTTGAGCTACACTCAACTTTTTCTCCAATTCTGTATTTGACAACTTAGCTGTTAGCTGAGCTATTTCAGCATCTTTTTGAGCGATTCGTTCAGTTAAGAGGCGTTCATTATTTGCTTTTAATGTGTTTATTTCTAATTCTTTAGATGAAATTAATTCTTGAAAAGAAGCCTTCATTTTAGTCTCAGACAATTGAATTGCATTGTTTTTTTCAGTTTCGGCCAATTTTAAGCGTTGATTTATTTCTTCTTCGAACTGATGGTCTCTTACTTGTTTCAAGATTGAATCAAAACTGGCTTCATCAATTTTAAAAGCTTTATTGCAGTTGGGACAAATAATATCGTTCATTACTATGTTGGATTTTGTATAGATAAAAGTACTGAATTTCTTTAATTTGAAATGTTGAAGAACAAGAAGAGTGCCTAAATCTTTATGATAAAAGCCTTGGTCAGGTCAAATAGCGTTTTCTTCTTGTTACTAAGCTTTCTTATTGGTATTTCGTTCGATATTTTTATTTAGGAACGATATCGAACAGAATTGCATTATTGGGAGAAGGAATACCTACCATGTTTATTTTTGAAAGTTTGCCATTTTTCACTTCAGCGAGAATTGCAACTTTGACATCGTCTTGAGCTAATACGAGGCAAGGTTTTTTTTCTCCGAGTGGAGCATACTTGTAATATCCTAATTCAGCCTTTGGAGAACCTTTGCCATTTCGTATGCTTGTAAATTTGCCGCTTAAATATTTCAAATATGTATTTTTCCCATACATCGTTTCTAATACCCATTGCGAAGTATATTCCAAATCGTCATCTACTAATTCCATGATATAGAAAATATCTAGGTTATTCCAACATTTTGCGTATTCAATCAGTAGTTCTGTTTCACTCATCGTTATTTGATTCATGGTTGTCAGTTACGAATATAGGGGTTGATTTGAAAATTTACAAGGTGTTTATCTATAGAATGCAGATATTATTTATGTGCACCGTTCTATACTTAATAAATAGTATTTATTTCCTTTTTAGGTGTAATTGTATCCACCATAATTTTCATCAAAAAAATAAGGTGTATTATTATAAAACCGTACTAAAAATGAGGAGCCTACACAATGCACTTTACTTTTTTAAAGAATTTTTTTAGTCGGTCCTAGTTCAGAAAATGTCCCAATGTTTATTTCTGTTAAAGTTTTCCATTTTTAATGTCAGTAAAGTTAACACAGTTGGTCTGTTGACATCAGTTTGTTTAATCCACGCAGTAGCAGTGCAGCTAAACCTTCTTTGGTTTCTAAATACACTTTAATTTTAGGTAAAATTTCCCAATTTAAGTCAAATGCAAAGCTTTTTTGAAAAAATGAAACCAAAAATGAAAAAGGAATATCAATCCAATTTTGAAATTTTTGGGCAAGTTGCTCAAACTTTTGTGTAAGGTCGGAGAGTTTATTTTTTTAAGGAATTTATGATAACGCTTTACTAAGTTGAGGGGCTTCCCTCATTGGTAAAAACCAATGGGGGCGTCTACTCGATTAGATGCTTAACCTTGTATTTCAGCTTACAAATTCTCCGCTACAAATTCTCTACAATAATTTTTAATTTGTTGTCTCACTTGTCTAAACTGTTCTTTAATTTTTTCTTCCGTTCCTGACGCCTTTGCAGGGTCGGGAAAGTTGTAGTGGAATTTTTGAGCCTGTGATGGAAAGAATGGACAGCGTTCTTTGGCATTGTCGCAAACGGTAAGTACAAAATCAAAGTCAATATCGTGATATTCGTCGATGTTGTTTGATGTGTGTTTTGAAATATCAATTCCGTCTTCTTGCATTGTCGCTATGGCTTTTGGGTTTACTCCGTGCGTTTCAACACCTGCGCTAAAAATTTCGGCTTTTTCTCCGGCAAAATACCTTAAATATCCTTCTGCGATTTGGCTTCTGCAACTGTTACCTGTGCATAGCACTAAAATTTTCTTTTTCATCTGTAGTTTTTAATAGTTCCACTTATTAGCGAATCTCACTAAGGTAAGCATCACAGGTACTTCGATTAACACACCTACAACTGTCACCAAAGATGCACCTGAGTTTAACCCGAATAAAGAGATAGCCACAGCCACAGATAATTCAAAGAAATTACTTGCACCAATCAAGGCTGCGGGAGCACAAATAGCATGTTTCAAATTGATATACCTTCCTAAAAACCATGTCAAAAAGAAAATAAAGAACGTTTGAATGGTCAAAGGAACCGCAATTAGCAAAATATCAAAGGGTTTTTCAATGATTTTATTCCCCTGAAAAGCAAAAAGTAAAATAAGGGTTGTAAGTAGTGCGATTGTTGAAATTGGTTTAAGATTGGGAAGGAATTTGTTTTTAAACCAATCCTCACCTTTATACTTGATAATTAATTTATGACTTATGTAACCAGCTGCAAGAGGAATAGCCACAAAAATTACCACAGAGGAAATAAGTACATCATAAGGAATATGAATATCCGTTACACCTAACAAAAATCCAACTGTTGGAACAAATGCAAAAAGCAAAATCAAATCATTTACTGCAACTTGCACTAAGGTGTAATTAGCATCACCTTTGGTTAAATACGACCATACAAATACCATAGCAGTACAAGGTGCGGAGCCTAGTAATATTGCTCCTGCTATATATTGTTCTGCCATTTCAGGTTCTAAGTAGGCTGCATAAAGATGGTCGAAGAAAATCCAAGCAAAAATAGCCATTGTAAAAGGCTGTACCAACCAATTAACCGATACCGTTAAGCCAATTCCTTTCCAGTTTTTTGATACATTTTTTAAAGAGGAAAAATCTATTTGTACCATCATTGGATAGATCATTAACCAAACTAAGATAGCGACAGGGATATTTACTGATGCTATTTCCCACTTGCTTATTGCTTGTATACTTTCACCGCCAATTTTCCCTAATGCAACACCAGCTATGATACACAGAAAAACCCACAGCGTAAGATATTTTTCAAATTTTCCCATATACTAATTTTAGCAACATCCGCCTCCAGTTGTACAAGAAGCATTTTTATTTACAGATAATTCGGATAAATTCTTTTTTGCTTTTTCGGACGGAATTCCACAAGCATCTTGCGCTAAACAAGCCGTTGTTTTGTTTTGCAAAATGAAATTTGTTCCGTCAAATGCCAAGGCGTACTTTCCAATCGTTTCACTTTGATATTCCACTTCAATTTCTGCGTCTTCAATACCTAATTTTTCTTCGGAAAGTTGAATGATGTTTAACAGTTTTGTTGGTTTTAAACGATGTTCAAGATCATCGGCATTCCATAATTGAAAGTTTACGGTTTTTTCTGTTCGAATCACACCGCCACAATCAATAAAGTTTTTTGTTACCATACCAACTTCGGTAACGTGAAAATGATCGGGAACAAAAGTTCCATTTTCTAATTTAAACGCAACGTTGTCTAATGTTGGCAAAAGTGCTTTTACTTGTGAAAGTTTCATTTTTCTTCTTTTTTAGTTTAACAACAATCGGTTTTCTTTTTCATAAGTTTGGTTGAGATGTTACCAAAATAGTTTTGCAGTTTTTCAATAGCTTTTTCGTCAATGCAGTAGCAAATGGCGTTTCC
>JBDHXR010000143.1:0-6326 GCA_039810825.1 Fluviicola sp.
TGTGCATACCCCGAGTAGGACAACATTCCGAAAAATAGAAGGTTAAAAACAGGTTTTAAAATGGGCTTTAAGCTGGTAGCTGGTAGCTGGTAGCTGGTAGCTGGTAGCTGGTTTTGGTGTTTCATAACAGTAGTTTTTATAAAATTGATAGTACTAATGTAGTAATTCTTTTTTAGAAAAGCAAGGGAATGACGCGTAATATACTAACATTGTCTTGGCTAGTATTTGGGAATACTATCCAAAAAAAATCTAATTAGATTCAGAATCCTTATAGTAATCTTTATTCATGGCGCACTTTTCACATCCCGATTTATGTTTGCGTTGAGCTGTCAGAACAAATCTTCGTATCAAATATAATACAGCTGCAGCTATGGTGATGATGACCAATATGGTTTGCATTATTTGAGTATTTGATAAGTAATAAGCGCCCCTACATAAGCTAAAACTCCCATATATCCAAGTTGAAGCATAGGCCACTTCCAAGATTTTGTTTCACGTTTTACAACAGCTAAGGTAGCCATGCATTGCATAGCAAACACATAAAAAATAAGTAACGACATGCCGCTTGCAAGCGTGTAAACAGGGCTTCCATTAGCAAATTTTTGTCGTCGCAACTTATCAATAAGCAATTCGCTGTGTTCATCTGCATTGTGAACAGAATAAATTGTTGCCAAAGATCCAACAAAAATTTCACGTGCAGCAAAGGACGTTAAAAGTGAAATCCCCATTTTCCAGTCATAACCCAATGGCGAAATAACAGGCTCGATGGCTTTACCTAAGTACCCCATGTAGGAATTTTCCAATTTTACTGAGGCAATTTTTGAATTGTATTCCAACATGGATTCTTCATTCTGAACCACAGGTAAAGGCACAAGTTTGGCTAGTTCATCCATTTTGTTGCCTGGACCAAAACTAGCAAGCGCCCAAAGTACAATAGAAATAGCCAATATTATTTTCCCGGCATCCAACACAAAAATTTTGACTTTTTCATACACTTCAATACCCACGTTTTTCCAACGTGGCGTTTTGTATTCTGGCATTTCAAGCAAAAAAACACTGAGTTCTTTGTTTTTAAAAAATTGCTTAATTACCCATGCAACTATCAAAGCAGAAACAATTCCAAGCATATACAAGCCAAAAAGTACCAATCCTTGAATGTTTAAAAAGCCTAACACCGTTCTATCCGGGATTACCAAAGCAATTAGAAGTGTATAAACAGGCAAACGTGCAGAACAACTAATAAGTGGAGCAACTAAAATAGTTGTAAGTCTTTCTTGCCATGAACCAATGGTGCGTGTAGCCATGATTCCGGGTATTGCACAAGCGGCACTTGACAAAAGAGGAACTACACTTTTCCCGTTCAAACCAAAAGGGCGCATCAATTTATCTGTAATAAACACAACACGAGCCATATACCCGGTTTCTTCAAGAATAATAAGCAAGGTAAACAACAAACCAATTTGTGGAATAAAAACAAGCACTCCTCCTATACCGGGAATGATTCCGTCAACGACTAAGGATGTGAAAATTCCTTCCGGTAAAACATTTCCAAGCCATGATGCAAAATTTGCTGCACCTGCATCTATCCAATCCATCGGATAAGAAGCCAAAGAGAACACCATTTGAAAAATCAACAATAATATGGTGAAGAAAAACAAGTATCCCCATACTGGGTGAATCAGCCATTTGTCAACTTTGGAAGTAAAAGATTCTTCCTTTTCAACCGTTTGCACAACTTTTTTTAGAAGTATTTTGATTGCGCTGAACCGCGATTCGGAATCTAAAACTTGAGCGTCAAAATCTTCTTTCGCTATCAAGGGTTTAAAATCTTGCACCGATTCTACATCGCTTACAAACCATTTTTTTAGCTCGTTTATCCCTGTTCCAATACGCGCATTTGACCGAATTATTTTAGCATACGGAAAGGCTTCTTCTATGTAAGAAAGATTTATTTCAAGTCCATTTTTTGCTGCAACATCTGTCATGTTTAGCACCAAAGCAGTAGGAATTCCCAAATCATAAATCTGAGAGAAGAACAATAAATTTCGTTCTAGGTTTGAGCTATCTACTACTACGACAACTTTATCTGGAAAGTTTTTATCGTTTTTATTGGAGATTACATTGTAAACAATCTCTTCATCTTTGCTTCTTGGATAAATACTGTACGTCCCAGGGAAATCAATTATTTCAATTTCCTGATTTTCAACATTTACATATCCAGATCGTTTGTCAACTGTAACTCCAGGAAAATTCCCAACACGTTGACGTAAGCCAGTTAGGCGGTTAAAGATGGAGCTTTTTCCAGTATTTGGGTTCCCGAATAGGGCAATTTTTTTCATTATTCTACTTCAATCAATGCAGCTTCAGAAAGGCGCATGGACAAGGTGTAACCATTAATATCTACAGCAATTGGATCTCCAAAAGGCGCTTTATACAACACTTCTACTTCTTTTCCTGAATACAAACCCATCTCGATTAGCTTGGGTTTCAAGCTACTTTCCATAATATTGAGAATTCGAGTTCGCTGTTTCAAAGGAATTTTTTCCAGTGTTTTCATGTATCATCCAATTTCACAACAAAAATAAGCTAATATAGAATGATTCCAAATACCGTTTTTGTGGTATTAACTATCCTTTCAAACCATCCAATATTTTTTGGACATCCATTTCAGTACTGGTCAGTTTATTCTTACAAAAATCTATCAATTCGGCAGCTCTTTTCACTTTAACAGACAATAAATCGATTGACACCTCATCGTTCTCGATATCGGTAATAATTTGTTGCAGTTCTGAATATGCTTTTTCGTATGTCAGGTTTTCTTCCATAATACGAAGATAAGAAATTTGAACTATTTTGAATTCGTGATTTTTTCGACCTTAATAATTTTAACCGGGCATGCTTTTGCTGCATTGATATTTGCAGTGTATTCGTCATCACCAACCACAATACTGTGAAAGCCGTTTTTGTTTACACTTCCAATCAAGGTGCATTTGCCATCTTTCTTAGACATGCGCCACCTGTCGAAAGCCAATTCTACACAATAATTACAGCCTATACACTTTTCTCTTTGCTGAATGATACGAATCATGAACGAATATCAGTTAATTTATACAATTTATCTGAGGGGCGTACAATTTCAGCAACTGGAGTTGTAAACAACACACCTTTTTTAACATGTGTAACAGGCTGATTGTCAACTCTCAACTCCTCAACAACCAATTCCACAACCCCTGTTGTTGGTCCGGTAATCAATATTTTTTCACCTACCTCAAGCGAGTGGCTATCCAATCTAAACTCAGCAATGGCACTTTTCGGGTAGTACTTGATACCTTGACCAATAAATGTTTTGCGCACTGTAGCTTGAGAGCCGTGTGTATCAGACCACTCACCCATTTCTTGTCCTAAATAGTACCCGCTCCAAAACCCACGGTTATAAACTGTTGCTAATTGCCTATCCCACTCTTGAATTTTTTCTTCCGTGTATGTTCCATCAAGCACAGCATTTACAGCTTCTTTGTAACACCGAGTAACTGTTTTTACGTATTCCGGAGCTCGTCCTCTACCTTCAATCTTCAACACTTTTACTCCTGCATGAATCATATCATCCACAAAACCAATGGTACACAAATCTTTAGAAGACATAATGTACTCGTTGTCTATTAAAAATTCATTCCCTTCATCATCAGTTACCTCATACGTTCTTCGGCAATTTTGAACACATGCCCCACGATTGGCAGAAGAATTATTAGTATGTAAACTCATATAACATTTACCCGAAACAGCCATGCACAGCGCTCCATGTGCAAAAATTTCTATTTCAACTAAGTTGCCGGAAGGACCCCGTACATCGTCTTTGACAATTCCATCCGTAATGTCTTTAACCTGTTTTAAACTTAATTCTCTTGCCAAGACCATAACATCGGCAAAATGTGCAAAAAACTTGATAGTCTCTAAATTAGTCACATTGGTTTGAGTAGAAATATGCACTTCAAAACCAATAGACGCAGCATAGTTAATTACTGCTTGGTCTGATGCGATAACCGCTGTAATGCCCGCTTCTTTAGCACGATTCACGATCCGTTTCATCAACGATAAATCGTGGTCATAGATTATCGTATTCAATGTTAAATAGGAACGCACATCGCTTTCATCGCATGTTTTAGCAATAATTTCAAGATCGTCAAAAGTAAAATTGTTTGCAGATTTTGCCCGCATATTCAATTGTTCAATGCCGAAATACACAGAATCTGCTCCGCCCTGAATTGCAGCCATCAATGATTCAAATGAACCAGCTGGAGACATTATCTCAATTTGACCTTTCATTGTTTAATTTTCATTTTAGAACTACAAAATTCGGGATATTCCAACATTCGTTACATGAGTAAAATCATAAAAAGCAGACTATTTTTCATACTACTTTCTCTAAATGCGTTAATAAATAAACAACAAAGATTTTATTTTCATTGATTTCCAACCTTTACAAAAAAAAATTTATCTTTAGTTGAAAAATAGAACACATGAAAAACCTTTACATTACACTGCTGGCGCTTTTGATGCTGCAAGCAAATTCTTATGCTACTACTTACACCTCTGTTGGAAATGGAAATTGGAAAAGTCTTGCCACATGGTCACCCATGGGAATTCCACTGCCCACAGACAACGTGATTATTAACCATGCTGTTTCATTAGACACCAGTTTGTACATTTTAGGAACATTGACCATAAATGCAAACGGATCGTTGATAGGGAATAATCCAACACGTGATATATGGATGAATGCTGCAAATGCTTCCATCACCAATCATGGAGATGTATCAATACGATACATGTTACTGTCTGCCGGAACATTATCCAATTCAGGTACATTTATCGTAAAATCGTTTCACAACAGTGTAAATGTGAATAATACTGGCACCATGCAAGGAGTTGATAGTTTGTATAACAATGCACCGGGCATCATCACTAACAACGGAACACTACGCACAAAAACTTTTTTCAATCAAAGTACCATCAACAATTATGGAAACATACAAGGGTTTGTTTCGGCAGTAGATAGCATTTACAACAATGCAACATTTACCAATTATGCAGGCTCAAATTTAACAGCCGACAGAGGTACAAACAACGGGACTTTTGTTAACGGATCAGAAGCGTATTTTAACCATTTTCTAAATTTTTACAATGGTGTATTTACCAATAACGATACCATGTCATTTTCTTGGATGACCAACTTAGGGCAGTTTACCAATAATGGAAAGATATACGGAACCAACAGCATGTGGAACGTAGAAGATTTTACGAATTTTGGATCTATTCATGTTGGATTAAGCTTCTTGAATGGAGATTCTTTGGGCGCGTCAGCAACTTTTGTAAATCACGGTTCTTTCAAGATTGACGACAGTTTTTACAACTTCAACACAGTAAATGGATGGGCATCCGGATCATTTATTGTACAAGACACATCTTACAACAACGGAACCATGCAAGGGGCATATGATTTTTGTGACTTGACACCGGTGCCAACTTTTCCTAAAGTAGATTACAATTTTGGTTGGGTAGATTTTAATATTTCTTTTTGTGGTGTACTAAATATTGATGAACATCAAGCTAGTTCTTATTCAATATATCCAAACCCAACTAACAGTATCGTGAATTTTGGTGATCAAGATGTACATGTAACTGTTTTATCTGTAGAAGGTAAGAAAATGATAGAACTTACTGCAAATAAAGTTGACTTGTCTTCATATAAGTCAGGAATTTACCTATTACAGATTCATGATGAAAAAGGAAATGTCATTCAAATAGAAAAACTCATAAAAGAATAATTCCTAAACAAACTATAAAATAGGGGGTTTGATGATGCATTAAGCCCCTATTTTATGAATACATACTCTGAGATTACACTTTATTCATCCAAAAATCGAACAGTGACGTTTATTCTACTCGAGCATCAAATTCTTGATTCTGCAACAACACATGTACTTTATCGCCTTTGACTGGTGAATTTGAAGCAGAAAGAACGCCTTGACTATTGCTTACAATTGCGTATCCTTTTTTCAATACATTTTTTGGGTCCACAAGTTGGATATGCAATGTAAACCGATCTAATTTTTGTTCATTTTGTTTTAGCTTATCATTGATGCATGAGGATAAATCTTTACTTAAGTTTGTCAATTGCTGCTTCACAGACGAAATGTTATTCTCAATCCAGATAGGAAGAAATTGTTGTAAATTAGACAAACGCATATTTTTAATTTCTATGCTATGTTTTGTTTTAGATTGCAACAATTTATCAAAGGTATTTAACCTTAACGTTTCCATTTGAA
>JBDHXR010000144.1:0-6286 GCA_039810825.1 Fluviicola sp.
TTCCAAAATCAACTTGACTTTGATCTCCTGGTTTCTCAACCATTTTACCTTTGTATGATTTTGCAGATGCAAGCATAATGTCTTTGATTTCTTTCATTGTCAATGAAGGGAAATAGGATTTTAGCATTGCAGCTACACCAGAAACCATTGGTGCCGCCATAGAAGTTCCTTGCAATGTTTGATAATCACTTTGTGGTACACTGTTGTATATTTCAAAACCTGGTGCAAACACATCTACTTGCTTTGGACTGTAATTAGAGAATGATGCAGCCAATTCTTTTGGAAATCTAGTAGATGCACCAATACATAAATATAAGTCCAATGGTTTGGTTTGAAAAGAATACTGATTTGTAGGGAAATTAGGGTTTTCATCAAGGTTTTCCCCATCATTTCCTGCTGCATGCACCAACAATACACCTTTAGAATCCGCATAAGCCATAGCATCATAAACAGCTTGTGGATGTTTAGAGTAACCTTTTCCAAATGACATATTAATCACAGATGCACCATTATCCACCGCATAACGGATAGCTAAAGCTACATCTTTATCTGCTTCATCTCCGTTTGGAACTGCACGAACAGACATTAACTTAACATTTTCTGCTACTCCATCTCCACCCAATTCGTTGTGACGGATAGCTCCGATAATACCACCAACATGAGTACCATGCAATGCATCTGGACCTTCTACGTCGTTGTTTCCATAATGAACATCGTTTAGGTCATCGGGATTATCGCCAATGAATTCACGATCATTGTAATTCAAGTTCAATTGGTAATTAACACTAGCGTTTAAGTGCTCTAAACCTTCTTTAATAGCTTCTTCTGTCAATTGACCCGATGCAATATACATTCCGATTTGCTTCAATTGCATGTCTTCAGGAGAAGATGGTTTCCATTCTGCAACTTGCTTTTCAGTAAAATTTGGTCCTAACTTTTCAGTTAAAGCCTTTTTCATTTCAGGCAATTTCTCTGCTAATTTAGAATATTGAGCTAAAGCCATTTCATTTTGCTTTTTCTCCATATCTATATCAGCCAATAGTTTTTTATAGTACTCAAAATCTGCTTTGTCTTGATCTGCTATATCTCCTGCCTCTTTTCCATTAAACTTCTTGTCTAAATCAGCACAGATACGTGTTTTTTCTAAGCGAGCAAAATCTTGATTTTTTCCATCTGGGCTACCTAAAAAATTCCACCCATGAATGTCATCGATATAGCCGTTTTTGTCATCATCAATCCCATTGTTTGGCACTTCTTTTTCATTCACCCACATTTTTCCTTGTAAATCTTTGTGTTCAACATCCATTCCAGAGTCAATCACAGCAACAATTACAGTTGTAGATTTTTGTTTTTTCAGCGCTTTGTAAGCTTTTTCAGTATTCATTCCTGGATATTTCCCGTTATACCAATTTTTAATTTCACTTACATTTTGCTGACCGTAAATAAAATTCATTACTCCAAAGGAGAATAGAGCCAAAGACAGTGTTAATATTCTTTTTTTCATTTTAAAGTTTTTTTTTGTGGATTAATTATCCTTTCAAACAAATGGTTTATCTTGCACTAAATTTAATACAGATTGTGAAAATAACTAAAATATTACTTACTCTACATTTGATTTTGATTTTTTGTGATTTTTCACATGCTCAATCTTCAAGTTTCAGGTTTCAAGAATTGTTACAACAGCATCCAAAAGCATTTCTCCCCTTTGCTATTTCAAATACAAATAATTTGAAACAATTATTGGGCATTAAAGAAATAAATGTAAAACAAGCTACCAAAGATTGGATATTTGTACAGGCTACTCCAGAATGGATAAATTTTGCACAAGAAAACAAACTTATTGAAACCTTTTACCATGAGTTTTCAAACCCGAAAGCTTTGAATGATTCTACCAGGTTGAAACATTTTGTAAACCAAGTACAACTGGGTCAAGGAGGATTACAAGTTCCGTTTACCGGAAAAGATGTTTTATATGGATTTGTTGATACAGGAATTGATTTTAATCATCCTGATTTTAAAGATTCAAACGGAAATTCAAGATGTCTATATTATTGGGATCAATCATTACCTTATGATGCATTAAGAACTCCTCAGCCTTATGGTTATGGTCAATTGTGGACAAACTCAGATATTCAACAAGGCATCTGTACAAGCATGGATAATTCTGGTCATGGAAGTACTGTTGCAGGAGCGTCGGTTGCAAATGGTTTGGCTAATGGAAAAAACAAAGGAATGGCACCTGATGCTAAAATTATTGCAATTCAAACCGATTTCTCAGTTACAAATTGGACATTAACAGTTGCAGATGCTTGCGATTTCATATTTAAAAAAGCAGATGAATTGGGGATTCCTGCAGTCGTTAATTTATCTGTAGGAGATTATTTAGGAAGTCACGATGGAAACGACCCCGCAGCGTTATTAATGGATAGTTTGATTGATGCAAAGCCCGGTAGAATTATTGTTTGTGCAGCAGGTAATGCTGGAACTTGGGGAAAATACCATGTTCATGGTGATGTAGATGCTGATACCTCATTTGTCTGGTTAATCCCTAATCCCGCTAGTCAACTTGCTGTAAATTCCGTGTATTTTGATGTTTGGACTGATACAAGTTTGGCACAGTGGGAATACGCATTTGGAGCAAATTTAAGTTCAGGTACTTTTGAAGAGCGTTCCACGACTATTTTTCGGAATGCTTCGTTTGCCGCTGGTGGAACAACCAAAGATACGCTGTGGAATAATGGAAACAAATTGGCAGCAATTGAAATTACAACAAGTATTATTGGGCCAAATTTGCATCTTGAGATATTCTTGTCATCGGTAGATTCTTCTTCCTATTTATACAGTTTTAAGACCAAAGGTGCTGGAGCTTATGATGGATGGAGCGGATCTAGTGCCATTCAATTAAATGATATGATGACATCAGGCTTGCCATCTCCTTCTCAATATCCTCCTATAATTCATTATCACCTTCCGGACTCTCTTCAAACAATTGTTTCTTCTTGGGCATGCTCACCCAAAGTAGTTACTGTAGGGAATATTCGAAACAGATACAGCCATATTAACAAAAATGGAGATGTGTATCTACCAGTTCCACCAAACTACACAGGAATGGGACAATTAACGCCGGCTTCATCAAAAGGTCCTACAAAAAATGGAATAATTAAACCAGATATTGTTGCATGTGGCGATGTGTCATTAAGTGCTGGACCACTTTGGTTTTTAGCAAATTCAGCAAACAACACTGCAATAGATATTGATGGTTTTCATGTTAGAAATGGAGGCACTTCAATGGCTTCACCAGTTGTCGCAGGTATTGCTGCTTTGTATTTGGAAAAATGTTCTCAAGGCACTTACCAAACTTTTCAAAATGCAATGAAAACTACTGCATTTACTGATATGTACACAGGTGTAGTACCTAATAACGCTTATGGATACGGAAAGATTCATGCATTAAACTTAATGCTCCAATCCAACTATACAAGCACAATAACAGCACCTTCAACATTTTGCCCCGGAGATAGTGCCTTTGCTATTGTGGCGGCAAATCCATATACAATCATTTGGAATACTGGTGACACAACCCATTCAATTCCGTTGATTTCTACTGATACATTATCTTATAAGGCTTTTGGCGTGAATAAATGCATTTCTTACTCAGATACTCTAATTGTAACAGCATTGTCTGCACCTCCAGCTCCGGTAATTTATGTAAATGGATCCTTGCTGTCAACTGATCCCTATCCTCAGCTTCAATGGTATGAAAACAATGTTGCAATACCAGGAGCAAATGGTTCCACCTATTCCATAGTTTTGCCATCAACTTCTATTTTTACAGTTTCTCGTATAAGCATAGATGGTTGTGAGGTGTTTTCGTTGCCGTACTCCCCTTCCTTAGAATTAAATCAAAATAACATTCAAGCAATACATGTTTTCCCGAATCCTACAAACAACGTGTTGAATATTGATGCTCCAACAGAAATACAAGAATTGGCAATATTAGATTTACAGGGTAGAGTTGTTCAAACTTATTTTAATATTCAGGATAAAGTTGATATTTCATCAGTCAGCAATGGCACATATTATTTGAAAATAAAAACAGAAAACAAATACTTTCATATTAAAATAGTGAAGAATTAAAAAGAAGCACTATTTTTGAAAAAATTTTATTTAGAATGAATTTAACAGGAATTATCGCTATTTCAGGTAAACCAGGGCTTTACAAAGTAATTGCTCAGGGTAAAAACAACATCATTGTAGAATCGGTTGAAGATAAAAAACGCACTCCAGCCTACTCATCAGACCGCATTTCAGCCTTAGATGACATTTCAATTTACACGTATGATGAAGATAAACCGTTGAAAGAGATTTTTTTAAGTATTCATGCTAAAGAAAATGGAAAAGAAACATTGTCGCATAAAGAAGATGCTGCAAAATTAAAGACATATTTACTTGAAATACTTCCAAATTTTGATCAAGAACGCGTTTATGGATCTGATATCAAGAAGATTTTTCAGTGGTATAATGCTTTGTTAAAGGCGGGGTTGCTTATTGTTGAAGAAAAAGAAGAAAAACAAGCTAAAAAAACTACAAAGAAAGAGGTAGAAACTTCTGATGCTAAGGAAGAAAAACCTACTGCTAAAAAAACAGAGGTTAAAAAAGCAGCTACAATTAAGAAAAACGATAAAATAGCAGCTCCAAAGGCTAGTGCTAAAACATCTGGCGCTAAGAAGGTTGCTGCACCAAAAACAGGTTCATCCAGAGGGAAATAATAAATTCTAAGATTTGATAATGAAAAGAGTCGTAAATTTTATGACTCTTTCTTTTTTTATTTGAAAATAATTTGGTTAAGCACCAATTACTCGTCTTAAATCAATGATTTGAGATTCCCAAAGTCTTGTAATTTCGTCTTTTTCATTTGTTTCAGCAAAGTCAGTAACAGATAAAATTACAGCTTTAGTCATTGGGTCAACTGTGTATTTTATTTCAAAATAAGTGTCTAACTCATCGTCTTCGTCATCAAGCCATTGCCATTTAATAAATTCGCCGCTTTTTTTTCCAAGTAAGCGAGCTTGTTCTTCACTACCATCCCAATAAAACGTATAGACGTCTTCTTTTACATTAACATCATCTGAAAACCATTTACTTAATCCATCTGGAGTAGAAAGTAGCCCATCCAATACTTTTGGTGAAGTTTTTAGTATATACTCCAAATCAATTTTTTCCTTTTTTGCCATAGTAGTTTAATAATGTTAACTTCGCACAAATTTTTTTAAAACCCGAATATACATAAATCTTTTATGGCACTCGTACATTCTTTCGAAAAAAATGGGAATAAATTGTTTAAATACCGTGGACAAATCCCAGTTATACTCTTTTTATTGGCAGTGCCGGTAATTTTCTTTACAGATGTTTCATGTATTGTTAAGAATGACACACTGTATTATACCTTACTTGGTGGAGCAGCCCTGCTCTCATTTATTGGTCAAGTAATTAGAGCCATTGCTATAGGCACTAGTAATAAAAACACTTCGGGTAGAAATACGCAAGAACAAGTTGCCGAAGCTTTAAATACGAAAGGTATTTATTCAACAGTTCGCCACCCACTCTATTTAGGAAACTATTTTATGTGGATTGGAATTGTTTGTTTTACATTCAATATCTATTTTGTTGTTATTGTAAGTTTACTTTTCTGGTTGTATTATGAACGAATTATGTTTGCTGAAGAACGTTTCTTGGAACGGAAATTTGGAGACAGCTATGTTGAATGGTCAAACAGAATACCAGCATTTTGGCCAAGTATGAAAAATTATGAAAAAGGAACAATTCCATTTTCAATGAAAACCATCTTACGTCGTGAGTATTCTGGAATTTCTGCTACTGTATTAGGGTTTGTTTTTGTTGCAGCGGTTAGAGAATTCTTCTTAACAGGAACAATTAAACATCCACTTTGTTATGGTTTATGGATTGCTGGAGCTTTATTATTTAGTCTGATTTTCAAATTAATAAAACATAAAACAAAAATTTTATTTGAAGAAGACCGCTCTTAGCTTGTAGATTTGAAAAAAGAAACTATATTTGCATCGCTTTTTTAAGCATTTGGCGAGATAGCTCAGTTGGTTAGAGCGTAGGATTCATAACCCTAAGGTCCCGAGTTCAACTCTCGGTCTCGCTACAAAGTCCTCAAGTTTAGAGGACTTTTTTTTGATTAATAGTTTGTTGTTCCGAGTTCATCAGTCGGCTGACTGACTCGCTACAAAGTCCTCAAGTTTAGAGGACTTTTTTTTGA
>JBDHXR010000145.1:0-6262 GCA_039810825.1 Fluviicola sp.
CTGTTTCATCTACCGGCCACATGATAATTGGTTCTTCTGTAATGGGCATCGCCCATGACGATTTTACCAAATTGTTTATTATTGTGATTCAGTTGGGAGCAATTTTGGCTGTATTAGCAGTTTACTTCAAGCGATTTTTTCAGACAATTGAGTTTTACACCAAGATTTTTGTCGCATTTCTTCCTGCTGTTATTTTTGGCGTATTGTTTTCTGATGCGGTAGATGAAATGCTAGAAAGTCCAATGACAGTTGCACTTTCTTTAATCCTTGGGGGTATTGTGCTATTGTTTGTAGACAAATGGTTTAACTCGCCAAGTAAAGAAGAAATGAAGAGCATGTCGTATTGGGATGCTTTGAAGATTGGTTTTTTTCAATGTATCGCAATGATACCTGGTGTTTCAAGATCTGCAGCAACCATTGTTGGAGGTATGTCGCAAAAAATGACACGCAAACTTGCAGCAGAATTTTCCTTTTTCTTAGCAATTCCTACTATGTTGGGAGCAACAACAAAAAAAACGTATGATTTTTTTAAAACACACGATTCACTTTCATCAGATCAAGTAAACTTGCTCATTATAGGCAACATCGTAGCATTTATTGTAGCTATAATAGCAATCAAAGGGTTTATTGGCTTTCTACAAAAAAGAGGTTTTAAAATATTTGGTTGGTACCGAATTGCTTTAGGTCTAATACTACTAATTCTACTGCTTTCTGGTCATCAACTTAGCATTGTTTAATGTATGCTTGAAGAATTTTCTAAAGGAAGTACAATACTTGTTGATAAACCGTTGGGTTGGACTTCATTTGATGTAGTCAATAAACTAAGATGGTATTTACGAAAGCGATTGGGTGTAAAAAAATTGAAAGTTGGTCATGCCGGCACCTTAGATCCATTAGCCACAGGGTTATTGGTAATTTGTATCGGAAAACACACAAAAACAATCGAATCGCTTACCGCTGATAACAAAATATACACAGGGACATTTTTACTCGGAAAAACTACACCTTCATACGACTTGGAAACTGCATTCAACACGGATAAATCTACACAAGGCATTACAACACAACAAATCAATGAAGTATGCGCTACCTTTATCGGAATACAAGATCAAATACCACCCTTATTTTCTGCAAAACAAATCGACGGAAAACGAGCATACGATTTGGCAAGGGCAGGAATACAACATGAATTAAAACCAAATAAAATTGAAATTTCTCATATTGAGGTAAATACAGATTCATTTCCAGAAGTGAAATTTAAAATAAATTGCTCAAAAGGAACTTACATTCGTTCAATTGCACACGATTTCGGTCAAAAATTAGGCTGTGGCGCTACACTAATTGAATTACGAAGAACCAATTCTGGTGCGTTTTCTATTGAAAATTCAAAGTCTGTAGAGCAATGGATAGAATTCATTGAAAATACCCCCTTGTAATTCCCCAATAATTTTTCATACCTTTGTCCGCTTAAAATTTAATTAAATTTCCGTTTCTTATGAACAAAATGAAGCTTTCAGAATTTAGTTTCGATCTTCCTGAAGAATTGATTGCTAAATATCCAAGCGAAAACCGAGACGATGCTCGATTGATGGTTATACACCGCGATACAGGTAAAATAGAACATCGATTATTCAAAGATGTGCTAGATTATTTCAACGAAGGTGATGTGATGATCATGAATAACACGCGTGTTTTTCCTGCTAGAATGTATGGCAATAAAGAAAAAACCGGAGCGAAAATTGAAGTTTTCTTATTGCGTGAATTGAATCGTGAAAGCTTACTTTGGGATGTATTGGTTGACCCAGCTAGAAAAATCAGAATTGGTAATAAACTGTATTTTGGTGATGACGATTCATTGGTGGCTGAGGTGATAGACAATACAACATCTCGCGGGCGTACTCTACGCTTTCTTTTTGATGGTACATACGAAGAATTTAAACAAAAAATTACCGATTTAGGAGAAACTCCACTTCCGAAATACATTAAACGTGATGTGGAACCTGAAGACGAAGATAGATATCAAACAATTTATGCTAAAGTTGAGGGCGCAGTTGCTGCTCCAACTGCTGGTTTACACTTTTCTCCACAATTGCTAAAAAGACTTGAGTTGAAAGGAATAAATTTTGCAGAAGTTACACTACATGTTGGTCTTGGGACATTTAGAACAGTTGAGGTTGAAGACCTTACAAAACATAAAATGGATTCTGAACAGGTAATTATCAACGAAAAGGCTGCACAAATTGTGAATACTGCTAAAACAAATAAGAAAAGAGTATGTGCAGTAGGTACCACCTCTATGCGTGCTGTTGAAACTTCTGTTTCTACAGAAGGATTACTGAAACCTTATGATGGTTGGACAAATAAATTCATTTTCCCTCCATACGATTTTAGTATTGCTGATTGCTTAATTACCAATTTTCACACGCCTCTTTCAACATTGCTAATGATGATCTCTGCTTTTTGTGGTCATGATTTAATGATGGAAGCTTACAAGCAAGCTGTTCAAGAAAAATACAGATTTTACTCATACGGGGATGCTATGCTAATCTTGTAAGTAGGAAAAATAAACATTCAAAAAAACCATTTCATTCTGTGATTTGGTTTTTTTATGCAATAATGTAAGCACAAAAAAACCCAAGTGAATCACTTGGGTTTTCTCATATTAAAAAGAATCTATGCGTGTTGTTGTTTGATTAAATTCAACGCAGAACCCGCTCTAAACCATTCGATTTGTTGATCGTTGTAAGTATGGTTCAATAGTATATTTTCTTTTGTCCCATTTGCATGAACAATTTCCAATGTTAACGGCTTATTTGGAGCAAAACTTGTCAAATCAACAAAATTAAATGTATCATCTTCTTTAATTTTATCGTAATCTGCTTCATTAACAAATGTTAAACCAAGCATTCCTTGTTTTTTTAAGTTTGTCTCATGGATACGTGCAAATGATTTAACAATCACAGCACACACCCCAAGGTGTCGTGGTTCCATTGCTGCATGTTCACGAGAAGAACCTTCTCCATAGTTCTGATCTCCTACAACAATTGAAGGAACACCTGCAGCTTTGTATGCACGTTGCACATTTGGAACTTCATCAACAACACCTGTCAACTGATTTACCACAGCATTTACTTTCCCACTAAATGCATTTTCAGCCCCAATCAACATGTTGTTTGAAATATTATCTAAGTGTCCACGGTAACGTAACCATGGTCCAGCCATAGAAATATGATCTGTAGTACACTTACCTTTTGCTTTGATTAGCAATTTAGCACCTGTAATGTTTTGACCATTCCATGTAGGGAAAGACTCTAAAATTTGCAAGCGTGAAGAATCGGGAGCTACAATAACTTGTACACTAGAACCGTCTTCCGCAGGGGCTTGATAACCAGGATCTTCAACATCAAATCCTTTTGTTGGCAACTCTTCACCTCTTGGCGGTAACAATTTAATTTGCTCACCTTTCTCATTTGTCAAAGTATCCGTCATTGGGTTAAACCCTAAATCTCCAGCAATTGCCAATGCAGCCACCATTTCTGGCGAAGTAACAAAAGCATGCGTGTTTGGGTTTCCATCAGCACGTTTAGAAAAGTTACGGTTAAATGAATGAATAATTGTATTCTTCTCTTGCTTGTCTGCTCCTTCTCTATCCCACTGACCGATACAAGGTCCACAAGCATTTGTAAATACTTTTGTTCCTAATTTATTAAACATATCGATGATGCCATCTCGCTCAATGGTATATCTTACTTGTTCCGACCCCGGATTGATTCCAAAATCAGCTTTTGGTTTTATTCCATGTTCAACAGCTTGAGCTACGATAGACACTGCACGGCTCATATCTTCATAAGACGAGTTTGTGCAAGATCCAATTAATCCCCATTCAACCTTCATTGGCCAGCCGTTTTCTGTTGCTACTTGTCGCATTTTAGAAACTGGCGTTCCTCTATCTGGCGTGAAAGGTCCATTTACATGAGGCTCCAATTCAGATAGGTTAATTTCAATCAATTGGTCGAAATATTTTTCAGGATTAGCATACACTTCAGTATCTCCTGTTAAATGCTCAGCAATTTGGTCTGCCAACTTCACCACTTCAGAACGACCGGTAGCATTTAAGTATCTACGCATTGAATCGTCATATCCAAAAGTAGAAGTTGTTGCACCAACTTCTGCCCCCATGTTACAGATTGTACCTTTTCCGGTAGCCGAAAGCGAAATAGCTCCTTCACCAAAATATTCTATAATTGCACCAGTACCACCTTTTACAGTTAAAATATCTGCTACTTTTAAGATTACATCTTTTGCAGAAGTCCAGCCATTCAACTTACCAGTTAATTTAACACCGATTAATTTTGGAAACTTCAATTCCCAAGCCATACCTGCCATTACATCCACTGCATCTGCACCACCAACACCAATAGCAACCATTCCAAGTCCACCGGCATTTACTGTATGAGAATCCGTTCCAATCATCATTCCACCCGGGAAGGCATAATTTTCTAATACTACTTGGTGAATAATTCCAGCGCCTGGTTTCCAAAATCCAATACCGTATTTATTAGATATCGAAGACAAGAAATTAAAAACCTCATTGTTTTCATTCAAAGAACGTTGCAAATCGGCATCAGCACCAACTTTAGCTTGAATCAAGTGGTCACAGTGAACTGTAGATGGAACTGCAACTTTTTTTCTACCTGCTTGCATAAATTGCAACAACGCCATTTGCGCAGTAGCATCTTGCATAGCAACTCTATCCGGAGCAAAATCAACATAAGATTTTCCTCGTTCAAATGCAGATTGCGCTTTTCCTTCCCACAAATGGGTGTATAAAATTTTCTCAGCAAGCGTTAATGGTCGTCCAACAACATTTCTTGCAGCTGCAATACGCTCAGGGTATGCTGCATACACTTTACGTATCATCTCTAAATCAAAAACCATAGTTTATGTAATTGTTTGTTATTCAAAAATAATTCATGCGAATTTACATATAATCAAACAATTAATTTCTTGTTGCAAATAAGAATATTGAGTTGAAATTACTATTTAGAACGAATATGAATTAATAAGCTAAAAAGACATCAAATCAATATCCAACTTAAAAGCATTTACTTTTTTGATCGCTCAGCAATCCATATCCAATTTTTTGTTTGTGTTGACACTTGTTCTAGATACTCATGAATCACAAATTTTTCAGAAGGCTTTTTACCTTTTAGAACTAAAAAACGAATATTGTAAGCGCTTTTCTGAGAATTCATAGCAGAAAAAAGCGTATCAATTACTAAATCATGAAAAGGCTTTATTTCAACAAAAATAGAATCTTGAATTTGGTTGTATGGATTTAATTTTGTGACAACAAATTGGAGTTTTTTACGTGTTTGATTTTTTATTAGATAAACTTCAGAATACAATGTGGCACACTTTTCAACAACCGGAGCTTTAGGTGCTTCTTTAACAAATGTACGTAGTTCTTCGGGATATTTTGTTTCTGAAAAACCAGTTTGCTTTCCATTTTCATCAAAGAATGTGGTAGATTCATAATAATGAATACCACCATCTGGCTGGTCGCTATATTCAATTTTAGAAACTTGACCGTTTGAGTAATAGCGTGTGGAAACAGAAGCGTGACCTCCAATCTTTCTTAAGCTAAAAGTACATAGTAAAAGTTTGTTTTTATCATACACCTTAAAAGTTCCGAAACGCTGAAGAGAATCCCATGACTCAATTGTTGAAACATTCCCATTGAGGTGTTTACACGATGTGAAATACACTATTTTATTTGAACTTTTTGATTCACAATTCAATTGTGCTGAAACAAAATTCAAAGAAAAAACGAAGTAGGAAATAAATAAAAAACGAAGCATAATAACACATTTAAACAAAGATATCAAAATCCAGTCCAAAAAAATACGCGTAAATAAGAATGAAAATAACGTATTTAAATAAAAATCACTATCTTTGCACCCCGCTTTGTGTATCAAAGTGGTAAATTAATATTAACTCAAAAAAAGTTTAATTATGAATTCTTACGAAACTGTTTTCATTCTTACTCCCGTTTTGTCTGAAGATCAGGCAAAGGAAGCAGTGCAAAAGTTTGAAGGTGAATTGGCTGCTATGGGTGCAAAAATAACGCATTCAGAGAGCTGGGGACTTAAAAAATTGGCGTACCCAATCCAGAAAAAATCCAGCGGATTTTATTTCTTGCTTCAATTTGACGCAGAAGGAACAACCATTGCAACAATGGAATTGTCAATGAAACGCGACG
>JBDHXR010000146.1:0-6166 GCA_039810825.1 Fluviicola sp.
GCACATATACCATCTTCAACAACGATTGATTTATTTCACCGCGCCTTTCTTTATCTTATTTTCCAATCAGATATGTACGTGTGAACGATAAATTTGTTCGTAGAGGAATTCGGTACCGCTTATCAACAGGATTGTATTACCAACCTCCATTTTATAGAGAATTTAGAACCTTTGAAGGAACAATTAATCCAAAAGTGAAAGCACAGAAATCTGCACATGTTGTATTGGGCGTTGATTATAATTTCTTCATGTGGAAGAGAGAATCACCATTCAAATTCTCAGCCGAAGCCTATTATAAGTATTTATGGGACATCAATCCGTATGAAGTGGACAACGTGCGTACTCGTTATTTTGCTGAAAACAATGCAGTAGGCTATGCAACAGGATTAGATTTCAGCTTAAATGGCGAATTTGTTCCTGGGTTAATGTCATTTTTCAAGTTGGGATTCCTTTCCACAAAAGAAGACATCAAAGACGATTATTATTACAACTATTACAATGCTTCAGGAGAAAAAATCATTTTTGGATACAGTGAAGATCAGGTAGTAAAAGATTCAACTATTGTTCATCCGGGATACATTCGTAGACCAACCGATCAGCATGTAACAGTAGGAGTAATGTTTCAAGATCACATGCCTAAGTTACCTCAGTTAACAGCACAAGTTGGAATAACTTATGGCTCCAGATTGCCATATGGTCCACCAGACCATTCTCGATACAAAGACACCTTGACAATGAAGTCTTATTTTCGGGTTGATATGGGTATGTCATACGATATATTATACCGCAAACCTGGTAAAACCAGAAAGTTCTTAAAGAAAATGGAAAGCGCCATTGTCTCATTTGAGGTGTTTAATTTGTTGGGAGTTAACAATGTTCTGTCAAAACAGTGGATTCAAGATGTTTCTGGGAAATACTATTCTATACCAAATTACCTGACACAAAGGCGATTTAATGTTAAATTGGTGTTGAGGATATAAAGTTATTTGTTTGAAAACGAATATTTTATTGATTATCAGCTGGTTAGTCGCATATATTTTCTGAAACCTAGTGATAGCAAGGATTTAACGGTTAAAAACCTTTATCTCCTTGATACTACTGCGATACAGCGATTTCATTACTTTTTTTATGGGCAAAAATACAATAACTGTTTCTTTAGTATAATATAATAACATACTGATAATCAACAAGTTGTAAATTGATTATTTTTCAAACTCAATGATAGCAAGGGTTTAACGGTTAAAAACCTTTATCTCCTTGATACTACTGCGATACAGCGATATTGGATCCCTAAAAATAGAATAATCGTTTATTTTTAACAAACGAATATTTTATTGATTATCAGCTAGTTAGTAACATATATTTTCTGAAACCTAGTGATAGCAAGGATTTAACGGATAAAAACCTTTATACCCTTGATTTTAGTTCGATACAGCGATTTCTTCACTTTTTTCGAGTAACCATAATCCCATCCCGAATCGGCAAGAGTAAAGTTTCTACACGTTCATCATTAACGATGAGTTGATTAAACTCTTGAATTAGAGCTGTGTCTTTGTCAATTTTCCCTCCATTTTGTATCACCTTTCCAGACCAAAGTACATTGTCTGAAAGTATGAATCCTCCGGCTCTTACTTTATCGAAGACCAAATGGTAGTAATTTATGTAATTTTGTTTGTCCGCATCGATGAATACAAGATCAAATTCTTCTTTTATACATGGTATTTCTGTCATTGCATCGCAAATTCGGTAATCTATTTGCTTGGAATATTCACTTTTGTTAAAATACGACCTTGTGAAATCTTCCAGTTGTGCATTGATGTCAAGCGTGATAAGTTTCCCTTTTTCTGTGAGTCCTTCTGCTAAACACAATGCTGAATATCCTGTATAGGTTCCAATTTCTAAAATGTTTGTTGGACGAATCATTTTTGAAAGCATACTCAACAGTCGCCCCTGAAAATGCCCGCTTAACATTCTAGGTTGCAATATGTTTACATGTGTATTTCGATTCAATTCAGCTAATAATGAAGATTCTGAACTGGTGTGCATGCCACAATAGGCGTCTAATTCCTTGCTAATAAATTCCATCTTGTTTTCTTGCAACAAAGATAATGATCTAGTTTTGATCTGAACTTTTCTTTCATGTCTATCCTTTTATCTACTTTTGTAACATGAATTTTCCCATACTTCCAAGTATTGCACAACGATTAAAAGAATTGAATGTTGAAAAACCAACTGAAATTCAGCAACATGCATGGAAATACTTGCTAGATAAACATCAAGATTATATCGGACAGGCTCACACTGGTTCCGGTAAAACGTATGCCTACGCTGTGCCTTTGTTGCAACGGATAGATGCTAAGGATAAAGATGTGCAAGCGCTTGTTTTGGTTCCTACGCGTGAATTGATGATCCAAACTCAAAAGGTGCTTTTTAAGTTAGCAAAGCATATGGATAAATTTTTTATTGATGCTATTGGAGGTGGTGAACCAATTGAAGAACAGAAATTTCGACTTTCTAGACCAACGCAAGTAATCGTAGCTACACCTGGAAGATTGCTTGAATTGATGAAGGAAAAAGCTGTTTCGCTTAGAAGAATTAAAACTGTTGTTCTAGATGAAGCAGACGAATTAGTGGCTAAAGGGTTTTTAAAAGATATTGATAAGTTGTTGGAGCAAACGAATGATTTTCATAAAAAATGGGTTTTTTCAGCTACAATACATGGCGAATTAACAACATGGATACGAAATTCGATAAACCCTAAAGCACCAAAAGTGATTGTTGCAACGAAAAACGTTGTTAACCCAAAAATTGAACACCAATATGTAGAATGTTTGAAAGAGGATAAACCAATGTTGTTATTGGAATTCCTTCATTCAATGAAATCGGCTAGAGGTATTGTTTTTTGCAGAACCAAAGGCGATGTAGAATATGTAGCACGTTTTTTACGTCAACATGAATTCAAACTGGTTGAAATCTATGGCGAAATGTTTACTAAAGAAAGAGAAAAAGCAATTCGCATGTTTAGGCAGGGTGCAGCACAATACTTGGTTGCTACGGATATTACCGCTAGAGGTATGGATTTTGAAGATTTAGCCTTTGTGGTTCATTATCAATTGCCAGATGATCCTGATTACTATACTCATAGAAGTGGAAGAACTGCTAGAGCAGGAAAAAGGGGCATTTCTTTGAGCTTTGTGGAGCCAGTTGAACGTAAAAAATTACGCTACATTCAAGATTTGTTGCATTTAGATTTTATTCAAATCTGAAATTTCTTAAACGGTCATGCTAAACTTTTTGCCGTTGTCAGCGCTTTCTAAATAAGCGTCAAATGCCATACAGCAATTACGGACAAAAGGTATCCCAATCTCATTTATTTGTATTTTATTGCCAATGATAGTGATGAGCTTGTCGCTCTCCATTTCTGAAAGCTTTGAACATATTTTTAACGTATCCAAAAGGGTGTTTTTATCAAAAGTCGTTTCAAAATGACACATTAAATTGAGAATGTGTTGCCTGATTTCTAAATCAATTTCGGATAATTCATGTCCTTTTGTAATGGGAAGTTTCCCTTGTTCGATGATGGATTGATATTCTTTTGTGCTTTTGTTGTTCTGTGCAAATCCAAATTTGCAATCAGAAATGGCAGACATGCCCAAGCCGAGTAACATCGAAGTCTGTGTTGTTGTGTATCCCATAAAATTTCGATGCAATTTTTTGTTTTTCATGGCTTTGGCTAGTGAATCTGAAGGTAAAGCAAAGTGATCCATGCCAATTTCTACATATCCGGCTTCAAGAAATTTGTCTTTTGCATATTCATACAATGCACGCTTTAATTCAGGGCTTGGCAAATCTGTTTCATCAAAACCTCGCTGTCCTGTGCCCTTAACCCATGGAACATGCGCATAAGAGTACAATGCAATTCGGTCTGGTAATAATTTTAAAGTTTGATCTACAGTGCCTGAAAATCCGTTCATGTTTTGTTTCGGCAAACCAAACACCAAATCGTGAGAAATGCTATCATAACCAACACTTTTTGCACTGGTATGGCATGAAATGATTTGTTCTTTAGATTGGATGCGATGGATAGCTTCTTGTACTATTGGGTCGTAATCTTGAATTCCAAAACTGATTCGTTTGAACCCAAGTTTATTCAATTTTGATAAATGTGCATGTGTGGTTGAGTTTGGATGTGCTTCAAAACTCATTTCTGCTTCTTTAGAAAATGGAATTTTTAACCGTATACCTTCTATTAATCTGACTAATTCATCTGGTGAGAAAAATGTGGGGGTACCTCCACCTAAATGCAATTCTTCAATGATACTTGATGGATGTAAGACCTTGCAAAGCATTTCCCATTCTATTAAAACGGAATTGATGTAGCCATGTTCTACTCTGTGATTGGTTGTAATGTGTTTATGGCACCCGCAAAATGTACATAAGGATTCACAAAATGGTAAATGAATATATAGAGCAATGCGGTAATCTTTTTCTGTTTGTTGAACTTTTTGAATCAATGAAAGCCATTCTTCTGGATCCCAGCGTTCTTTTTTCCAATATGGAACAGTAGGATAGGATGTGTATCTTGGTCCGGGTACGTTGTATTTTTGAATCAATGATGGATGTTTCATGGACATGCTAAATTAGAATGTTTAAAAATAAGAAATAATGATTGGAATCATAAGAAATACATGAGATAAATCATTAACTTTGTTAAGTTTTAGTTAAGTACTGAATTAACGAGCATAAAAATGAGCAAAATTATTTGTGAAACATGTGATTCTAAAGCAAATGGCTTTTTTGGAAAGTTTATTACCGAAGAAATTGATGAATCTGCGATAAAAAAAGTTTGTCAATCTTACAAAAAACATCAAACAATTTTTGCTGAAGGTAGCTTTCCTAGAGGTGTTTACTGTATTAACCAAGGAAAAGTTAAAGTATATGCGCTAGGAGATGAGGGCAAAGAGCAAATCGTTCACATTGCCAAAGAAGGGGAGGTGTTTGGTTTTAGAGCTATGTTAAGTGGTCAGCCATACAGACTTTCTGCAGCAACTCTTGAAGATGCAAGCATTTGTTTCATTGCAAAAGATGATTTTTTAGCCATGATAGATCGTTACCCAGGAATAAGAAATTCCCTTATCCAAGAATTGTCTAAGGAATTGGGTGAACGTGCTGTTTTCATTACTAATTTAGCTCAAAAAACTGTTCGTGAGCGTTTAGCCTATTCTTTGGTTACGTTACATAATATTTATGGAGAAGATCCAATTAATCTTTCCAGAGAAGATTTGGCCAATTTTGTGGGTACTGCCACAGAAACCTTAATCCGTTTGTTGAAAGATATGAGAGATGATGGCTACATCGATACACAGGCTAGAAAAATCTTTATTACAAATCTTTCTGAATTGGTAAAACTTGCAGGAATTCACGAATAATTAGTCTGTTTTTATTGAAACTTTCATTTTGAAAGGGTGAATTTTGCGTATTTTTACAAAAATTCAATTCAATGAAAAATGCACCTTATTCCGTGGAGGAAAGATTTGTACGTTATGTGCAAGTAGATACAACTTCAGATCCCACATCAACAACGTTCCCTTCTACCGAAAAACAAAAAGATTTATCTCAGATATTAGCAAAAGAACTTAAACAACTAGGACTTTCTGATGTTGAAGTTGATCAATGGGGATATGTGTATGCTACCATTCCTGCAACTTCTTCTAAACCTTCTATACCTACTATTTGTTTTTGCTCTCACATGGATACTGCCCCAGACTGCTCTGGAACAAACGTAAAACCAATTATTCACCGCGCATACAGTGGCGCTCCACTTGTTTTGCCCGACGATACAACACAGGTAATTACAACAGAAAAACATCCTTACCTTAAAGAAAAAATTGGAAATGACTTAATAACAGCTTCGGGTTTAACCTTGCTTGGAGCAGATGACAAAGCCGGAGTTGCAATCATCATGGATTTAGCAGAACAGCTAATGAAAAAACCTGAAATTCTTCATGGCGATATCCGAATTCTGTTCACACCGGATGAAGAGGTTGGTAGAGGAGTAGAACAGTTGGATATGAAAAAGCTGAATGCAGATTATGGATATACCTTGGATTCGGGTGAGTTGGGTGCTATTGAAGATGAATCTTTTTCTGCTGATGCAATGTCTTTT
>JBDHXR010000147.1:0-6038 GCA_039810825.1 Fluviicola sp.
ATTTTTGCTTTTATTCCTGAAACATAGACTTCATCAACTACTATGGGTTGCAAATCAGGCTCGGGAAAATAGCGATAATCGTTTGCGGCCTCTTTGCTACGCATCGATATCGTAGTTCCTTTTAATGCATCAAAACTTCGAGTTTCTTGTGCAATGTTTTCTCCTTTTTCTACAGCTTCAATTTGTCGCTCAATTTCAAATTCAATTGCACGTTGTACATTTCGAATTGAGTTCATATTTTTCACTTCTACTTTATTTCCGAAAGCAGATGCTCCCTTCAAGCGAACAGATATATTGGCATCACAACGCAAAGAACCTTCCTCCATATTCCCATCACAGATATCCAAATAACGCACGAGTCTTCTCACTTCTGTCAGGTAATTATACGCTTCCTGACTGCTTCTTATTTCAGGTTCAGAAACAATTTCCAACAAAGGAGTGCCAGCTCTGTTTAAGTCAACTAAGGTGTCATACAAATCAACATCATGAATGGATTTACCCGCATCTTCTTCCATGTGAATTCGGGTAAGGTTAATTTGTTTTTCTTCGTTGTTTTCTGTCTTTATTAAAATTGAACCTCCTGTACAAATGGGAGTAGTATCTTGGGTAATTTGATACCCTTTTGGTAAATCTGGGTAGAAATAGTTTTTACGTGCAAAATGCTGATTTTCGGCAATCGAACTACCACAAGCCAGACCTAATTTTACGGCAAATTCAATTGTTGTTTTGTTCATTACCGGCAAAGTGCCCGGATGTCCTAATGTAATAACACTAACATTGGTATTTGGCACTGCGCCATATTCATTGATATCAGAAGAATATGCTTTTGTTTTTGTCAGTAATTGTGCATGCACTTCTAACCCAATTACTGCTTCGTACTTATCTCTTAAACTCATTTTTTTAGACTACAGTTGTATTAGATCTTAGCAATCAATTCACGCATTATCAAAGTCATTTTAGGTTCTTGTCTACTCGCAACTTCAATTACATCTTGCACACTTACTTTTTTTATTTTTCCAGGTACACCTAAGTCTGTAATAATCGAAATTGCAAAACAAGGTATTTCCATGTGTCTTGCTACAATTACTTCTGGAATGGTTGACATACCAACAGCATCGGCACCAATTGTGCGAACGTATTTATACTCAGCAGGAGTTTCTAAAGTAGGTCCTGTAAGAGCGGCATACGTACCAACAGCAACACGAATGTCGTTTTCAGCTGCAATTTTTTTCGCAAGTTCAATCATGTTTTCATCGTATGGATCAGACATATCCGGGAAACGTGGCCCTAATTCAGGGTAATTCTTTCCAATTAAAGGATGAGCAGGGAATAAATTGATATGGTCGTTCAATATCATAATTTCTCCGATTTCGAAATCAGGATTTACTCCACCAGATGCATTACTTACAAATAGTTTAGAGATTCCTAATACTTTCATTACTCTTACAGGGAATGTAACTTGTTGCATTGAATACCCCTCGTAGTAATGGAAACGTCCTTGCATTGCTACCACAGACTTGCCACCTAATTTCCCAAAAATTAACTTTCCAGAGTGACTTTCCACAGTAGAAACAGGGAAATGCGGGATATCTTGGTAAGAAATTTCATCAATCACTTCTATCTCCTTTACAAGTCCGCCTAAACCTGTTCCTAAAATAATTCCAACACTTGGTTTTATTGAAGTTTTGCTGTTAATAAAATCAGCAGCTTCTTTCATTTGTTGCAGTAACATACGCTTTTATTCGATTAATAAATTCATTTTCTCTGTCAATTACGATATCCATTTTTTGCACAAAAATTGGTATTTGAAAACTGTTTATTTCTTTTTCCCAATCTCGAAAACGGACAGCATCTTTTTCGGTAGTAATTACCGCTATTTTATTCTGTGTAAAAGTAGCAACTTTTTGCTGAATTTGTTGAATGTCTTTTTCGTTAAAATTATGATGATCAGGGTAACTCATTTTAGTAACCTTGATTTGCTTTTTTAGATGTTGATACAAGGGGTCTGGATTAGCTATTGCTGTTACCAAGACTGCTTCTTCAAAGTCAAATTCTTGTGTTTGAAATAACGGCAAAAGTGCACCGTATTTTATTTGACTAAAAAAAATATCTTGTTGATTTTGAGGTAGTTTTGAGTAAAATTTTTGTTTTTGCTCGTTGGTTAAGTTTTCAGGACATTTTGTGACAATAACCACATCGGCACGCTTCATTCCAGATCTATTTTCTCGCAAATTGCCTGTTGGGAAAGTAAAATCATTGAAAACCGGGCGATTGAAAGTCATTAAAAGAATGTTCAATCCTGCCTTTACTGCTCTGTGTTGAAATGCATCATCAAGAAGAATTACTGCATTTGGGTATGAATTACGTATTGAGTTAACTCCTAATATTCTCTTTTCACTAACGACAACGGGAATTTTGTGGGCAAAATGATTCCAATACATCAATGGCTCATCGCCTATTTCAGCTACAGTACTTTTTTCGGAAGCCCAAATTAATCCTTTCGTTTTTCTTCCATAACCCCTCGAAAGTATTATAGGGTTTTCTTCTATGAGTAATTTTGTGAGGTAAGAAGTAAGGGGCGATTTTCCTGTTCCGCCAACAGTAATATTCCCTATGCAAATAGATTTCCCAGGAATTGGATATGTCTTTTTGAATGAAACATCGTAAAGAAAATTTCGGAACCAAACTACAATCATGTAGATAATTGAAAATGGAAAAAGGATGATTCGCCAAGAATGCATACCGTAAAAATAGAAAACAATATTCATTCTCAAAAATTAAGTATCTTTCAAAAAAAAATTCATCGATGATACGTTTAACTATTTATTTTGCATTCATTTTCCTAATTTTTGGTTGCAGTGAAGAAGCTCCTCAGAAAGCAAACGTTGCTGTTTCCGAAGAATCACCTGAATACAAGGCATACACCTTAGTTCAAGAATTGAAGTTGGTTAAAGAAATTCAATCTAAAGCTTCTGAAAAGAACCAGAAAGTGATGTTGAAATTGAATAAAGATTTCTTAAATGGGAAAGATGGGTATTATTGGTTTCAAGTGGTTCAGTTAATGGGAAACACAGACGTACCAAAATTGAATGTTAAAGTTTTTGAAAACAGTTTTGAAGTGAAAATTTTTGATGATAATTCAGGCAAAAATGTGTCTCCTGAAGAATACGAGAAATTGTTGAGAAATTAATTGTTCCAATAAGCGCCTTCCCCAGTTTTCATCTGCTGGTATGCTCGCGATAGATACGCAATTACAATACGTATTTGGTCAAAAGCCTGTTCAGTTTCAGCACTGATTTCTTTTTTCTGTATGCGCAATAATAGTTTCATGTATAAAGCTTGAAAACACACTTCAAGGTGGCTTTTGCCTTTTAAATTTGAATGCTCAATAAAGTCTTCTATTGCAGGCTTTGCAGTTTCGTATAATTGAATGTATTTCTCATCGTTTACGATAGTAAGTAATGAATTGTGGAGATACACAAGTTCAATAAAAACTTCTTGCAGTTCAATACGGTGCCCAACAGATAAGATTTTCTCTGATTTCATTTCACTAATCAATCTTTCGTACCAATTTTTGTATTGAGTAAGGAAAGATTTATCAGGAAGATTAGGTTCAACAAACTCAGCTAATATTCTATTCAAATCAAATTGATAAGCACGAATCACGTCTTCAATCTGATACATGTAAAGGATGTATTCAGCAATATTTTCCTTTTGTTTTTGCTGTGCTATCAGCATATTATTTCCCTAAATCCTTGTTAATTTGGGCTTGTTCGTTGTTCAAAAATTCGATAAATGATTTAGTAACGTCCATTTTTTCATTTACGAAATTTATTTGTCCTCCAGGACCATGTTTCAACAAAATGTCAATTCCGTATTTCTCGCAATATTTTTTCCCTGCTACGTCAATTTTTTTCGTCAAAACATCTAATGCTTCGGTTGTTTCTTTCTCAAGTTCAGCACCTCGAGTTTGTTGCATTTGCATCAATTGGTCTCTTTTACGAATTATTTCGTTTTCTAAATTTTGTAAATCTGCTCCGGTCATTGTTCCTTCGCGCATGTATTTATCATAGTTAGCAGCCATTTGCTCTAAACTTCTTTGTTTTGTCATCATTTCATTTTGAAAAGATTCACCTTTTTTTGTGATTCTGGCATCTTCATTTTTATAATAGGTGTATCCATTTTTCAAAGAATCAGAATAGTAAAATGCGATTTTCAGTCCTTTTGTGTCAACAGCTTGCACAGTAGGTTGTGTTTCAGGTTTCACTTCTGGGCTAGTCTTTTTTTCAGAACAAGCTACCGCAACCGTAATTAAACTAAGTGTTATTAATTTACCTATTTTCATAATTCTCTATTTATTATTAAACGCATCATTCCAATCTTCTCGCATTGTCAAAAAGCGGTCTAAACTGTTTCGAAGCAGCTTTTCTGTAATCATTGTTTTTACTTCCTCAATATCTGAAACATCTGTTTCAGCAATTTTAAAGAGTTGCTCAAATTGCCCCAATTCAATTTTCACAATGTATTTAGCATTGTAATTGAAAATTTGAATTTTGTATTTTGGATGAGGAATTTCTGCTATTACTCTCATAACAGCGCAAAAATAAGAATTTCAATGAAATAAATCAGTTTGTAATGTCTGAATCGTTATATTCCATAAAATCAAACGGAACGTGCACCATGAATGCGTAGTCTTGTCCTACTTCATACATGTCTTCATCAGAATTACGGTAGTGCCATTCTACTTTAGCATTCTTTTTTAGGTCAACCAACTCGTTGAGTTTGTAAAGAAGAAATAAAATTCTTTTTGACGAAGTGATATTGAAATACTCTAAATCAATCTTCATCAGTGTCATTTCATTAGGATTTTGCATGTATTCTTCAAACCACGATAGAATTGGTCCCCAAAATGATTCGGGATCATCAGGTATCGACCTGCCTTTTATCTCCATAATCCCAGTGTTAGGATTGAAGTTTATGTATGGAGTGTGTACAGAAGCTTGAATAACTAAATCCCTCATTTTCTATTTTTGCTACCGCAATTTGTGAATTATTTTTTAATTGACAAGTTACTTTTATACGAAAGATTAAAATTTTTCGACTAAGTACTTAAAATTCTAGTTCTTTTTTTTTGAAATTTTTATGAAATACTGCTAAATTTTCTAGTGGATCCTTCTCAATATTGACTATTTTAATCCCTACTTTCAAAAATTCTTCACGAAATATTTTTTGGTTGAAATAAGCATATGAGCCAATTATTGAGACTTCTGAAATACTACTTAATTGATTTTTATATTCTTCTATGAAACTTTTGATATTTTTTATATGGATACTTGTAAAATCTATATGACTTGTCAATTTTGCTAATGACGAAACCCAATGTATTGCTGTTGGACTAGCAAGTTGTGCCGCTATTTGCTCTTTTGAATGGAAAATTTGGCTTGTTTCATCTGTCCATTCTTTTTCTAAAAGCAAGTGTTTTAAAAGCAACTTTCCAAAGCAATATCCACTTCCTTCATCACCTATCATAGAACCAAGTCCACCAATTTTTTCGATTATCTTGTTGCCATCATATTGTACAATGATTGAACCTGTACCAAAAATTCCAACGTATCCAGAGTTGTTTGCTAAAAATGCCCGACAAGCTGCTAGTGTGTCCGGAAAAACTTCTATTCGTTTAAAGCCAATTTCTTTTAAATGTTTTTCAACAAAACGTTTACTTTGCTCATTGCCACATCCTGCTCCATAAAAGTATAATTGAAAATTCTTTTTATATTCTTCCTCTATTTCGAATAGTGGCGATGGTTTTGCTGTTTGTAGAAATTTTGGATGCAGGCTTTCTACGTCGATACGTTTTTCAATTTTTCCTTCTTTCACAATTAGCCATGAAGTTCCACTTCCTCCTGAGTCTGCAACTATGAAATTTTGATTTGAATCCATTAATTCTTTTTCTCCTGTAAAAATACAAACAACTTTAATGTTCTATATTAAAAAAGGGATTGCCTAAACAATCCCTTTTTTTTATTTCAATAGGTTTA
>JBDHXR010000148.1:0-5994 GCA_039810825.1 Fluviicola sp.
TTAATTGTTAGCTACCACAAAAAAAATAGAAGTCCTTCGAAAGAGGGACTTTTATGTTTGTGTAAGCTTGTCTATAGATAAAAGTGTTTTCATAAAAAAGGACACATCCAAAGTATAAGAATCTAAATTATCCTTCATTTTTGAATAATTATACTCAAACATATTTTTCCTTCCTTGAGTGCCAATAAGTACATTTCCATTGATTGATTTCGCAAATAAGATGTGAGGATTTTGTTGAAAATATTCAACTAAGTTGACAGGTATATTTTGATTCTTTTTTTTATGTAATTTATCGTAATGAAAGTCGTCTAAATTTGTATGAAATATTAGGGTAACAAATCCATCAAAGTAGCATTTTAACAAGCTACATACGTGATATTCAGCTATTTGTACTTTGTGTGAATTTATTTCTCCACTCAACAAATCATCACTGTAAGCTCCTTTAAACATACTACTGAATACTCCATTTTTAAATAATAATTCTTGACTTAGCCCTTCGCTAGAATCAAAACGCATTTGTGCATTGTATTTTGATAACTCGTGTAACACGAAAGTTTGTTTTAGATCTATATTTATTATTGTTTTATATCGGTCACTTAAGAAATGGTTCAAAGGAGTTTGTATAATAAAAACTAATAATAAAAGAATCAATCCAAAAATGATTACAGATTGTAGTGGTATTGAAATATCCAGTCTATTTAAATCGGGTAAAATGTACACAATGCCAAAAATCAAACTAAAAACAGCAATAAAAGCGAATCGAATTTTATTTATTCTTGCTTTATGTTGATTCTTTTTTATTGATTCTTGAACAGACTCAAGCTTGTCAAAAATTAAGTTGTTTTTCATTCAAATTAATTGATTATCACTTCATTTTCTTTCCCTTAAAATGGTAGCGAATTAATTTTTTTGTATAATTGATGAGTGTTTTTCCTTTCATGTTTGATAGCTCAAAATGACCGGGAATTGTGAGTTTTACATGAGGATATTTCTTTTTCAAGTTTTTTAATGCAACAGGCCACATTCCTAAGTTAGCATCCGACAAATTGCCAAGATCTTTCGCACCTTTCGATTTTATGAAGCACCCACCAAAGAGAATTTTCTGATTTTGTAAATAGACCACCATGTTGTCACTAGAATGCCCTGCACCCGGGTAGTGAAATTCTATTTTTTGATTTCCAAATTGCATTACGGTGTCTCCTTCAAAACAGTATTGTGCAACTGGTTGATGGTTTTCAATACACAAGTATTTTGTGGCACAAGAAGAGTATGTTGGAATTCCTAAATTATTATAGTACGATAATCCAGCTGTTCTATCATCATGCCAATGCGTAGAAAATACCAAAATCACTTTTTGATTTAATAATGCTTTTACTGTATCAAGTAGTGGCTTAAATTCAGTTGAATCCCAAGGAGTGTCTATCATTACAGCACCAATGCTGGTAGATATGATTAATCCGTGAGAAGATATTTTTTCTCCTTTATACGATTGAAAAGTAGTAAAAACAAAAACACTGTCTTTAATTTTTGAAATAGTAAGTTGAGCTTGACCATAGTGTATTGTCAAGAATAAGAAAAGCAATATGAATACAACTTTTTTTCTCATTTTACTTCAAAACAAAGGCTCCTCAAATTCTGAAGAGCCTTTGCAAACTGTAGTTAAAATTTATACAGTAACTTTTGGCGCTGCATTAAGAATTTCTTGAGAAGTTTCTGATGCATAAACGTCAAAATTCTTCACAAATTGTTCTGCTAAATGTGCAGCTGTTTTATCAAATGCTGTTTTATCAGCCCAAGTATTTCTTGGATTCAATATTTCTGTTGGCACATCTGGACAAGAAGTAGGGAAGGCCAAATCAAACACCGGCAATGTTTCAAAAGCAACTGAATCAAGTTTACCTTCCAATGCTGCTGTAATCAATGCTCTCGTGTATGATAATTTCATACGACTTCCAACTCCGTAAGAACCGCCAGACCAGCCTGTATTTACAAGCCAAACTTTTATTCCTGAATTGCCAATTTTGTTCCCCAACAATTCTGCATATTTTGCAGGGTGAAGAGGTAAAAATGCTTTTCCGAAACAAGCTGAGAATGTAGTGGAAGGCTCAGTAATGCCAACTTCTGTTCCTGCTACCTTTGCAGTGTAACCAGACATAAAGTGATACATTGCTTGTTCTTTTGTTAATAATGAGATTGGAGGCAACACACCAAAAGCATCACATGTTAAGAAGAAAATATTTTTCAAATTCTCTCCTTTTGATGGCTCCATAATGTTGTCGATATGATACAGAGGATAAGAAACACGTGTGTTTTGAGTAATGCTATCGTCTGTGTAATCTGGCGTAGAAGTACCTTGCTTAAAACCAATATTTTCTAAGATTGCACCAAACTTGATGGCATCAAAAATTTGAGGTTCCTTTTCTTGTGATAAATCGATTGTTTTTGCATAGCAACCACCTTCAAAATTGAAAACTGTATTTCCAGACCAGCCATGTTCGTCATCACCAATCAATTTTCTGTTTGGATCTGAAGATAAAGTTGTTTTACCTGTACCTGATAAACCAAAGAAAATAGCAGTATCTCCCTCTTTTCCTACGTTTGCAGAACAATGCATTGACAATACATTTTTCTCATGAGGCAACACGTAGTTTAATACGGAAAATATACCTTTCTTAATTTCTCCTGTATATGCTGTTCCACCAATAATGATCATTTTCTTAGTGAAATTTAATACAGCAAAATTTGCTTGTCTTGTACCATCAATTTCAGGAATTGCTTTAAAGCCCGGGCAACATACAATATGCCAATCTGCTGTAAAATTTTCAATTTCAGCATCAGTTGGACGCAAAAACATGTTGTATGCGAACATATTAGACCAAGGATATTCAGTAACAACACGAATATTCATTTTGAATTCATCATCAGCGCATGCATATGCATCTCGTACATACATATCTCTATCTGTCATATACGCTTTCATGCGGTTGTATAAAGCATCAAATTTTTCAGGGGTGAATTTGATATTGATATCTCCCCACCAAACGCTGTTTTCTGTATTTGAGTCACAAACTACAAACCTGTCTTTCGGAGAACGACCTGTAAATTCACCTGTCTCAATAGCAATTGCACCAGTATCTGTTAATACACCCATCCCGTTGATGATCGTGTCTTCTACTAATTCTGCAGGAGATAAATTCCAAAATACATTTCCAAGATTCGTTAACCCAATGCTTGCGTTCAAATCTGAATTTTGTCCGCGTTTACCAAATTCATTCATAAAATGCTTATTTTTTTACGTTGTTTTTTACAACAATTTTGTACAAAAGTAATTTGAAAAGCCGAATCAAGGCAATTTTTCTCAGAAAAATATCAACAGAAAGTGAACAGTTTTTAATACTATTCTGAATTGTTGCTTTGTACTGTGGATATACCCCAATCTCTACATATCTGATAGGTGCTGAAAAAACCTCCATCTATGGAATGTTTGGTAACTTTTCCTCCATGTTCGGGGATTTTACCTGGACTTACCATGATGTAATGTCCCCAGTTTTCTACAGTATAAAAACGAATAACAGGCTCAGAGTTTGTGTCGTAATACGTGCGACACGAAATTGAAGGTATTTCTGAGCTTCTAAACAGTACGCTATCTTTTTCAGAAGCGATATCAAAGACTGTTTTCCATTGTTTCACAAGCAATTCACTGTTTTTGTATCCAACAATTTTATCAGATGTGCCGTGAATCACTATTAGTTCAGGGAATTTGCCTGTGTAATTTGGATTTTGCGAATACAAGCGTTTTTTGAGCTCTTCCTGTGTTGTGTCTTTTGGGTTTTTCATAGAAGAAAAAGCTTCAGAGGGTTTGCTGATTACTTTGTAGGAACCGCCCGCTAAAATTGCTCCTGATTTAATGAGGGATGGGTAAGCAGCCAAAAAGTTTACAGCCATCATTCCACCACCACTTACTCCGTAGATAAAGATCTTGGAAGTATCTATCGAATATTCTTTGCAAGCATAACTCACCATTTCATAGATTGAACCAATTTCACCTTTTCCTTTATCGATGTCTGAATCTAAAAACCAGTTGAAACAGCCAACAAAATTATTTGATCTTTTTTGTTCAGGATACAAAATGTAATAGCCAAAATAATCAGCCAATTCATTCCATCCACTGCTTATAGCCAATTCGTTTGCATCTTGGTTACACCCATGCAATGCAATGATTAAGGGCTTCAATCTCTTTGATTTTTCTTGTGTTTTAGGCTTATGAATATAAGCCGTTAACTCACCAGGATTCGTTTTTATGTGTTTTGTAATGTCTTCCATCTGCGCGAAAACAGAAAGAAAACCAATGCTGAAAATTAATGTTGCAATTCGTTTCATATAATGTTGTTTTGTTTCATGATGAAGGTAGCACTCTTATTTTTACAGATTCCTTTTCGTAGTTTGTAGTCAAAATTGAGTTTGTTGTTCTCAATTTCAGCTTCGAAACAATAATTTGAAATATTCTCAGGCAATTTTTGTTCCAGTTTACAAACTTCTAAATCATGTGTGGCAATAATTCCACTTGCATTTTTTTGAACCAATTTTTCAATTACACCAACAGTTCCAGCAATTTTATCTTCAGAATTTGTTCCCCGAAGTATCTCATCCAATAAAACAAAGGCTTTTTGTGTGCTTAAAAACTCTATAATTGATTTTAGACGGCTTACTTCTGAAAAGAAGTACGATGAATTTTCTGCTAATGAGTCACTAAGCCGTATAGATGCCAAAAGGTGAATAGGGTAAAAACGTGCTTTGCTAGCTGGAATTACTGAGCCTGCATTTGCTAAAGAAATCGCTGCGCCGATACTTCGTAGAAAAGTACTTTTCCCTGACATGTTTGACCCTGTTAGAATCGCAATTTGCTGTTGACTGAAATCAATGGTGTTGTTGACACGAATGTTTGAAGGAATTAGTGGGTGTCCTAAATCAGAAAAGGAAATTTCTGAATGAATCTCTGGAAATACATACGTTGGGTTGTTGGCTTTAAAAATTGCCAAAGACACAAGGCTTTCCATTCGCCCAATTTGTTCAATCCATGTTGGCACAAATTCTTGATAGGTGTTTTTCCATTTTAAAAGCTTACGATAAACATGGATGTGGTATTGAATAGTTCCATTTAAAAGCATAACAACCAGCCCGTTGTTTGCGCTTTCTAAATTGTTGTAAATCTTTCCGGCTTTCATCAAGGCAGCATGAGCGGTTTTGTCTTGGTAAACTAAAGATTCTTTTAAGGTGTTTAAACAGCTTGATTTCCAATTGTTTGAAGTGATTAATTTAAGCATCTTGCCGTAGGCAATCAGTGAGCTCCCAATTTTATCAATGTGGTCAATTTCAGCTTTTATTTTTTTTTGTAAAAAGCCAAAACAAGCCATGTTTACAAGAAACAAAACAACTCCAAGGTTGAACCACAAGCTTATGCCTGTTTTCCAAAGAAGCAACATTGTAGTTGCGCCTAAAATAGGGAAGAGGTATGAGGAAATTTGTGTAGCAATCGTGAATTTGAAGCTTTGGTTTTTCCAAGAATTTATTGATTTATGAGTAGCAGCATTGTCTTTGCCCAATAGTGCAAATACTTGAAAAGATTGAATCCAGTCAAAGTTGTGTGCAAGCTCTTCTATCGCATCTTGTCGTTCTTTTAATTCCTCTTTTGTTACAACTCCAGATAAGTCTTGAGCAAGTTTTGTAGAACCAGCAATAGTTGATGTTCTGTTTAGGTGCTCATAAAGCGAATGAGTTCCAAATAAGTCAATATCGTATGCAAAAGGATGATTGTCGGATAAAAATTCAGCCCCATTTGGATAATAAGGTGTGTTGTTGAGAATAAAGTCTTTTTCAGAGCAGTTTACAAATGCAAATGTTTGTATGATTCGCAAGTTGTTTTTATATTTTTGTTGAAGGGAGATTAAATAGATAAAGACCACTCCCAAACACAAACAAGCACTGACAAAAAAC
>JBDHXR010000149.1:0-5904 GCA_039810825.1 Fluviicola sp.
AGTCAATTGTATTCCGATACAAACGAATGGGAATATTCGGGATGCCTTCTCCCGTAATCGGATTGTACACGCGCCCATCTACATAGACGTTTTTACCAAATTTGGTACAGGAAGCCTGAATCAAAAATATTCCTGCCAGAATCAAAAGTAATCGCATCTTAATATTCCATATTAATTGTTACAATACCTGTTTTCGGAACAACCACAGTATCATAAGCATAAGTTATAACCCCAGAACGAGTAACTTTCATTTCATAAACATACATCCCCATAGGTACTTTAAATGCAAAAGGACTTGTATATGAATAGCAACCTATTCTAGGAGTTGAATATGAACCTTCAAATTCGGTTAGCCCTAACCATTTTTTACGAAAGACCATTGTGTCACTAACTCCAGTACAATTTACATTATGAATATCAAGAATCAAGTCTCCATACGGCACCATCTGGTAATCCAAGTGATTCTTCTTGCCCTTTTTTATGCCTGCTTCTCCCTGGTTTCCAAAATCAACCCAGCCAATAGGGTAATAATCTAAACTATTCAGACGAATCCAGACTTTATTGAATGGAGTGGATAAATGTTCTACTTTGTAGTAGCCATTGGCATCGGTTGTGGTAGTTTCCAATGTTTTGGAGCCTACTCCCAAAGGATCTTTAGAGTCAATTGTATTCCGATACAAACGAATGGGAATATTCGGGATGCCTTCTCCCGTAATCGGATTGTACACGCGCCCATCTACATAGACGTTTTTACCAAATTTGGTGCAGGATGTGAGCAGACATATAGAAATTGTGATCCGTAATAATATATTCATTTTAATAGAATAAATCAAAATTCGTAATACCGCTTTCGTTAACAAAAACCGTATCATACTTATAAATTGTTCCAGAGGGTCTCTTTATTCTCATGTAAATGATGTGATTCCCCATTTCCATCTTGTCTGTCCCATTGCCTGTTATATCGGCACATCCTGTAAATGGAAAAGACCAAATACTTAAGAAATCAGAATCATACTGGTACTTTATTTTATACCACATAGTATCCGTTACCCCCTCACAATTTATATTTTTAATATGCCAATGAAGTTGACCGTAAGGAACAATTCCAAAATTAACATGGTTTTTCTTGCCTTTTTTTATTAATGTTGGGTTCTGTCCATCTACTAAAACGTAGCCACCTTCCACTCCACCTCCCATTTGTATATAAACAGCATTAAAAGGTGTAGACAAATGCTCTGCTTTATAATAACCATTGGCATCCGTCGTTGTTGATTTCAATGTTTTAGAGGCAGTTCCTAATGGGTCTCCCCAATCAATTTGTTTCCGATAAAGTTTCAATGAAACATTCGGAACAGGTTCACCTGTTATGGCATTTCGAACATAACCATCTACATACACGTTCTTGCCAAATTTGGTGCAAGTCGTGAATAAGAAAACGGCAATCATAAACAATGATAAAACAACTACTCTCATAACACCACCAATTTTTGCTGCTGCCAGCGGTTATTAACCAAACAACGAATGATGTATGTGCCCGCAGGAAGTTCCCGTTCGCTCTCCCATTCCGTTGAATTTGTCTCCAAACTATAAATCTGAACGCCTGTAATTGAATGACAAGTTACTACTTTTATTGAACCCGTGCAACTCAACTTGAACTTGCCATTTGTAGGATTGGGATAAAGCGTAACTTTTTCTTCTGCAATGGACTCATTTGCTGCGTGTTCATTTTCGTTGAGCCAAAAATTGGACGCCCGTACATCCTCGAAATTACCTGATTCATTTGCAGAAGGAGTAGATTTATTGGGATTACACTGCTCGTAATCAACAGATGCTGTAAACTGCGTGCCAAATTCGGTTTCAAAAACACCATCTATTTCCAAGTACTCGCCTGCAGATAGAACCAAATCTGCATTGGCAGCCAATGTGTAGGGACCAAAGGGAGTGGATGGTGTAACATTTTCGCCAATATAAATAGCTACAGCTGCCCTGCGCTTGGCTTTGTAGGTGTAATCAGCCCGTGCCTGACTTCCCAACTCAAAATTTTGAAGGTATAAGTACCAAGGTTCTATTTCATTCAACAGAAAATCACGCAAACTGTCGGCATCTTCAGCCCAATCACCTTCCATTTTAATGTGCGGATTGATGTTGTTATCGATGTAAATGGCATCAAAGGGGGTAATTTGCCGGTAATCATTTGGTCTTCCTAGATGAGGATATCCATAATGGTTTGATTGAAGAGAAATATCACTATAATTTGATTCAAATCGATTAAACATTAGCTTCAAACTTTGCATATCAATACGAATTTTTCTTCCAAGTAAAGTCCCATTTGTGTTCAATTGCAACAACTTCATTCCGCTCGCATTTTCAATTAATAGCGGGTTAGTTTCTTGATTGGAGGATAATTTCACATGCAACTTTGCCGTTGGCTTCACGCCTATTCCTACCTTTACATCGGGTAAACAATTGTTGTTGAGCACATACATGCGTTGCGCATCGTGCTGCCATATTGGGTTTTGGTAGATGATATTTCCATTAACATCTACCAAACAAGGCATGGGTGAGGTATAATCATCTTCGTACACCAAACTTTTAATGTTGCCACCGTTGGACAATTTTCCATTTGCATTCACCAAAACAATGCCCTTACCCTGCAAGGTTGTATCGCCCAACGACTTTACTTTTAAATCACCTTCTTTTACCACTACGTTTCCAATTAAGTTGGATTGACCCAACACTTTGAAATCGTTTTTCACAGTAGCATCTGCCTTCAATATAGCATTTCCATCCACTTTTAAATCACTTTTTACGCGTGCCGTTTTGTTGATGACAATAGAATCTTTCACAATTAAAGACGAATCTATGCGTGCTGTGCCGTTTACTTGCAGGGCAGAACTGGGAGTTGTAGTTCCAATCCCAACATTCCCCGATGGTGGCAAGGTGTTGGTTTGTGCATACCCCGAGTAGGACAACATTCCGAAAAAGAGAAGGTTAAAAACAGGTTTTAAAATGGGCTTTAAGCTGGTAGCTGGTAGCTGGTAGCTGGTTTTGGTGTTTCATAACAGTAGTTTTTTTAAAATTGATAGTACCAATGTAGCAATTCTTTTTAAGAAAAGCAATGATTTCACTCTTAAAATCTTGTGTGTTGCGCTTTAACTCAGCTAATAGATAGTAAAAATAAAAGCTATTCAAATATTAAAAATCCTGTATTTAGGTTAACAAACTCAGGGTAAAAACATCAATCATTCAACTTCAAGACTGCCATAAACGCTTCTTGTGGCACTTCCACTTTACCAACTTGGCGCATGCGTTTTTTTCCTTCTTTTTGTTTTTCCAACAACTTACGTTTACGAGAGATATCGCCTCCATAACACTTAGCTGTCACATCTTTTCTAAGTGCCTTGATGGTTTCACGAGCAATAATTTTTGCACCAATTGCAGCTTGAATAGGGATTTCGAATTGTTGTCGTGGTATCAATTCTTTCAATTTCACACAGATTTTCTTTCCTAAATCATACGCATTACTACGGTGAACCAATGCTGAAAGTGCATCTAACTGTTCACTGTTTAATAAAATATCCATTCGGATTAAATCCGATTCTTTGTATCCTATTGGATGGTAATCGAAAGAAGCATAACCTCTAGAAACAGATTTCAAACGATCATAAAAATCAAAGACAATCTCTGCAAGTGGCATTTCGAAAGTGATTTCTACACGATCTTGCGTTAGGTAAACTTGGTTTTTTAACTCCCCTCGTTTTTCAATACATAAGGTCATGATTTGCCCTATGTATTCAGATTTAGTAATAACTTGTGCTTTGATAAAAGGTTCTTCAATGTGGTGCAGTGTAGAAGGGTCTGGCAATTCAGAAGGGTTGTTGACAACCATTTGTAACTCCGGATTTTTGGTTGTATAGCAATAATACGAAACGTTTGGCACTGTAGTAATTACGGTCATGTTAAATTCACGCTCCAAACGCTCTTGAATAATTTCCAGGTGCAACATGCCCAAGAAACCACAACGGAAACCAAAACCAAGTGCAGCGGAAGATTCCGGTTCAAACACCAACGAAGAATCATTCAGTTGCAATTTTTCCATGGAATAACGCAATTCTTCGTAATCATCTGTTTCTACTGGGTAAATACCCGCAAACACCATGGGTTTCACATCTTCAAAGCCTTTAATGGCAGTATCACATGGATTTGCTACTGTAGTAATGGTATCCCCTACTTTTACCTCATTGGCTTGTTTAATTCCTGAAATGATGTACCCAACATCTCCTGCTCTAACTTCATTTTTAGGAAGTAAATCCATCTTCAGAATTCCAATTTCATCAGCATTGTATTCCCTTCCAGTATTAAAAAATTTTACTTTATCTCCTTTGCGTATCACCCCATTTTTCACACGGAAATACGCGATAATCCCACGAAAAGAATTAAATACAGAGTCAAAAATCATGGCTTGAAGCGGTGCCTTTTCATCACCTTTAGGTGCAGGAATACGGTTGATAACAGCTGCTAGAATGGCATCTACACCCAACCCCGTTTTCCCTGATGCAGGGATAATATCGTCCAATTTACATCCAATCAGTTCCACTATTTGATCACTCACTTCTTCAGGCATTGCACCCGGTAAGTCCATTTTATTTAAAATTGGAATAATTTCTAAATCATGTTCCAATGCCAAATACAAATTTGAAATAGTTTGTGCTTCAATTCCTTGAGAAGCATCAACAATAAGCAGTGCTCCTTCACAAGCAGCAATAGATCGAGAAACCTCATAAGAGAAATCGACGTGCCCGGGAGTATCAATCAAATTCAACACATAATCTTGACCTTCAAAATTGTAATTCATTTGAATTGCTTTAGATTTGATCGTGATACCTCGTTCACGTTCCAAATCCATATCGTCCAATGCTTGGTTTTTCAATTCACGGTCAGAAATTGTCTTAGTGGTTTGCAAAAGACGATCTGCCAAAGTGCTTTTACCATGGTCGATGTGGGCAATAATACAAAAATTACGAATGTGTTTCATGGCGCAAAGATAGTGCTTTTCAGAAATTTTAGAATGCTTTATTATTTCTCTAAAATACTTTTGTTTACATCCTGAATTTTTACAAGAGGAACCAGCACAAAATTTTCACTCGGCAACGGCTAATGCTGCAATGCTAATTTTTACATTTGGATACAATTTGCGCAATGCAAGGTAGCATATTTCCAACGTGGAGCCGGTAGTAATTACATCATCTACTAGCAAAATATGTTTGCCGTTATACGATGCATTATTGTTGCTGTAAAATCGATTTTGCATGCTTTCCCAACGAGAAAATTTCCCTTTTTTGGTTTGAGAAGTTGAGTGTACTAGACGTTTTAACACATCTGTTCTGTACGGTATTTGAGTACTTTTTTCAATTCCGATGCAAATTTGTTCAGCCTGATTGTATCCACGAAGAAACCGTTTTTTGTGATGTAAAGGAACAGGTATCAGCACATCTACATCTTGCAGAGAGCCCAATATTTTAATTTTTTCACCTAATTCAATTCCAAAAAACACTCCCAAATTAGGATTATTTTGGTACTTGAGTTCATGAATAATTTTTTGAACAGCGCCTTCTTTTTTAAAATGAAACAAGGCAAATGTTGCAAAAAGTTGAATTCTTCCCCAAAACAGTTGATCTAACGGAGTAGGTTCAGCATACATTTCAAACTTCGTGTACGTCAACTCACTTAAACAAATCGGACACACATCAACACTACTATTTGGGTTTTCAGTAGAGCAAACCACACAATGTTTAGGATACAACAATTGTGTTAAATCAGAAAAACTTTTTTGTAATTTTTTTTGAAGTTGTTTCATTTAGTTGAAAGTACTTTTTTTTGGTGAATATCAAAAAATATATTCAA
>JBDHXR010000150.1:0-5900 GCA_039810825.1 Fluviicola sp.
TTTAGTGTTAAAATGCCTTGGGGAAATGGGATTGCAGCTTTGAGGTGGAATCACCTGTTTACCAACAAATTAGTGATGAATGTAAGCACTTCCATGACAGATTATTTATTTAGTTTTATTTCTGATCAAGATGAATTTAATTTTGAGTTGAAATCTGGAGTGCGAGATTATGGCGGTAAAGTAGAATTTTCATACTTCCCTACCTTGAAACAAACCATCAAATTTGGTGCAGATTATACCTTTCACACCTTTACACCAACCAGTGTTTCTGCAAAACAGAAAGACGTCGTTTTTGACACAGGATTGGCACAAAAACTTCACAGCCACGAATCTGGAATTTACGTGTTAGATGAAATCGATTTTACTTCATGGTTGCGCGTAAATGTAGGATTTCGATTCAGTGCATATCAATTTGCAGGACCATTTACACGCTATTACAAAGGCATTAGTGGAAATACCGATTCAACCCGAGTTTACAAACGAAATGAATTGATATCCAATTATTTTGGTTATGAGCCTAGACTTGCCATGCGCTTTTTATTGAAAGATAAAAGCTCAATTAAAGCAGGCTTTTCATACAACAATCAGTATGTTCATTTGGCAAGTTTAAGTGCCGTATCATTACCTACAGATATTTGGTATCCAACAACTGACTTAGCAAAACCACAAAAAGGGTGGCAAGCAAGTTTAGGTTATTTTCGAAATTTTGATGATAATAAGTGGGAAACCTCGGTGGAACTTTATTACAAGGAAATGAACAACATGGTTGAATTCAAGCAAGGTGCGCTTCCAACAGATAATGTAAACGACAACACCGATAATTTATTGGTTTACGGAAAAGGTTGGAGCTACGGTGCAGAGTTTTTTATCAAGCGTTCATTTGGGAAAATTACAGGCTGGGTTGGATACACCATTTCTAAATCAGAACGCTATTTCAAAGATATCCAAGCAGAAAAATATCCTGCAAAATACGACAGAAGGCATGATTTAACCTTGGTTTGTAGCTATGAAATGACAAAGCGGTGGAGCTTTGGAATGTCCTTTGTTTTTGCATCAGGAAATACAATGACACTGCCCAATAGTTGGTATTTACAAAATCAAGATTTATTGTTAAACTATGGTAAACGAAATTCAACCCGCATGATTCCATACCATCGTTTGGATATTTCTGCAACATGGACAGACAAACCAACCAAAGTAAAAATTGATAAGATTACCGGTGAATCAAAAACGATACAAAAAAAGCTGAGACAAAATGTGGTTTTCTCGGTTTACAATGTGTACAACAGAGCTAATCCGTATTTCTTATACATTGACAGTGATGGTTCTCTCCAAAAAAACGATTTTAAAATAAGTGTGAAGCAAGTAACATTGTTTCCTATATTACCTAGTATAACATGGAATTTCGAATTTTAACTCGATTAATTGTACTCGTTTTTCTTCTTGCATCTTGTGTGAAAGAAGTAAAAATTGATATACCCGGATATGAAGCACAAACAGTGATTGACGGCAGAATTGAGCCAAATATGCCACCAATTGTGCTTATTTCAAAAACTCAAGACATATACTCTGCTACAACAATGGATGCTGTTTTAAACGGTTTTCAATCTGGCGTCATTGTTACCGTTTCGGATGGTACAACCACAGTAGTTTTAGATCAAATTTGCAGTGACAATTTACCACCTGGAACAGAAGCTATGGTTGCAGCAATGTTTGGGATTCCCGAAAGTGAATTAGGAAACTATCACCTCTGTGCTTATTCTACATTCAATACAGCTATTTGGGGGCAAGTAGGTAAAACGTATTCGTTGAAAGTTGAATTAAATGGTCAAACATACACTTCTAGCACATCTATTTTACCACCGGTTTCTCTTACCGAAGTATATTGGAAAGAGGATCAAAGTGTAGATGCTGGCTATGGTTTTTCTTGGGCATGGTTAAACGACCCAACGGAAACGGGCGACTCATATTTTTGGGAAGTGAAGCGCATTAATATGATTGATGGAAGCACGAAAGATGCAAACTTCAAAGCAACTTATACACCCGTATTTAATGACGAATTTACTAATGGTAAAACATTTACATTTTACTACGAAAATCCATTTTCTTGGGATGACTCAAGTATTCCGGATAAAGACAAAGGATATTACAAACAAGGAGACTCTGTAGCTATTCGTTTCTCGAAAATAGATTTGGGAGTGTATGAGTTTTTAGAGAAAAAATACACACAACTTTCAACACAAGGCAATCCATTTGCTTCACCAACCAACATTCCCACCAACATACAAGGTGGAGCAATTGGTGTATGGGCTGGATATTCAACTACTTTTGACACCTTGTACTGTGTGCCGTAAGGAGAATCTAGATTTTAAAAGGGAATTGTTTGATAAACAATTTTTGAGTAATCCTCTTTTTCATACAAAATCCCTATTTGTTTTTTTGATGGAATAACCAAATCTGAGTATGCTGAACTACCTGTGCAAACAACTGCAATTATTTCCCAAGTTTTACCGTCGTCGTAACTGGCATATAATGTCAGATTTTTGCGCTCAGTTTGATGGTTTAAATTCGAGAATAGCAATGTGTTTTGACCTTTTTTAGAGGAATAATTCAGCATACTGCCTTGACAAACTGGATCCGGAAGTTGCGTTTCAACGTAAACGGTATCCCAACTTTGTCCACTGTTGTTGCTGATTGCACAGATTCTGCTTCCACTTTTTCCAGATTGGTCGCGAATATTCATCAAAACACCCCCATTTGAAAGTTCAGCAGCAGTACTTTCGTTGCTAGCCGGATATTCAACAGTAGGTGAAAGTTTCCAGGTAACACCATGATCATCTGAAAAATACGCATGTGCTTTGTAATCAGAATAATCATTTGAAGGATTGCCTTTAGAATGGTTTGCCGCAACAAATATACGTCCTTTGTACTTGCCTTTAGAAAGTTGAAAAGCATGTCCGGGAGTGTTTGCCAACGCTCGCCAGTCTTCATCTGCTTTCGTTACTTGAGCAGTAATGTTAACAGGGTTAGACCATGTATTTCCATCATCAATACTTGTAATATACCAAGCTTCTCTTTTTGCAGTTCCCATTCTCACCTCATATTCCGAAGCATTTGTTCCTGTATTATAGAATAAGAATAAGCGCCCTTTTTTATAATTAAGATCAAACATATCGTAAACAGGAGCGGAATTTCCGGATTGAAACTCTCCATTTGATACCACTACAGCTAACTTACTCCACGTTTTCCCGTTATTCTTGCTTCTTTTTAGTACAATATCCACATCACCGTGATCATTGCAATTTGATTTTCTTCCTTCGCCAAATGCCAACAACTCCCCTTTTGGAGACTTCACAATAGCTGGAATTCGGTAACAAGTATATCCATCTGAATTGTTTTCAAAAACGGTTGTTTGAGAAAAAACATTGAACTGAAACAAGAAAAGCACACTGCACAACACAAAATAAAAAGCAGTTGAATTCCAAAAAAAACTATTGATCTTTTTCATTCCAATTAAACGCTTTTTGTGTAACTACAAACCCTGTTGGACGAACGATTGTGACTATGTTTTTTCCGGGGAATAAATCATCTACTTCAAAATCAATACGTTGTCCGGGTGTTAAATCGGGTAGGTCGTAACTTTTGAACGATAAAAAATTATCAGTTTGATCAGAAACATAGACTTTATACCCTTTCACTGAATGTTGCGGTAAACCAACAGCGCCAAAAATAAGCAGGTTTAATTTTCCTTTTGCCCATGTTCTAGCTTGCTGCACTTCTACAGGAGAAGAAAGCTCACGCAACACAGTCATGGAAGGCTTTGGATTACCATACATATCATGAACGCCATGCACACGCCGTTTAAATTTCGTTGTATCAGATGTCCCCGGATAATGTGTACGATAATCAGTGAGATCAAAGTAGATTGCACCTTCTATATATGGTTTTGACTCATAAATAGCCATGTGATAAATCAAATCTTCTGCTCTACGAACATCTCCACCTTTAAAATTTGGTTCACACAATCCAAATTCAGAGATAAAAAAAGGCATTGTTGGATAAGTAAGATGTACACTGTCTAAGTAAGTACCTATCAATCCGGTAGGTATATCCCACCAACTGCCACCATATTCGTTCATCATCAAATAATCGCCTTTACTGCTAGCATCTGGAATAAAGTTTGGATTGTTGAAAAAGCTATACGTCAACGAGTTACTAACATAGGCTGTGCTTCTAGTAGGATCTATGCTTCTAACCTCATTTAACAGCTCAATAATCATTGGTTTCATGTCAGAATCTGTAGCTCGCAACTCATTTCCAACACCCCATGAAAAAATACTTGGATGGTTGTATAAGGTATGAATCATACTTTTCAACTGTTTTTTTGCAAGCATATTAATCGTTTCATTTGCTGGAGTTTCTGGTCCCCACAACGGTAATTCTTGCTGCACCAAAATACCGTTTCTATCGCAAAAATCGTAAAACACATCGCCTTGCTGAAAATGTTGTCGACTAAAAATACAGTTTACATTTTTCATCAATTTTCCCATTGCTATAATTAGGCTATCCGATTCAGCAAAGCCAAAATCAGGGTTACTTCCTGCAGTCCACTCTACTCCCATCAACTTTACGCGTACTCCGTTTAATAACGTTTTCCCGTTCTCAAACTTCACTTCTCTAAAACCAATGTTTGTACTCACTTGGTCAACTACAGTTTTTCCTTTTAGTACTTTTACTTCAATTCGATACAAGTTTGGAAAATCAAAATGCCAAGGATTAATTTTTGGAATTAAGAAACTAAGGTTCACCGTATTTTCAGTCCATTCCGGAGTAGTTTTTAGAAATAGTACGCTATTTTTGGTTTTTTGATTTTCCTCTGAAACAGAAACAAAAAGCTGAATATCCTCTTTTTGAATGAAATGCAGTTGTAGATCTACTTTTCCTTCATTGGTTTCAACATTCAGGGTTGGCGTTGCCAAAATCTGAAGAATTGCTTGCTTTTCACTGATTATTAACTTTACAGGTCTGATAATTCCACCATCATTGGGCCAATCAAATGAACTTCCATAAGGAATTTTTTCTTTCCCATAATCGTTGTTCACAGCTACAGTGAGTGTATTTTCTTGACCAATTAGCAGTTTATTTGTAAGATCAACCAAAAACTTATTAAACCCATCGCCTTTGTGTTCAAGAATTAAAGTTCCATTCAAATAAACAAAAGCAGTGTGGTTCACTGCACCAAATTCAACACGTACCAGCTTATTCTTCCAAGATTTTGGAGCACTTATCTTCCTTTGATACCATGCCCACCCGTAGTGATTTTGATTAACTGAATCCACATTCCAAGTGTGTGGAATATTAACCGCATATGAATTTTTAAGCGACTTTGAAAACCATTTACTCCCAATTCCTTCCGCATTTTTATCGATACAAAAACTCCAGTTGTTGTTAATATCAATTGTGTCACGCTGTGCGAAACAAGAGATTGATAGGAGAACGAAAGCAAAAAATGTGGATATATTCATGGAACAAGGATATGAAATAAAAGTAAAAAGGAATGTGTTAGGTGTTTATTTTTTTTAAAAAATTGTGTTTTTGTACCTGAATTCGCAATATTAGTTACAGCCCAATAGATACGGGCGATTCAGAAGGAAAAACACTTAATGATAACCAGTATAATTCATTCATTTTGTCACCCTCTTTACTCATTTTTCACATTATTTCCCTTACTTTTGTTTTATGAACCCAAGTGAAGAATTTATCAATGTTAGGCGTTTAATAAAAAGTAAAAATCCGAAGCTTGTAAAATGGATTCCTGGCTTTGTAATTCGATATCTTGAAAAAATCATTCACCAAGACCAAGTAAATACCTTTTTATTTAAAACCCAAACAACGGATCA
>JBDHXR010000151.1:0-5861 GCA_039810825.1 Fluviicola sp.
ATCCAACTGCAAGTTGGTGTCCTTTTCGTCCAGAACTTTTAGACAAGTAAAAGTTCTGGTGCCCCTGCATAAGGTTAAAATTTTTAGACAAGTTTAGAATAAATATAACTAAAATAGAAAATTGCCCAGAATTATAGTGACTCAAACTTGATGAGTTTAAGGTATTAAAGAATGAGATGAAAAAGAAAAAAAATAATTTAAAATCTCATCATTTTTTATTCCAAAGTTTTGTGAAATTGCTAATACTATGCGCACCAAACGCGCTATTTCCTGCTGGTCCATTAATCATATACTTAAATCCATTTGCTTTTGTAGGCTGAGCATTATTCAATACTTCTCCCCTAATAATATATGCTGTTATTAATTTTGAAGCATTAGTTGTACTCAATCCATTCATTAAACCAGCAGAAGTTGAAATACCCATAGCATTAAACGTAGTCGATTTCCTGCCAGTGGCAAATGATGCTATTGCCGCCAAACCACCACCCAAAGAATGACCTGTAAAGCTGAGATTATTCCCATTATCAGCTTTTTTAACAAAACTATTTACTTGTTGAGCTAAATATTTTGCTAGTACTAATTGACCATTTGTATTTCCTAATCCAGCCGATGCGTCATCTAAACCGTCTATCAAATCATCGGTTCCTGCAAAAGCAAGAGAATAAAATTTAATCCCATCAATATCTCTAGCATATAAAGCAGCCTTAAATCCACTACTACCTTCTCCACCGTTAAATTTCGCCATTAATTTATAATCAGTGTTTGTAGCTTCAGAACCAATTTTTACGTTACTCTTACTTGTTGAATATACATGTTCAGCCATATTGGCATTTTCCACTTTTGATGGACCTGTATATTCAGCACCTTTTATCCAATTTTGTTTATTACTTGTTTCTTGACTCCAAGTGTATTCATCCACCTTTCCAGAATTACCTTCTTGATTCAATGATTTTTGACCTAATGTGGTTCCAGGTTTTGCTGGTTCTAATCCTTCTAGTTCTACCATATCAATCAATCTATTTCCTGAGAATTGATATGGAGAATAAAAAGGATATTTTGCAGTTAACGGGTCAACAGAGAAGAACCTACCTATTCTTGAATCATACAAACGTGCCCCAAAATCATAGCTGTTTCCCTTGCCTTTCAGCTCGTCATCCCTCTCCATATTGTTAAATCCATATCGATAACCACCCCTTGCAAGCACCGTATACACCGTATCCACATCCACGATGTCCAAGGTTGCATTTGCCAATGAGAATGCAGCACTTGCACTGTATTTCACGCGCACAAACGCTTGTATAGGCGTAAATGTACGTGTATGTGTTCCGTTGGTGCTTCCCGAATGCTCGGGACAAGTTGTTATCTTCATCAGTGTACTCCAGCTACTTGTTCCGTTTGGACTTTGTTCAATGAGGAAAGATATGGAATTATTTTCAGATTGACGTAGATTACTATTTAGTTTTAATTTAACTCTGTCGTTTCTATGCCCTTGGTAAACAAAAGCTAAACTACGCTTACTTAAACCGGACCGCAGCAGTTATTGTTGCGGTTTTTTTTAATTTCTGGGCAATTTAACAATATTGTTAAATTGTTAAGTGAAAATGCTAGGTGTTACGCGGGATATAGTGTGAATTTTTTGAAAAAAACAAGGATAAAATTTGAAATGCGGTGTTGCTTTTCTTTTTCTCCGTCAGTAGTCAGACACGCTCAAAAGAAAAGAAACAAAAGAAAACTCGACGGCATGAAAATTCAGATTTGAGGATGTTGTTTCAATAACATTTTTATTTTATCTTTGAAATATGGGAGCATTAGAGAATAAATTGAATTTAGTACAACTAATTGTTGAATCTGAAGACAAAACGTTTATTAATCGTTTACTTGAATATGCTCTTTCATTAAAGAAAGAGAAGCCAAGTGATTCAGTCAATGAGTATCCTGAGTATGTTTTAGAAGAAGTTCGTTTGGCAATGGAAGAACTTGACAATGGTACAGATCCAGGTATTCCTCATGAGGTGATGCTACAGAGGTTCAAAAAAGATTTTCCTAATCTCAATATATAACTTATGCAAGTTATATGGAGCACAAGAGCCATTTCTTCACTTGTAGAAATAAGGGCTTACATCAATATACATTTCTCTGTCAAGGAGGAGGAATCGTTTCTACAACAGGTCGTTGACACTTTGCAATTTATTAAAGCTTTCCCTAAAGCATTTCCTGCATGTAAAAATCCAAAACAAGCAAGAAAAGCTGTTATTCATCCACATACTACTCTGTTTTACTCCCTGAAAAGTAAAAAAAGAATTGAGCTGTTGTTTTTCTTCGACAACCGTAACAACCCTAAAAAGCTAAAGTAACTAAGCTAATGAACGAAACAACTATCTTTTCTATTCATCCGTCAGTAGTCAGACACGCTCAAAAGAAAAGAAACAAAAGAAAACTCGTCGCTGTGTAAAATGTTTGACTCCACAGCAGGGCATTCGCTACTTTTTGCAAACTCGTCGAAGCGCCTTAAACAGTGCAAAAAGTTTCACTCATTTCTGCGGAGGTACCCAAGCCGTTTTTCAACGCTACTGGGGTTCCTGCTTCGAAACCACAATAAGTTGTGAGGATTTAGATTTGGGAATTAAGATTGAAGTTTAACTTCTAAATCTTTTTATGAACTTCTAACCCTCGGCCATTATGCAGGCAACGCTAGAAATGCAGTTGCAACGTAGCGCAATCGAACCCATGTTTGACGAAATCAGCCCTTAGCTGATGAGGAGTTTGGGTGTTAATGGTACCTTCTACCACAACAAGAATTGATGAAATATACAAAACCAAAAACAAAGGCTATTCTCAATGAAAATAGCCTTATTATATTTTGACACTTCATTCTATCCGCAATAGAACGGGAAGGTGAAGTGGAAAGCCTTTCTTTTCAGAAAGACTATTTATGTTGTAAATATATGAAATGTTTTCGATCAAAATGAATCGAACTTAGCTTATTGATGGTTACCCTTAGTATCATTTAACACAAACTGATTCAAATCATTTTCACTTGATATAATTTCAACTACTTTTAACCAAAAAACTAGTCCAATGAAAAAACTTTTTACTTCTATTTCTATTGTGATTTTGGGTTTCAACTTATCAGCTCAAGACACCATCAAGCTTCATTCATTACCAAAACCTGGATTTACCTATATTGTGCCAAATGATACTGTAACAACCTATGTTATTCCTGCTGGTTCTGCCAGTGCTCAAACTTGGAATTACTCAAATTTGATTGAGCACTATTCAAAAGTTCCTACTTATGATTCTACTTCTGAAACTGCTTACGCCTCAGCATTTCCAACTTCAACTATTTTCACATACGGTCCTGCTGCATTGTATAGCGGTTTTTTCGGCACTGCACCTGTAGCTAATCAAGGCTTCAACAATGGTTACATGTTTTGGAAAGCTGATTCTACAGGTTTTTGGGTTGAAGGATTTAGACCCGATGATGGTGGAAACCCGCATTATGAAACACACACTACTCCGCATGAATTGTTAATTCCACTTCCTGGATACTATAATTTTGACACAACTACACACAGCACTTGGACAATTTCAATAAATCAAAATGCTTCAAACATTGACACTTTTTATGTGTCAAATGCTTACAAAGGGTTTAAATACGATGCTTTTGGAACCTTAACAACTCCAATTGCTACATACAACAATGTGGTTCGCTTACACGATTACACAATAAAAGTAGATAGTGTGTATTCAAAAATAGGATCAACCGTTGTTTTTTCTATGGAAATAGCTCGAGATTCTACGCACACATATTATTATTTGGATAAAAACACAGATTATCCAGTAATGACAACTTACGCTGACGTAAACAATAACGTTCTTTATACTGAGTATTACAAAGTAAAATACCCGTTTGATTATAATTTAAGTGTACAATCATTGAGTAATGTGAACATTGAGCTTTATCCAAATCCGGTATCTAGTGAATTGAATGTGTTAATTGATGAAGATGCTGTTGAAATGTCAGTGCTTACTTTGGATGGAAAACAAGTACAAAACTTCTACTTGATTAATGGAATGAATGTCTTGAATGTTGATATTGCTGAAAGTGGAATTTTTCTTGCAGTATTTAAAAAAGATGGACAAATTATTTCAACAAAAAGAATCGTAAAAATGTAATCGAATATTTTGGTATTCCTAATGAATAAAAAAACGGGTGAAATTATTTCACCCGTTTTTTTATGCAGAATTATTTTTACATCATTCCCGGCATTCCACCTGGCATTCCGCCTGGCATTGCTGCCCCTGGTTCTTCCGGTTCGTCAGCAATTACACATTCAGTTGTAAGCAACATAGATGCAATAGAAGCTGCATTTTCCATAGCAATACGTGTTACCTTCGTTGGATCGATAACACCAGCTTTGTATAAGTTTTGGTATTCATCAGTGCGTGCGTTGTATCCAAAATCAGCTTTTCCTTCGCGTACTTTTTGTACTACCACAGCGCCTTCACCACCTGCATTTTCAACAATCTGGCGTAAAGGTTCTTCAACTGCACGTTTAACGATTTCGATTCCAGTAGTTTCGTCATCGTTTTCACCTTTTAATTTTTCAAGTGCATCGATTGAACGAATCAAAGCAACACCACCTCCCGGTATTATTCCTTCTTCTACCGCAGCTCTAGTTGCAGCCAAGGCATCATCAACACGGTCTTTCTTTTCTTTCATTTCCACTTCGGTTGGTGCACCAATGTATAATACTGCAACACCACCAGCTAATTTAGCTAAACGCTCTTGCAATTTTTCACGATCGTAATCTGATGTTGTAGCAGCCATTTGTGCTTTAATCTGACCAATTCGAGCTTTGATTTGGTCTTTTTTACCGGCACCGTTAACAATCGTTGTATTGTCTTTGTCAATTTCAACTTTTTCAGCTGTACCAAGCATTTCTAAAGTTGCGTTTTCTAAGGTGAAACCTCGCTCTTCAGTGATAACTTGTCCACCAGTCAAAATAGCGATGTCTTCCAACATTGCTTTTCTTCGGTCTCCGAATCCTGGTGCTTTTACGGCTGCAATTTTAAGATTCCCTCTTAAGCGGTTTACCACCAAAGTTGTCAAAGCTTCTCCATCTACATCTTCTGCAACAATGATTAAAGATTTACCGTTTTGAACAATTGGTTCCAATAAAGGAAGCAATTCTTTCATGTTGCTGATTTTCTTGTCGTAAATTAAGATGTACGGACGCTCCATTTCAACAATCATTTTCTCTGGATTGGTCACAAAGTACGGAGAAAGATATCCTCTATCGAATTGCATTCCCTCTACAGTTTTCACTTCTGTTTCAGTTCCTTTTGCTTCTTCAACGGTGATTACTCCGTCTTTTCCAACTGTTTTCATTGCTTCTGCAATTAAAGATCCAATTTTATCATCGTTGTTTGCAGATATTGTAGCAATTTGCTTGATTTTATCATTGTCTGAACCAACTTCTTTAGAAAGTTTTTTCAAATCTTTTACTACAGATTCTACTGCTTTGTTGATTCCTCGTTTCAAATCCATTGGATTCGCACCTGCAGCTACGTTTTTCAAGCCTGCAGAAATTATTGCCTGTGCCAATACAGTAGCTGTTGTTGTTCCATCGCCCGCAATATCAGCAGTTTTTGAAGCAACTTCTTTTACCATTTGCGCGCCCATGTTTTCAATCGGGTCTTTCAACTCTACTTCTTTAGCTACAGTAACACCATCTTTTGTAACATGTGGTGCACCATATTTTTTTCCAATCACTACATTTCGGCCTTTAGGTCCCAATGTAACTTTTACAGCGTTTGCTAATGAATCAACTCCTTTTTTAAGCTTTTCACGTGCTTCA
>JBDHXR010000152.1:0-5834 GCA_039810825.1 Fluviicola sp.
TCTGGCGCAGATACCACTATTTTCATCAATGATACGGCATTTATTGGGCAGAAAATAAGCAACATGCCTTCCGTATGGCACAAACTAGATGGCACACAAATAGCTTCAAACACAGCAGGCTTGTACGTAAGCCCACAAGAAACAACAACCTACGTGGTGTCGCATACGCTCAACGGTATTTTTTCGGCAGATACAGTCACTGTTACAGTTATTGATAATCTAGGAATGGAAGAAACTGAAAAACAACGGATTGAGTTGTATCCGGTGCCTTGCGAAGGTGATTTCAACATACAAGGACAATTACTTGGTGGCGATGTTGTTCAAATCATAGATGTGAAAGGAAAGTTGCTAGAAATCAGAAATGTAGATAGCGACACCAAGATGATGCAAGTTGATTCAAACTTGCCTTCTGGCACTTACGCAGTTGTCATCCAAGATGAAAATAAACAGGAAAAATTCAGAAGTCGAGTAGTTGTGATAAAGTAGAAGTAAAAATAATTTTTGAGTATTCGCTTCTTTACCAAAAGGTTTAAAAAACCGTTTGATTGAATTTGCAAGTGATCCAAAAACAAATAAAAAGAAATATTTTATTCTTTATGGTATTTTGAACCACATAGGTTACATAGAACCACATAGGAAAAATAAAAAACTATGTGAGCCTATGTTTCTATGTGGTTTAAACTCACTTATTTTGAAATTCACTTATCTGCTATCTAGAAATATTAGTTTATGGTAAAATTGTGAATACCCATAAAATATTTTGTTTTGCAAGGTGCTTAATTCATAAGATATTGATTTAGTATAAAATCTGTTAAAATCGTTTGATTGCTAGTTTTTCATGGTAAGAACCATTAACTTGGTAGCATGGAACGGAGATTATTTTTACAAAGAACGGGCGTTTTAGCAGGGGTGGCATTGGTTTCTCCTTCATTGATGAGCGCCAAAAAGAAAAGCACGAAATTGGTAATATTGCATACCAATGATACACATTCAAACATTGATCCATTTCCAGAAAATCACCCGAAATATGCAAACATGGGCGGTGTAAGTAGAAGAGCAAGCATGGTTCAGAAGATACGTAACGAAGAAGAAAATGTGTTGTTGCTGGATGCTGGAGATATTTTTCAAGGAACTCCATACTTTAATAAATTCAAAGGTGTGTTGGAAATGAAAACCATGGAAGCCATGAAATATGATGCGGTTACCTTAGGGAATCATGATTTTGATATAGGCATGGAAGCATACAAAAATGCTTTGACTCATGCTTCATTTAAAGTTGTGAATGCTAATTATTCGATAGAAAACACTCCGTTGAATGATGTTGTACTTCCAAATACGATTCTCAAAAAAGGAGGCTATAAAATCGGAATTTTTGGTTTGGGTGTAGATTTGAATGGCTTGGTAGCGTCAAACAATTGGGAAGGGTTGAAATACAATGATCCAATTCAAATTGCAAAAGAACAGGTAAAACAATTGCGAGGAAAAGGTGCAGACATTGTAATTTGTTTATCTCATTTGGGATACGAATACTCTACGAATCAGGTTTCTGACCAAATTTTAGCAAAAGAAACTTCCGGAATAGATGTAATTATTGGTGGGCACACACATACTTTTTTGAATGAGATATCAGAGGTAACGAACGCTGAAGGGAAGCCTGTTTTTATCAATCAAGTTGGTTATGGCGGATTGATATTGGGGAGGATAGACATTGAACTCGATCATGATAGTCAAAATGGTGCAATCGTATCCAACAACACAGTTTTGCACTCAGATATTGTATAGTAAGTTTGCTTCTGAAAGTTTAGATAAAAAAAGACCGAGCTTAACTCGGTCTTTTCTATTGTGTATAGAATTGTTTACAAGTGGATTACCTCACCGTATGCTGCAGCTGCAGCTTCCATAACAGCTTCAGACATTGTAGGGTGCGGGTGAACTGTTTTAATTAATTCTTCTCCTGTTACTTCTAATTTACGGATAGCAACAATTTCAGCAATCATTTCAGTTACATTGTAACCAATCATGTGACCACCAAGCAGTTCGCCGTATTTAGCATCAAAAATTAACTTTACAAAACCATCTTTTGCTCCAGCAGCCGATGCTTTACCCGAAGCAGAGAACGGGAATTTTCCTACTTTGATTTCATAACCGGCATCTTTTGCTTGTTTTTCAGTCATACCAACAGATGAAACTTCAGGTGAGCAATACGTACAGCCAGGAATATTTCCGTAGTTTAATGGTTCTGGGTGGTGACCAGCCAATTTTTCAACACATATGATACCTTCTGCAGAAGCAACGTGTGCCAAAGCAGCCGTAGGAATTACATCACCAATTGCAAAATATCCAGGAATGTTTGTTTGGTAATAATCGTCAACAAGAATTCTTCCTTTGTCAACTACGATACCTAAGTCTTCAAGACCAATGTTTTCGATATTTGCTTGAATACCAACTGCAGAAAGTACTACATCGCACTCAATTTTCTCTTCTCCTTTTGCCGTCTTCACTGTAACCACACAACCTTTTCCAGAAGTATCAACGGACTCTACAGATGCATTTGTCATGATGTTGATTCCTGATTTTTTCAAAGATTTTTCAAGTTGTTTAGAAACATCTTCATCTTCTATTGGAACGATGTTTGGCAAAAATTCAACAATTGTAACCTCTGTGCCAAGAGCATTGTAGAAATATGAAAACTCTACACCGATTGCTCCTGAACCTACAACAACCATTTTTTTTGGTTGAGAAGGAAGAGACATTGCCTCGCGGTAACCAATTACTTTTTTGCCATCTTGAGGTAAATTTGGTAGTTGACGTGAGCGTGCACCTGTTGCAATAATTACACCTTTTTCAGCAGAGTATTCAGTTACTTTTCCATCCTCACCTGTTACAGCTACTTTTTTTCCGGGTTTCAATACTCCAAAACCTTTGATAACATCGATTTTGTTTTTCTTCATCAAAAACTGAATACCTTGACTCATGCCATTTGCAACTCCACGAGAACGTTCTATGATAGAAGAGAACTCAGCTTTTGAATCCTTCACAGTAATTCCGTAATCAGAAGCATGTTGAATGTATTCAAAAACATTTGCGCTTTTTAGCAAAGCTTTTGTAGGAATACATCCCCAATTCAAGCATATACCACCCAAAGCATCACGTTCTACAACAGCAACTTTAAATCCTAATTGAGAAGCGCGAATAGCAGTTACATAACCGCCCGGTCCACTTCCTACAACAATAATATCGTAATTCATACCTTTTCTATAAAAATCTTGCGATGCGAATTTAATCAAATCGATGGAATATGGCTAATTTTTGAAATACAAAAAATAGTATGCTTCTACATTATCTAGATAAACACCATCAAAACCTGCAGTTAGAATTTTATGTGTGTAAGATTCATCGTTGCCATAAATGATTTCTTGCCAATCCTTGTGCCAAAACTTTACCCAAAATTCATCCGGATATCCATCGTATTTTCTTTTAATCCATGACGGTCTGTGCAAGCCCCAAGTTTTCTTCCAGTAATATCTGTATTTTTCGGCTGAACCAATGCTCATGTACGCAATCACTTTTCTAGAGCCACCATTTGCTTTTGTTTTTAGCAATTGAACTTCATTAGCGGTTAAAGGCTCGTCTTCATAAAATAAGTCAATAATAACCGCATCAAAATTTGTTGAAGCAATGGCTTGTAAATATGTAGATTTACTAGAGTAATTGCTTGTAGAGATTAAGTATAAATAATTTTGAGCCGAAGCCAATGTGGTGATGTTGTTTGGGTTTTCTTGAATTACCGTTGATGGGATTTCTAGATAATCATAATTTGTTGAATGCCGAGGAAAGCATAGAAATCCATAACCTTGATTTTGACTTACTGCATTGGAAAACAAACTGTTATCGGATAAATAATCTGCTGAAAGTATGCGCTCACTTTCTCCAATTTTCTTAGCCATAGCAATGCTGTATGCGTCAGGACTTTCTTCTTCTCCATAGAATAGACCTTCTACCCCAAAGCCGTCGATTTTAGATAAAAAAGACTGATTCAATCCTAAGCTGGTATCAGCATCTACATACCCTAATTCCAATCCATTTTGAGGTATCACTATGAAGTTTGGATTGGTTTTACGTGCGTAATCTGCAATATTGATAATGAAATTTTGCATAAGTCGAGATGCTTTCATCGACCTTTTCTCTTTAGAACAAGCCGTAATTATCAGTAGCAGAAAAAATAGTAGAAGCTTGCTTTTTAACATGAACAAGGGTTTTGAATTTTAATAGTGTGTAAAAAAAGAGTCGATTCTATACTCAAAATCGACTCCATAATATTGGTGCTTATTTCAGAAGTTCAAATACACCAGCAGCGCCTTGACCTGTTCCTACACACATGGTAACCATGCCGTATTTTTGTTTTCTTCTACGCATTTCATTTAACAGTTGTACAGTAAGTTTTGCTCCTGTGCAACCAAGCGGATGACCCAATGCTATAGCGCCACCATTTACATTCACGATATCAGGATTCAATCCTACTTCTCGAATCACAGCAAGAGATTGTGAAGCAAATGCCTCGTTTAATTCAATCAAGTCAATGTTATTGAGTGAAAAATTTGCCTGTTTCAGAGCTTTTGGAATTGCAGCTACTGGTCCTACACCCATGATTCTTGGTTCTACGCCAGCTACAGCATAGCTGTGTAAATATGCAATGGGTTCGATATTCAATTCTTTGATCATCTTTTCAGACATTACCAAAACAAAAGCAGCACCATCAGATGTTTGAGATGAGTTACCAGCAGTAACAGATCCTTTCGCATCAAAAACGGGCTTCAATTTAGCTAATCCTTCAAGGTTAGAAGTACGCGGACCTTCATCTGTATCGAAAATAGATGTTTTTGATAGTCTTTTCTCGTTTTCATCTAAGAAAATATGTTCAATTTCTATAGGTACAATATCATCTTTAAACTTCCCGTCAGCAATAGCTTTCAAAGCTTTATTTTGTGAATTTAGTGCAAAAATATCTTGCTCTTCACGGCTTACATTAAATTGATTGGCTACAGCTTCTGCGGTTAGTCCCATTCCCCAATACCATGTTGGATTAGCTTTTCCAACTTTAGGGTTTGGAACAATTCTCCATCCACCCATTGCCATCATAGACATAGATTCTACTCCGCCTGCAATAATACAATCTGCCATTCCTGTTTCTATTTTTGCCTTTGCAATTGCAATGGTTTCAAGTCCAGATGAGCAGTATCTATTTACGGTTACCCCGGGCACTTTTTCGGTATGTAAACCCATTAATGAGATCATTCGACCTACATTTAGCCCTTGCTCTGCTTCAGGATTTGCATTTCCTACAATTACGTCATCAATGAGTTCTTTGTCTAACTGAGGAACAGAAGAAACAAGATGTTCAATTACTTTAGCGGCTAAATCATCGGGTCTGTAAAATCGTAAAGCGCCTTTTCCTGATTTGCCAACAGCAGTTCTAAAACCTGCCACAATATATGCTTTATTCATGGTGTTAATTCTTTGAAGTTCTTAATTTCTTAATATTTTACCGTTTTTCACAAGGCTTTCTAATCGCTCTAAAGTTTTTCTAGTTTGGCATAGTTCAACAAAAGCTTTGCGTTCCATATCAAGTAGATATTGTTCAGAAACCAGAGTGTTTTCACTTAAATCACCACCACATAAAACCCATCCAAGTTTTTCAGAAATTACTTGATCGTGTTCAGACATATAATTTCCTGATTTCATTGAGTTTGCCCCAACATAAACTATTCCGAGCCCTTCCTGCCCAATAACAGTAATGTTTTTTTCACGTTTAGGAGCAATATACCCTTTATTTG
>JBDHXR010000153.1:0-5778 GCA_039810825.1 Fluviicola sp.
TGATGGTCGTGAAATGGTTATGCCAGGTGATAACGTAACTATCAATGTTAAGTTGATCGTTCCTGTAGCAATGGACAAAGGTTTACGTTTCGCTATCCGCGAAGGTGGACGTACTGTTGGTGCTGGTCAGGTTACTGAAATCATTGCTTAATACAATATAGCAAGTAAATATTAAGGGGAGATAATTACTCCCCTTTTTATACGGGTGTAGCTCAGCTGGTAGAGTAGTGGTCTCCAAAACCATTGGTCGTGGGTTCGAATCCTACCGCCCGTGCATTAATTGATGAACTATGTCAAAAATTAAAGAATATATCAATAATACCGTTACAGAGATGACGCAACATGTAACGTGGCCTACTTGGAAAGAACTGCAAAGTAATTCCTTATTGGTAGTTGTGGCTTCAGTGCTTTTTGCATTGTTGATTTTTGCGATGGATAGCGTATTTGGAATTACAGGTACTGCTACATCAGCTTGGAAAGGTATTGTTGGATTTATTTATTCGTTTATTTAAACCGAAAATGGGAGATATTGCTAAACGTTGGTACGTTGTTCGTGCAGTAAGTGGAAAAGAAAAGAAGGTTAAGGAATATCTTGATCTTGAAATTTCGCGTTTAAAATTAGACGATTTTGTTTCTCAGGTAATGATTCCTACTGAAAAGGTTTTTCAAATCAGAAATGGAAAAAAAGTATCTAAAGAAAAAGCGTATTTGCCTGGTTATGTACTTGTAGAAGCTGCACTTGTTGGTGAAGTTTCACACGTTATCAAAGGAATACCAAATGTTATCGGATTCTTAGGAGCAGAAAAAGGAGGTGAGCCTCTACCTATGCGCCTTGCTGAAGTAAATCGTATTTTAGGAAAAGTAGATGAACTAGCTGAAACAGAAGAAGAATTGAAAATACCTTTTGTGGTTGGTGAATCTGTTAAAGTAATTGATGGACCATTCAATAATTTCTCTGGTGTGATTGATGAAATCAACGAAGAAAAGAAGAAATTGAAAGTGATGGTTAAAATTTTTGGTAGAAAGAACCTTCTGGAACTTAGCTATATGCAAGTGGAGAAAGAAGGATAATTTTGTATTAACCGCAGCAGTGGGTGAATGATTAAAGCTTCCCATTCAGAAGCCCACGTTATGACTGCATAATTTAAATATACAATGGCTAAAGAAGTAGCAGCATTGATTAAATTACAAATCAAAGGTGGTCAAGCTAACCCAGCTCCTCCAGTTGGTCCTGCACTCGGTGCAAAAGGGGTTAACATTATGGAATTCTGCAAGCAATACAATGCGCGCACGCAGGACAAGCAAGGGAAAGTATTGCCATGTGTGATAACTGTTTACAGTGACAAATCGTTTGATTTTGTCATCAAAACTCCTCCTGCAGCTGTGCAGATTGTTGAAAGCGCTAAGTTGAAAAAAGGTTCTGCTGAACCTAACAAAAGCAAAGTTGGTTCTATGTCTTGGGACCAAGTTCGCACGATCGCTGAAGATAAAATGCCAGATTTGAATTGTTTTACGGTTGATTCAGCAATGTCTATGATTGCTGGAACTGCTCGTAGTATGGGTGTAACTGTTAAAGGAGGTGAAGCTCCTAAGACAAAATAATTTGTAGATCATGGGTAAAATTTCTAAAAAAAGAAAAGAAGTTTTAGCAAAGGTTGACCTTTCTAAATCTTATACTTTGACTGACGCTTGCGCGTTGGTGAAAGATATCACAACTACAAAATTTGATGCATCTGTTGACATTTCAGTTCGCTTAGGAGTTGATCCACGTAAAGCGAATCAAATGATTCGTGGCACAGTAGCTTTGCCTCACGGAACTGGTAAGGATGTACGCGTACTTGTACTTTGTACTCCTGACAAAGAAGCTGAAGCTAAAGAAGCTGGTGCTGACTATGTTGGTCTTGATGAATTCATCGATAAAATCAAAGGTGGTTGGACAGACATCGACGTTATTATTACAATGCCGTCTGTTATGGGTAAAGTTGGTGCACTTGGACGTGTTTTAGGTCCACGTGGTTTGATGCCGAACCCTAAGACTGGTACTGTAACAATGGAAGTTGGTAAAGCTGTTAGCGAAGTGAAAGCAGGTAAAATTGATTTCAAAGTTGATAAATACGGAAACATTCATGCTTCTGTTGGGAAAGCTAGTTTCGAAGGAGACAAGATTCGTGACAATGCAAATGAATTGATCCAACAACTTATTAAATTAAAACCTTCATCAGCTAAAGGTACATACATTCGTAGTATTTACTTAAGCTCTACAATGTCTCCAAGTATCCAAATTGATGCTAAATCTGTTGTAGCTTAATATCTTGAAAAATGAATAAAGATCAAAAAGCACAGTACATCGAAGAGCTTGCAGCTGATTTATCAAAAGCAAACATCTTCTATCTTGCAGACACAGCTGATCTTACTGTTGAAACAATCAACCAGTTTAGACGCCGTTGCTTTCAACAAGGTATTGAATTACGCGTAGTAAAAAATACTTTGCTTGCTAAAGCAATGCAACAGGTTGAAGGTAGAAATTATGACAATTTAGCCTCTGTGCTTCATGGTCCAACTTCTATCTTGTTTTCAGAAGTAGGAAATGCTCCTGCAAAATTAATTAAAGATTTCCGCAAGAAAAATGAAAAGCCTCTTCTTAAAGGCGCTTACATTGAAGAAGCTGTATTTGTTGGTGACAACCAATTAGATACACTTGAAGCAATTAAGTCTAAAGAAGAATTGATTGGCGAAATCATTGGATTGCTTCAAAGTCCTGCTAAAAATGTTATTTCTGGACTTAAAGGAGGCGGTGCTAAAATTGCTGGAATCTTAAAAACGCTCGAAGAAAGAGCATAATTATTTATTTACGAACCTTTTTAAATTGAATAAAAATGGCTGATTTAAAACAAATCGCAGAAACATTGGTTAACTTGACAGTTAAAGAAGTTAACGAATTGGCAACTATCTTGAAAGATGAGTACGGAATTGAACCGGCTGCTGCAGCTCCTGTAATGGTTGCTGGTGGTGGTGCTGCTGGTGGTGGCGAAGCTGCTGCTGAAAAAACAGAATTTGATGTTATCTTGAAATCTGGAGGTGCTAACAAACTAGCTGTTGTTAAGTTGGTTAAAGAGCTTACTGGTAACGGATTGAAAGAGTCTAAAGACATCGTTGACGGTGCACCTGCAACATTAAAAGAAGGAGTTTCTAAAGATGAGGCTGAAGGCCTTAAGAAATCTCTAGAAGAAGCTGGTGCTGAAGTAGAAATTAAGTAATTTATTGCTTATTCACAGGATGGGTATCCCGGCTTTTGTCGGAATACCTTATCCTGTTTTACGGCTTTTAGCCGCATAAAGTCCTTTTCTCAATTAAAAAATTTTCGCCTTGGCAACAACAAGCAATACATCAACGAGAATTAGTTTTGCATCTAGCAAAAATCAATTTGCATATCCAGATTTTTTGGATATTCAGTTAAAATCCTTCCAAGAGTTTTTTCAATTAGAAACTACTCCTGAAAATCGTGAAAGTGAAGGTCTATTTAAAGTTTTTGCGGAAAATTTCCCAATTACTGATACGCGTAACCAGTTTGTGTTGGAATTCCTTGATTATTTCATCGATCCTCCACGTTACACGATAGATGAGTGCATCGAAAGAGGCCTTACCTACAGTGTTCCTTTAAAAGCTAAATTAAAATTGTACTGTACAGATCCTGAACACGAAGATTTTGAAACTATCGTGCAAGATGTGTATCTAGGTACTATTCCTTATATGACTCCAAAAGGGTCTTTCGTAATTAACGGTGCAGAACGTGTTATCGTTTCTCAGTTACACCGTTCTCCGGGAGTTTTCTTTGGACAAAGTAGACACGCCAATGGTACAAAATTGTATTCTGCTCGTGTAATTCCTTTCAAGGGTTCTTGGATTGAATTTACAACAGATATCAATAGTGTAATGTACGCTTACATCGATCGTAAGAAAAAATTGCCGGTTACTACGTTGTTCCGTGCTATCGGTTACGAAACAGATAAAGATATCTTAGAAATTTTTGGCCTTGCTGATGAAGTAAAAGCAAACAAGGCTGCATTGAAAAAATGTGTTGGTAGAAGATTGGCTGCACGTGTATTGAAGTCTTGGATTGAGGACTTTGGAGACGAAGATACGGGAGAAGTTGTTTCTATCGAACGTAATGAAGTGATCCTTGATCGCGAAACAGTTTTTGAGGATGCTCATATTGACATGGTGGTTGATGCTGGTGTTAAAACTGTTATATTCCATAAAGAAGACGCAAATACGGCTGATTATACAATCATCTACAACACTTTACAAAAAGATACTTCAAACTCCGAAAAAGAAGCCGTAGAGCATATCTATCGCCAGTTACGTAATGCTGAACCACCAGATTATGAAACTGCGAAGGGGGTCTTTGAAAAATTATTTTTCTCGGATTCTCGTTATGACCTAGGTGAAGTTGGGCGTTATAGAATGAATAAAAAATTGAACATTGATGATTCTGAAACATCTCGTGTTCTTACTAAAAATGACATTCTAAGCATCATTAAATACTTAATTGAGTTGGTGAACTCAAAAGCGGATGTAGATGATATTGACCACTTATCTAACCGTCGTGTGCGTACTGTTGGTGAACAACTTTACTCTCAGTTTGGTGTTGGTCTTGCTCGTATGGCTCGTACTATTCGTGAACGTATGAATGTGCGCGATAACGAGGTATTTACTCCTTTGGATTTGATTAACGCGAAGACCTTATCTTCTGTTATAAATTCATTCTTTGGAACAAATCAGTTGTCTCAATTTATGGATCAAACAAATCCTCTATCTGAAGTTACGCACAAAAGAAGGTTGTCTGCCTTAGGGCCAGGCGGTCTTTCTCGTGAAAGAGCCGGATTCGAGGTGCGTGACGTTCACTATACTCATTACGGTCGTCTTTGTACCATCGAAACACCTGAAGGACCAAACATTGGATTGATTTCTTCATTGTGTGTATTCGCGAAAGTAAATAAGTTAGGCTTTATTGAAACTCCATACCGCCATGTTACTAAAGGGAAGGTAGATTTAGTTTCTGAACCAATTTATTTATCTGCTGAAGAAGAAGATCAAAAAATGGTTGCTCAAGCAAACGCTAAGATTGACGATAAAGGAAATTTCTTGTCTGATGCGGTAAAAGCTAGATATGAAAGTGATTTCCCTGTTGTTCCTCCGAGTGACATTGAATTGATGGACGTTGGTACAAACCAGATTGCGTCAATTGCAGCATCTTCTATTCCTTTCTTAGAGCACAATGATGCCAACCGTGCATTGATGGGATCTAACATGCAGCGTCAAGCGGTTCCTTTATTGAAGCCTCATTCTCCAATTGTTGGTACTGGTATCGAACAGTTAGTGGCAAGAGATTCACGCGTTTTGATTAATGCTGAAGGTTCTGGTGTTGTTGAATATGTTGATGCAAACGAAATTGTAATTCGATACGACTGGTCAGCGGATGATAAGTTAGTAAGTTTTGATACGGAAGTTACACGTTATCTGTTAACAAAATTCCAAAAAACGAACCAAAGTATGACAATCAACTTGAAGCCAATTGTAAATAAAGGCGATAGAGTTGAAAAAGGTCAAGTACTTTGCGAAGGATACGCGACTCAAGGTGGTGAATTGGCTTTAGGTCAAAACTTAAAAGTTGCATTCATGCCTTGGAAAGGTTATAACTTTGAGGATGCGATTGTAATTTCTGAAAAAGTAGTTCGCAATGATGTGTTTACTTCGATTCATATTGATGAGTATGCT
>JBDHXR010000154.1:0-5778 GCA_039810825.1 Fluviicola sp.
ATTTGTTTCAACCTGAAACCGGCTTTTTTCAACCACGAAAAGGTGGAGTATTCCTACCTTTTTTCAAACCGAATGAGGTGAATCATCACTATACAGAAGCAAATGCTTGGCAATATTCTCTTGCTGCTCCACAGCATATTCAGAGTTTGATTGATTTGCATGGAGGTTCATGGAAAATGGAGCAGTTTTTAGACACACTATTTTTAGGTAGTTCTACTTTAGTGGGGAGAGATCAAGTTGATATATCTGGGTTGATAGGTCAATATGCACATGGCAATGAGCCCTCACATCACATGGCTTATTTATACAATTACTGTGGAAGACCGTGGAAAACTCAATGGATGGTAGATTCTATACTTCGTACATTTTACACCATTGATGCAGAGGGATTGTGTGGAAACGAAGATGCAGGACAAATGTCGGCATGGTATGTATTAAGTTCAATGGGAATTTATCCAGTTGCGCCCGGTAGCTTAACTTATGCGCTTGGCAGACCGATGTTTGATAAAGTTGTCATTCGTCAGGGTGAAGTTAATTTTGAGATTAACACAATAAATAACAGCAAAGAAAACAAGTTTATTCAATCAATTTCTTGGAATGGCCATCCTTATCAAAAGCTTTTTATTACCCATGAAATGATTCGAAATGGAGGTATTTTAGAAATTACAATGGGAAATCATCCCAATGAGTCGTTGAATCGGTATGAGTTAGATTTGCGCCAAGAAGTTGATGCAAACTTTGTTCCTGTACCTTATTTTACAACTACGCAAACTGTATTTGAACACCAACTTCAGGTTTCTATTGAAAAACTGTTTTTTGAAAAAGGGAATATCTATTACTCTAAAGATGGAAAGCATTTTGAATTGTATGAAAAACAAGGAGATAAAAGTATTCTGTTGAACGAAACAACAACTTTATACGCTAAAGTAGTTCGTGAAAATGGAACCGAAAGCGCTATTATTTTAAACACATTTACAAAGTTCGTTAAAGACAAACGTTTAGTATTGTCAACCAACTATGCAAATCAATATGCAGGTGGGGGAGATCAAGCTTTGGTGGATGGTCAGAAAGGAACTGCTGAATACAGAGGCACTGAGTGGCAAGGCTTTCAAGGGGAGAATGTTGAGGGCGTTATCCAACTTAATGACTCAAAAGAAATCAATAAAATCGAAGTCTCATACCTTCAAGATGTGCGCTCATGGATTTTTCCTCCAAAATCTATTACCGTTGAATTGTCATTAGACGGAATTACGTATAAAAAATTAGGGAAATCAATAGGAAAGAGCGTGGCAGAAAATGCTGAAAATACGTTAGGGAGTTTAAGTGTTGAATTTGCACCAACTTTAGCAAAATACATTCGTTTTTCAATCGAAAATTATGGCCCTTGTCCAGATTGGCATTTAAGTCCAGGTGGCAAAACATGGTTGTTTTTAGATGAAATAGAGGTTTACTAATTTTTTGCTCTTTCGGTTGATTGCGTAAAATAAAACATGTAAATTAGTAAAAATTTAAACATGGAAAATAAATCGCTTTTTAAGCCTGTAATCATCGGAATATCTGTGTTGGCGGGTTGTTTTTTATTGGGGTTTTATATCTATAAAGGTTTAAAAACATTCAGTGATAAAGACAGAGTAGTTACCGTAAAGGGCTTGGCAGAAATGCAGATGAAAGCAAGTTCTGCAACCATTGATTTGAATTTTTCTTTTTCAGGCGATGATTTGCAAGCTATTATGTCACAGACACAAAACAAAAAAAGAGCAATTGTTGCATACCTAAAAAGTCAAGGTTACAACGAGAAAGACATTGCAATCAAAAATTTGGAAGTCAATGACAGACAAGCGTATTACGAAACGCAATGGGAAAATGGCAAACCCATTCAAGTAAAAGTTGACAGGTATACGATTTCTCAGCGTTTAACTGTAAAATCTTTTGATGTTGAAAAAACAGAAGACAACACTTCAAAGATTAAATTAGATTTAGTAAGCAAAGATTTAACTGCAGACATATTTGCAAATTACACGTTCCCTGAATTGAATACCATAAAACCTAAATTGATTGCTGAAAGCACAAAAAATGCACGTATTGCAGGCGAACAATTTGCAAATGATTCACAAGCACAGCTTGGAAAAATCAAAACAGCTTCTCAAGGTCAAATAACCATTGTTGGAAAATATTACGATGAAGAGGGAGGAACTTCTCCTGAAGAACCTTATATTCAAAAGGCTAGGGTAGTTAGTACCATTGTTTTTTTCTTGGATTAACTTTTTTATTTCAGTCTTATCTATACGCTATTTTTTAGTTCTTTATTTGACTTTACTTCACAGTTTTGTCGATTGTGGATATATTTCTTTGACTTTCAAAATCTAGCGAAAAAATGCTTAATTTTAGCACGCAAAAAATAAATCGAATAAGAAATGAAAAAACTTGGATGCGTATTGTTATTGGCAGTTTTCACCATTAATAATGTAGCAAAAGCAGACGAAGGTATGTGGCTTCCTTTTCTTTTAGGAAGAAATTATGCCGACATGAAAAAACATGGTTTAAAATTGACTCAAGAACAAATCTATTCCATTAATAATTCTTCACTTAAAGATGCAGTTATTTCATTTGGTGGATTTTGTACAGGTGAATTGATTTCAAATCAAGGCTTAGTGTTAACGAATCATCATTGTGGGTATGATGCCATTGCAGGTGCTTCTTCACCAGAGCACAATTACTTGGATAATGGATTTTGGGCAAAAGATTTTAAACAGGAAATACCTGTAAAAGGTTTGTTTGCAACGTTTATGATTCGTATGGAAGACGTTAGCGCTCAGGTATTGAAAGAATTGAACAATCAAATGACCAACGAGCAGCGAGCAAAGAAAATCAAAGAGATTTCAGATATCTTAACGGAAGATGCTACAAAAGGAACTAAGTACAAGGCTTTTGTGCGTGATTTTTACGATGGAAATGAGTTTTATTTGTTTGTATATGAAACGTATAATGATGTTCGTTTGGTAGGTACTCCGCCACAATCTGTTGGAAAATATGGAGGCGATACCGATAACTGGATATGGCCTCGCCACACCGGTGATTTTTCAATGTTCCGTATTTATGCAGGTTCAGATAACAAACCGGCAGATTTTAGTGATTCGAATGTGCCATTAAAACCACGTCATTCTTTACCAATCTCAATAAAAGGAGTAAAGCAAGGTGATTATGCAATGATTATGGGATTCCCTGGAAGAACAAACCGCTATTTATCTTCATACGGTGTAGAACAAGCAATTTCTTTAGAGCAACCAAAAATTGTTGACGTGCGTGCTAAGAAATTGGAAATCATGAAAAAATATATGGATAAAGATGTTGCTGTACGTTTACACTATTCATCTAAATACGCACAAGTTGCTAATTACTGGAAATATTTTATTGGTCAAACAAAACAGTTAAAAGCAAACCATGTTGCCGATAAAAAAAGAAAAATTGAAGCAGACTTTACAAAATACATTACTGGAAAAGCAGAATATTCTAATGTATTATCAGATTTAGAAAATTCATACAACGCATTGAATGATATTATTTACATCAAAGTTTATCAAAGTGAATTTGTACGTCAAGTGGATATCAATTCTGTAGTGTATTATTACAAAATGGCTGTTGATGCTAAAAATTCAGGAAACGAGGGTAGATACAACGGTTTATTAGGTGCTGCTAGTAATTTGGCATCAGAAATATATGCTGAACGCTCAATGGATATTGAATTGGAAATTTTGGAAGAAGTTCTTAAAATGTATATTCAAGATGTTCCTGCAAATCAGCAAATTGGAATTCCTGCTTCAATAGGAATTGAAGGCGTTCCTTCTTTTATTGCACGTGTTCGAGCAAATTCGATTTTTGCTTCTAAAGATAGATTTGAAGCGTTTTTAAATGACTTTAATCTTGAAAAATTGCAACAAGATCCATTATTTATCTTAATTAAAGATATGGACAATGCATACCAACAAGCCATGGCGCATACTCAAATTAAAGATGCGTATGAAAAGTTGTCTGTTGCAAATCGTTTGTTTGTAAAAGCAGTGAGAGATATGCAGCCAACTAAGGTGTTCTATCCAAATGCAAATTCTACAATGCGTTTAACGTACGGAAATGTGTTGGATTACGATCCACGTGACGCAGTTCATTACGATTATGTTACTACTTTGGATGGAATGATTCAAAAAGAAGACCCAAAAAATCCGGAGTTTGTAGTTGACCCGCGTGTAAAAGAATTGTGGCAGAAGAAAGATTATGGTCAATATGGTTCTAACGGAAAGTTGTACGTAAATTTCCTTTCAAACAACGATATTACGGGTGGAAACTCAGGTTCACCAGTTATTAATGCAAAAGGAGAGTTGATTGGTACAGCATTCGACGGTAACTGGGAGGCGATGTCTGGAGATATTTATTTTGAACCAAACATTCAACGTACTATTTCTTGCGACATTCGATATGTGCTTTGGTTGGTTGATAAGTGCTATGGTGCTACAAACCTAATCAATGAAATGAAATTGATGAAATAAGAAATTTTATTTATTAATTTAGAGGCTGTCTTTCAAAGACAGCCTTTTTTAATGCAACTGAGAATCGTATTCATAGCTTACTTTATTGTCTTTTTTGCTCTTCTTTCATGCAAAGAAAAACAGAGTACAGATAAACTGTTTTCAGATGAAACTGAAAGTGCCATGCGTTATGATTCTTCGGCATATTCACCTTTTGTTTGTGTGATAGATACACCAATTTGTTCAGATTCAGCTTGTTATGGAACGTATAAAGGGATAGAGTTTATTGACGAAAAGTATATTGAACGCTATAAATTGAACGGAACCGATGTAGCACACCAATATTCCAATAAAATTTCTGAATATGTTGGCCGAAAGTTAAAGCAGCTATACAGAGATAGTTTATACAGCAAAGTCAATTTTAAAGGCATAAAAATGCAAACAAAAGGAATGGGAGATGGAGACGATTATGTTGAGTATTACGTCTATATTCCATTTGTGCGTGTTCCTAAACATTTAGCGATGACAGCTTTTGACCATTGTGGTGGCTGGGGGCATAAACCTGAAATTAAGAAACGAATTTTCACGTTAACACATCACCCAAGTAAGATTGTTAAAAACAGACGCTTGTGGGTAAGTAAACTGATGAAGACCAAAGAAGGATTAGAAGAATACTGGATTCAGTGGCAACATAAGGATTACTAAATTCAACAACGTTTTCTACAGCACATCACTGTATGCATCTGTTTTTTCTAGCAAAGCTTTTGCATACGTACAAATCGGATTGATTTTTAGGGAGTGATTACGTGCATAATTCACACCTTCTTCAACTAAAACCTTACCAATTCCTTTCCCTCGAAAATCAGGATTAACAACAGTATGGTCAATTGCCATTTTTCCATTGTCATCAATGAAAAAGCTCATTGTTCCAGCTTCAACTCCGTTTTCCTCCACAGAAAATACACCCTTGTTTTCCGATTTGTTTAAACTTGTTTTCATGACTACTTAGTTTTGGACTCTTTGCCTGCTTTCTTTTCAACCGGCAACAATTTGAAATAAGTAGCTTTGAATCGATCCTTTACAATTTTTCCTTGTACTTCCGCTTTGCGTACAGCATTGCAAAATCCGTCATCTCCATGTGGGTTTCCAAAATCATGAATGGTTGCACCATCTACGAAATAAGATTTTCCGTCAATTCGCACTGCTAAATCACAACTTTTTCCACTAAGACCAAAATTTCACTCACCACACGTTGTTT
>JBDHXR010000155.1:0-5758 GCA_039810825.1 Fluviicola sp.
TTGGTCGGCCCTTGCCAAGACCAAAAGACCTGAAGTTGGAAATAACTTTTTAAGCACTAATATTTGAAATCAAAAAAAATTTCTATTTTTGAATGGTCCGAAAAAAAGGGAAGCATACACAAAGACGAATAAAAGACCAACAATACAGCAACAAAGATTATCCGCACGAAAACAAAATTGACATTACCATAGTGGTAGATATGTTGCTTACAGGTTTTGACAGCAAATACTTGAATACTTTGTATGTGGACAAAAATCTGAAATACCACGGATTGATTCAGGCATTTTCACGTACTAATCGTGTATTGAACGACACCAAGCCTTACGGTAACATTTTAGATTTTCGTTCTCAACAAGAAAGCGTAAATCAAGCGATTGCACTTTTCTCAGGAGAAAACAACGGCAAGGCAAGAGAAATTTGGTTGGTTGACCCTGCTCCTGTAATGATTGACAAATACAAAGAAGCCGTTGAGAAATTAGGGGTGTTTATGCAGGAGCATAATTTGGTAAACGAGCCACAAGAAGTTTACAATTTGAAAGGTGATGCCGCAAGAATTGCTTTTGTACAAAACTTTAAGGAAGTGCAACGCCTCAAAACACAGCTTGACCAATACACCGACTTAGACGAACAACAAAAGGCTAAAATCAAAGCCATTTTGTCTGACGATACCTTGCAAGAGTTCCGCAGTTCATATATTGAAACAGCCAAACAATTACGAGAGATACAGCAAAAGGAAGGTGAAAATGCTCCGCCCGAAATTCAACAACTCGATTTTGAATTTGTGTTGTTTGCTTCTGCCGTGATTGATTATGATTACATAATGAATCTGATTGCAGACAGCACACAGAAGAAACCTGCCAAGCAAAAAATGACCAAATCGCAAGTGATTAGCTTGTTGAAATCAAATTCCAATTTAATGGATGAGGAAGAAGATTTAACCGAGTACATCAATAGTTTGGATTGGGAGAGCGGAAAAGATGTTGAAACGCTTCGCAAGGGTTATGACACTTTCAAAGACGATAAATACAATAAGGAAATAGCTTCTATTGCAAACAAACACGGCATACAAACGACAGACTTGAAAAAGTTCATAGATAAGATTATGAGCCGAATGATTTTTGACGGTGAAAAACTTACTGACCTTTTAGCTCCGTTAGATTTGAACTGGAAAGAACGCAGAGTAAGAGAATTGGCATTGATGGAAGACTTAGTACCACAATTAAAGAAACTTGCCCAAGGGCGTGAAATATCAGGATTAGCAGCGTATGAGTAAGAAGAAAAAACTAATACCCGAATTGCGTTTTCCTGAGTTTAAGAATGAGGGAGAATGGAATTATGATAAGATAGATAATTTATTTCATCTACAAGATGGCTATGCCTTTTCATCGAATGCTTTCACGGATTCTAAGCTAAATACTAAACAGGTAATTCGGATTACAGATATAAACAACCAAAATAAAAATGGCGATAAAGTATTTGTTTTGGAAGAAACTGCAAAAGCATTAGGGGTTGAAAAATATAAAGTAAAAAAAGGCGATTTACTCTTGAGTTTGACAGGAGCAGCAGGTTTTAATTTTTTTATTTGGGAATCAGATGACGCTTATATTAATCAGCGAACAATGAAACTGAATCCCAAAAAAAAGGAAAACGATAGTTTAAAGGTTATACTTGAACCATTGGTTCATTCAAAGATTAATGAGATTGGGACAGGGCAAAATAACAACCTTTCTAAAGATGCCCTTAAAGAAATTGAGTTTCCATATCCAAATCCAAAAGAACAAGAAAAAATCGCTTACTGCCTTTCTTCCTTGGATAAAGTGATTGAATCCCACAACCAAAAGTTGGATTTACTCAAAGACCATAAAAAAGGTTTGATGCAAAACCTTTTTCCGCAAGAGGGCGAGAATGTGCCAAAGTATCGTTTCCCTGAATTTACAAAAGATGGAGTTTGGACGGAAAAATCATTAGATGAAGTCGCAACAATTTTGAAAGGAAAAGGAATATCGAAAGCCGACATAGTTGAAGATGGGAAATTACCTTGTATTAGATATGGCGAACTTTATACTCATTATAATGAAACGATAAGCACAGTAAAGTCATACACTAATTCAAGCCCTGAAGACTTAATTCTTAGTAAAGCAAATGATGTTATTATTCCTGCATCAGGTGAAACACAGATAGACATTGCTAAAGCCTCTTGTGTCTTAGAAAGTGGTGTTGCTTTAGGTGGAGATTTGAATATTATACGCTCAAAAATTAATGGAGTATTCCTGTCGTATTACTTGAATAATGCCAAGAAACACGATATAGCACAAATGGCACAAGGTATTGCAGTTGTGCATCTATATCCAAATCAGCTTAAAACATTAAAATTACAAGTCCCAAATACTAAAGAACAACAAAAAATAGCTTTGTGCCTTTCCACCTTAGAGGAAATAATCACAGTATTAACGAATAAAATTGAGCAATTAAAGCAACATAAAAATGGATTAATGCAAGGTTTGTTTCCAAAAATGATTAATTAAAATGAGTGGTCAAAAAAAACTATATAAGTACAAAACATTGAGAAAGGTAGCAGAAAGACTAAGGGATGATTTAAACAACCATCACTTTGTGTTGCTATATGCCTACAACGGAACAGGCAAAACACGCCTTTCAATGGAGTTTAAAAATATCAGCAAGAAGCGCAAGAAGAATCCTGTAACTGATACACTTTATTACAACGCTTTTACAGAAGACCTTTTCCACTGGAACAATGACCTTGAAAATGATTTAGAAAGGCATTTAATTATAAATACCAAGTCTGCATTTTTTGATGGATTTAAGGAGTTGGCTTTAGATGAAAAAATATTTGGTTATCTAGAACGTTACGCTGATTTTAATTTTGACCTTGACTTCACTAAGAAAACCATTTCATTTAAAAAACAAGTAAAAAATCCAAAATTCAAACCTGATTCTGGCGAACCTGAATATATTATGCAGTCAGATATTAAAGTTTCTAGAGGTGAGGAGAATATTTTTATTTGGTGTATTTTCCTTGTTCTAATTGAACTTGCTATTGATGATGATGGTAGTGGTCCATATAACTGGGTCAAAAACATTTACATAGACGACCCAATTTCTTCACTTGATGACAATAATGCCATTGCAGTAGCAAGTGATTTAGCCAAACTCTTAAAAAGGGGTAAGGATAAAATAAAAGTAGTTATTTCTTCTCATCATTCATTGTTCTATAATGTGATGTATAATGAATTAAAGAAGATTGAGCATAAAAGTCATTTTCTACACAAGAACGGAACGGATGGATATATTTTGAGAGCAACCGATGAAACACCATTTTTTCATCACGTAGCTATGTTGACCGAATTGAAAAAGGTTGATGAAAATGGTCAAGTCAACACTTATCATTTCAATATGTTGAGGGCTATATTAGAAAAAACGTCTACATTCTTTGGGAGTGACGACTTTTCAAGTTGTATCAAAGGTGTGAACGATGAAGTACTTTTTTCTCGTGCATTGAATTTATTAAGTCACGGGAAATACTCCATTTATCAGCCTGTAGAAATGAATGAGGACAATAAAGATTTATTCAAAAAAATACTAAAAGCCTTTACGGATAAATACGAATTTCAATTGCCTGAAATACTAGCATAAAAGAGAAATCATGACACAAAAAGAGCAACATAAAAAATTAGGCGATACCCTTTGGGACATTGCCAATGATTTGAGAGGAGTTATGAATGCGGATGATTTCCGTGATTATATGCTTTCTTTTCTATTCCTTAGATATTTGTCCTTCAACTATGAAGAAGCTGCAAAAAAAGAATTAGGTAAAGATTATCCGCCAAGTCCTTCAAAAGATTTAAGAGCAGATTTTTTAGTACCACCACCTTTGGAACTTTGGTACAAAAAAAATAAAGGAGACATTAATGAGTTTGAGGAACAGATGCGGAAAAAAGTGCATTATGTTATCAAGCCAAAATTTTTGTGGAGCAACATCACTGAATTGGCACGAACTCAAAACGGAGATTTATTAGAAACACTCCAAAAAGGATTTCGATACATAGAAGATGAATCGTTTGAAAGTTCTTTTAAAGGTTTGTTTTCCGAAATCAATTTGAATTCTGAAAAACTCGGTAAAACACCTAAAGAAAGAAACGATAAACTTTGTAAGATAATAACCAAAATAGCGGAAGGCATTGCGGATTTTTCTACCGATACCGACACGCTTGGAGATGCTTACGAATATTTGATTGGGAAATTTGCAGCAGGTTCAGGAAAAAAAGCAGGTGAATTTTATACACCCCAACAAATTTCAACAATTCTGTCAAGAATTGTTCTGTTAGATTCACAAGACCCAACAACTGGTTATAAGAACAAGTTGAACAAGGTTTTGGATTTTACTTGTGGTTCGGGTTCTTTGCTCTTAAACGTAAGAACACAACTAAAGAAAGCTAAAGGAAACATCGGCAAAATTTTCGGACAAGAGAAGAATATTACCACTTACAACCTTGCCCGAATGAATATGCTTTTACATGGCATGAAAGATACCGAGTTTGAGATATTCCACGGAGACACTCTGCTCAATCAATGGGATTTGCTCAATGAAATGAATCCGAGTAAAAAAATTGAGTTTGATGCTATTTTAGCCAATCCACCATTTAGTCTACGTTGGGAGCCAACCGACACTTTAGCAGAAGATTTTCGCTTTAAAGGATATGGTTTAGCTCCTAAGTCAGCAGCAGACTTTGCTTTTCTCTTACACGGATTTCACTTTTTATCTAAAGAGGGTACAATGGCAATAATTCTGCCTCACGGAGTTCTATTCCGTAGCGGTGCGGAAGCAAAAATCAGAGAAAAACTATTGAAAGAAAATTACATTGATACAGTAATTGGTTTGCCATCAAATTTATTTTACTCGACAGGTATTCCTGTTTGTATTTTAGTCTTAAAAAGATGCAAAAAACAAGATGATGTTTTGTTTATTAATGCTAGTGAACAATTTGTAAAAGGAAAACGCCAAAACGAACTTTCCGAAAAGCATCTGGACAACATCGTTGAGACTTACAAATACCGAAATGAAAGAGAGCGTTATTCTCGTAGAGTTTCACTGGACGAAATCAAGAAGAACGACTACAATCTGAACATTTCAAGATACGTAAGTACTTCAGAAGATGAAATACAAATTGACTTGGAAGATGTAAACTCTAAATTGACAGAAATAAATAAAAGCATAAAAGTAAACACAGAAAAACACAACGAATATTTGATAGAGTTAGGATTGAAACCGATTTAATGCCCACGCTATTTGCAAGCACATTGCCAAAGCCCCGCAAGCCACCGCTCTAACCAAAGCTTTGTCAAAGAGCTTGCAAAGCCAACGCAGGACAAAATTGTTTTTAAAAATTTCCTACCCTTCTGAAAATAAAAAATACTCCGCACACAACCGACACTCAATGACAGGACAAATCAACAACGACAATGGTTTGCAGACACGGTGGACAAAAGGCCTGCTTATAACAGCGGTTTGGCGTAATGGGGGCGGAAGTGGTAATATAAACGTTAGTGCATCTAATAAACATTTGTGCCTGGCAGACAGTGAAGTGCTCCGAAAGCCCCCACTACGCCAAGCCGCCAAACGTTGGGTCGAAACCCTAGCGGGCTTTCGACCCAACGTAGCGGACGCTGCACGTCCCGCTGGGCTTCGCCCAACAGGCCGTTTTGCAAAACTCCTACGAAAAACTCCGTTTTTCTTCG
>JBDHXR010000156.1:0-5624 GCA_039810825.1 Fluviicola sp.
GTTGTATAACGCAAATCGAATGAAGGAGTAATCAGGAAATCTCTTGATCCACCAAGTCTATCGTTGTAGAAATACCCTTCAGAGAATTGAGGATCTGCCATGCTATTGTGATAGTTGAATAACTTGAAACAAGGAGTGTTTCCTTTTCCGTTTGAAGTAACTCTGTAAAATGCTCCTCCTGGTTCAGGGTTTTGAGTAATCCAGAAATTAGAGTTCGAATTAAAGCTTTCTGAGTAAGGTCCTGTGTAATCAGACCAATTACCTTGAACAAACACCATAGTATTCTTAGTAATTGAGTTTGTTCCTGCTGCATTTCCAACTGTTAATGTTACGTTGTACCATCCTGGAGTGTTGAACGTAAATGTAGGGTTTTGAGACGTTGATGTAGCTGGAGTAGCACCAGGGATTGACCAATTCCAAGAAGTGATTACAGCGTTGTATGATTGATCAATAAATTGTATTGGGTCACCTACACAAGCAATGTTTTGGTATGCGTTATTCCCAATATTAGGTGCTGCACCATTTCCATCCATATAAAAATCTGCAATTGGCGCACAAAGTGGTCCAGGTAAAGTTGCAGTCCCTGTAGCTGTTAAATTAGATGCTTGCCACAAATTAAAACGGTCAGAAGTAGTTTGATCCAACACATTTCTCATATATGCAGCTTGTTGCTTTGTAAACATAACAGAGCAGTATGAATATTCCATGTAGTTTTGAACATTGTCAATTACATCATTGTGTCCCCAATATCCAATAATTGGAACTGTGTCGTTACATGTATTAGCACTAAGGTTACAAGTTGTTTGTCCAATGCAATTTGGTGTGTCTTCAATACCATCGTCTTGTCCGCAACTAGCCGTATTTCCCGGATCGTTATCATTCCCCCAAGTGTGAGGCAAACCTAAGTAGTGGCCAATTTCGTGCGTCAATGCTCTTGAACTATATGGAGTTGAAGTTCCGAAACTACCAACAAAATTATTTAAGATAATGATACCATCTCTCCAGAAACCAACTCCAGTTACTCCTGTTGGATAGTATGCATAACCTGCTACACCTGCTGAACCAATTGTTTTAACAACCCAAATATTTAAGTAATCACTGCGTTTCCATTGGTGAAGTTTAGAGTAATCATCACCACCATTTGTAAGGTGAGAATAGATATGCTCAATACCATTGGTACAATTTCCAAGTGGATCAATTGTTGCTAAACGGAACTCCAACATTGGATTACCAATAATTGTATCAAATGGAGAAACAACTAAGTTTGTATCAGCATTTAATTTTTGGTAATCACGGTTCAAAATGTCCATTTGATCATAAATCTGTGCATCCGAAACGTTTTCTGTTCCGTTTTCATGTATGATATGAAATACAACAGGAATTACACGAATGGTTTCAGATTTACCATTGATTGTTTTGTGCTCTTTAAATTTGTTTAGCAACTTGTAATAATCAGCTTCAAGCGCTGGGTCTTCTGCATATAATTTATTCATTTCAATATGACTCCCGCAACTGAAAGTACCTTCCTGCGCGAATGAGTTTGTTGAGAAGAACGACGCTGCACACAGAACACCTAAAAGTAGTTTTTTGTTCATAGCTAATAATTTATTAATTCAACGTTTTATTTAGTTCTTTCTTTAGCGCTTTGCTTTGTTAGTTGTTTTTTTTGAAAGTTTTGAAATGTTATAAATCTCAATACTTTTCATACTAAAGAGAGAACTCATGGTGTAAATGTAATTGTTTTTTTTAAAGTCTGATAGCCTAAATTTCTGAAATAGCGATTCATTTATTTAAGTGTTTAAAATTCTGATTTAACTGTTTTTAATAGATGTATTTTGAGAATTTGAGATATGTTCCTGAATATCAAGTAGAAAATCGACATCGTTTTCAATCTTATTCCCAATTACAATCACATTTGCGCCAACGTCTTCGTATTTTTTGATTTCTTCTATAGTTTTAATGCCACCTCCAACAATTATCGGACAACTTATTTTTTCTTTTACTCCTAGAATAGTTTTCAATGGAACGGAGTTGATTGCCCCACTTCCAGCATCAAAATAGGTGACTTTATGTCCCATTAATTTTCCTGCTATAGCTGTGTTTATTGCTATAGATGTGTTTTCAGCCGGAATTGGTGTCGTTTGACTAATATATGCTACCGAGGTCATTTTGCCTCCGTCAATTAGAATATATGAGGTTGGAATTACTTCAATGTTCATTTCTAATACTTCTTCAGCACATGCAACATGATGTCCAATTAGGAAATCCGGATTTCTCCCTGAAATTAAATTTAGAAAAAGCAGTGCATCTGCTTCTGGTGAAATCTGGTTGCTTGAACCAGGGAAAATAACAAGAGGAATTGTAGAAAATTGTTTGATTAATGAGATTGTCTTTTCAAACTCCAACCGAGTAACAGTGCTTCCACCTACAAATATATAATCAATCTTGGCTAATGAGGCTTTTTTTAACAAAGACTCAAGTTGCAAAGAAGTATTCGTTTTTTCAGGATCAATTAATAAAGCAATTTGACCAAAACGAGCATTAAACTTTTCTAAAATTGTCATGGTTTCAATATTCCTTTTGATGTGTTGCAAGTTATGAAAATATTTTGATGGAGTAGTTTACTTAGGTCATATTCGTAAACTCCATCTGTTTTTTGTACAGAGCCGACGTAGTTGTCTCCATTTTTTGATACCAGGATGTCTTTTTGAAAAATGAGTTGCCTTCTGTCTGATAGTTTGTAGAGCGTTTCTTTGAATGACCACAACAACGTCATATCCGCATTGGAGTGTTCATCGAATAGTGTGCGTTCATGCTCAGTAATAAATTTTGAAGAAAGACGGGCAGCTTTTGAATCAATCTCTTCTACATCAATGCCAATCTCAAAATCATTATTTGTGCCAATTGCTACAAAGTTTCGTGAATGAGAAATTGAAATAAATTTTTTTTCACCTATAATATAAGGTGATTTACTTTCTGTATACGCAATGTTGTTTTCTCCAAACAAAAAATGTTTCAAAAATCGGGATGCACTGAACTCTATTTTTTTTTGTAAATTACTGATAATGTTTAGTTTAAAACATTCTTCTGGTGTTAATGCCGACATATATTCAGTTAGGTTCATCGAGCTTATCTCCATTAAATAAATGGTTGTGCCATTTAAAAAAAATGTTTTAATTTTTTCCACAGCTCGAAAGTACAATTCTTTTTTAAACTCATACTTAGCTAAACAGTTGTTTTTCATAGGTTATTTGTGGAAAACATGAAATTTATCATCTATAGGACAACGTGTGTTTATTTGAAAAGTTGTTTAGAAACCTTTTGAAATATTTTTTTAAGGAATGTTAACAAATCCGAAAATTACTATATTTACACGCTTTGTTATAATTAAAATGATGTAAAATTAAACTGTACTTATGTTAAGAAAACTCTACTTGTTATTTGCAAGTGTCTTATTGTTAGCAGGTTACGCAGGTGCTCAATCAGGTTTGGGAACCATTCGTGGTAGTGTTATAGACAAGACTAGTAAAGAAGCTATCTACGATTGTATGATAGTTTTAAGACAAAATGGAACGGTTAAAGGGAATGTTACCACTGATATGGATGGTAAATTTCAGATTAACTCATTAACTCCCGGTGCTTACGATGTAGAAATCAGCAATCCGGGTGAGGGGTATCAAGCAACTGAGATCAAAGGTGTTGTTGTCAATGCTGATCGTATTACGTTTTTGGACAACACAACACTTGGGTTGCCAATTGGTGAAGCGAAAATTGATGAGGTAGTTGTTGTTGCTTACCGTGTTCCATTAATTAATAAAGATGGTGGTCCTTCTGGAGCTACTGTTACTCGTGAAGATATTTCACGAATGCCTGTGCGTTCTGCAGCAGGTGTAGCAAGTACTGTCGGTGGGGTTAATTCAGATGAAGGATCTGGTGAGATTTCCGTAAGGGGTTCACGTTCTGATGGTACCTATTTTTATATTGATGGTATTAAAGTTCGTGGTTCATCAAACTTGCCAAAATCAGCAATCGAAGAGGTTTCTGTAATTACAGGTGGTTTGCCTGCTAACTATGGTGACGTTACTGGTGGTATCATTGCAATTACAACTCGTGGACCTTCTGCCAAATATTTTGGATCAATCGAAGGCGTATCGTCTGGCTTTTACATTAAAGGCAAAGATAAAGATGGTTATGATGGTAAAGTGTATGGACTTGATAAGTTTGGGTACAACTTAGTTGAGGGAATGATTTCCGGGCCACTTTGGATGAAAAAAGATTCAACAGGTAAAAAAACAAAACCTATACTTGGATTCTTGCTTTCTGTAAACTACACCAACGAATTAGATCCTCGTCCAATTTATGGTGGAGCAAATCGATTGAAAAAAGAAACAAGAGATTATTTATTGGAAAACCCAATGCGTGCAGGTAGTGATGGAAACGGAGCGTTTTCAAATGCTTATTTCTTAAATCCGAATGATTTTGAAAAAACACCTTGGAGAATGAACGCTTCTAGAAGCTCACTTTCAGCTTCTGGTAAAATTGATGTAAATACAGGACCAACTGTGAACTTAACATTTGGTGGGTCTTTGAACTATTCATACGGAAATAACTATAACTATACAGGTTCATTGATGAACTTCATGAACAATGGAGTTTACAATCAATTGGATTACCGTGTTTACGGACGTTTCACTCAGCGTTTCTCAAATAAAAAAGAGGGCTCAAGTTCTAAAGTGAAATCTGCTTTCTATTCAATAATGGTAGATTACTCTAAAACAAAATCTGAATCTTACGATAAAACACATAAGTATAATTTATTTGATTATGGACATGTTGGAACTTTTGATCGATTATTTGCTCCAACTTATGAGTTTAATCAAGAAGATAACAATTATTACCAATCGGCTAACCCGAATGAGTATTTGGTAACATTTACTCCTTCAGAAACAAACACAGCATTAGCAGCGATTACAAAAAGCTACTTCGATATCTATAAAAATGACCCAATTGGTCACTACAACAAGTTGGATGAAGTGGTTGCAGGGCGTGCTTTACGAAATGGTGACTTACCATCTAGTGTTTACGGTATTTGGGATAATTTAGGAACGCCAAACAATGGCTTCTCTAAATCTGAGTTAGACATGTTCCGTGTTACTGGTTCCGGTTCTGTAAACGTTGGCGATCACTCCATTACCCTAGGTTTTGAGTATGAGCAACGTTGGGATAGAGGATGGAGTAATGGTCCTACAAACTCTAATGGGTATGGTCCAATCTCATTGTGGACACGTATTCGTGAGTTGGCAAATAGCCACATTACAGAAATCGACACTTCTAATCCACACATTGAGCACTTCTTAAATTATGATCGTTATAGTTATGACCGTTTAAATACGGGGTATGCCTATACATCTGGTACTGGAAATTTTGGTGGAGAACAAAACAATGATCACCAATCATTCTTTGATTATAATTTACGTAAGAAACTTGGTTTAGACCCTGCAGGTACAGATTTATCGTTACAGATAAATACGATCCTTCTATGTATAGTTTAGATATGTTCTCTGCGGATGAGTTGTTGAACAGTGGTTACAACTATATTTCTTATTATGGTTATGATTATACTG
>JBDHXR010000157.1:0-5547 GCA_039810825.1 Fluviicola sp.
TGGAATACCTACAAATTTTGTGACTATTTTTATCAGGCCGCATGATTTTTAATTTTTCTTAATTCTAATTCTTTTTCCAAAGGAGATTTGTATCCTAAACTTGAATGTAAACGTACTGTGTTATACCAATTGATATATTCATTAATACAAGTGTGCAATTCACTTGAATTTGAAAAGTAATATCGATTTAAACACTCATGTTTGATGGTTTTGAAAAAACTTTCTGCCACAGCATTATCCCAGCAGTTTCCTTTCCTAGACATACTTTGAGTGATTTTTCTGTTGTTTTTGAATAAGCATGTCATTTTACCTGCTGCATATTGCACTCCTCTGTCTGAATGGAAAATAAATCCTTCTTGAATATCTCTGTTACTTCTTGCATGATACCAAGCTTTTAAAACTGTGTTTTCTGTCGTCATATCATTACTTAATGCCCATCCAACAACTTTTCTGTCTGCAAGTCAATAATGGTTGTTAGGTAGTTCCATTGGTCTTTAACACGAATATAGGTAATGTCAGAAACCCATTTATGACCAATGTTTAATGTTGTAAATTCTCTATTGAGCACATTGTTTGCAACAGGATATTGATGTTTAGAATCTGTTGTAACAATATATTTTCTTCTGAGTACACTTTTCAATTCCATGTTCTTCATGAGTGTTGCAATGTATGATCTTGAATAAACAATTCCAGTTTTAGCCAATGATTTTTGAATGCGTTGACTACCGTATATTTGCTTGTGCTTCTCAAATTCTATCTTAATTTCCAACATCAACTTTCTCTTTGTAGATTTTGTTTTATCTATATCCTTGTTCTTTTGCCAATAATAAAAGGAGTTTTTACATACTTCTAAGTATTTACACATCTTCTCAACAGAATAATTTATCTTATTTTCTTCAATAACTTTGTATTTTATCTGTCGTTCTTGGAGAAGATGCTTAATGCCTTTTTTAAAATATCACGTTCTAAAGCTATCTCTTTGTTTTCTTTACGCAAGGCTTTTACCTCTAACTCCAAAGGACTTAATTCACGCTTCTTTGCAAAGTCTCCTGCCCTGGTTTCAAACTCTCTTCTCCATCGGCGCAACATACTGTCATTAAGCTGATATTCATCACTAATTTCTTTAATACTTCTTCCTGAGTTGAGTAACTCTACAATCATTACTTTAAACTCATTTTCATAAATCTTTGCCATATTACAAATTTAATTTAATAGGGCTGTATAAAATAGACTAAACAAATATAGATAGTCCAACCTATACCGATACATAAACTTTGTGCTTGTTTGTGCCGTTTTTGCACCTTGAAAAGGGAAGTAGAGGACTTAAATTTGTATCAATCATCCATTATCATACAGATAGGATTGAGTATGGATTAAGTATGGATAGAGTATGAAAAACCATGAACGAAAAGCGCTTAGTCATATATCCGAAAGACATCATGCTGATCACTGGCAAAAGTGAACGCTATTCTCGCTATCTCCTGAAGCGAATGAAAGCACATTTCAACAAATTGGACCATCAGTATATCACCATCACAGAAATGTGTTCATACCTCGGTTTAGATCCTGATGAGGTTTTGAAAACAATCATTTAATTTGGTGTTAGTTGACTTGATTTAGTAATATATTGATTACCTTTATGTTATTGAAATCGTTCATTGAATTACATCAAACAACAGTAATTTTTATTACAACAATTCGGTTAACAAATCGAGTGTTATTTTATAAGTTATTGATAGTTAATAAATTATTTAGCTTTCTAGATTCCCAGCGGAATCACATTTTCTTATTAAGATTTAGTTTTTCTTTTGATTGTAGGAAGTGAAATCCCTTCTATTGTCATTACGACAATGACAAAGAACAGAATCAGTAAATTATTTACCAGAAATTTACTCCATGAAAAATCTAATCCGAAAATACTTTTTGAAAGCAAGAACAAGGCTATACTTAATCCTAAATACAGGAAGAATTTCTTTAAATTGTAAGGAATCGGATAGTGTTTTTTCCCCCACATATAAGAAATAATCATTTGAAAAGCATAAACAATCATAGTTGCCCATGCACTGGCTACATATCCATAAATTGGTATAAACAGGTAGTTTATCAAGATCGTTAATCCCGCACCCATTAGTGAAATATAGGCACCATATTTTGTTTGGTTGCTTAATTTATACCAAATGCTTTGATTGAAGTAGATACCCAAAAAAACATTTGCTAAAAGTAAAATGGGCACTATTTTTAGTCCTTCCCAATATGTTTTGCTTGCAATGAAATACTTGAAGATATCGATGTTTAATGATACAACTAAAAACACCAAACACACTGTTGCTACAAAGTAATTCATCAACTTTACATAAAGTTTGTTTCGGTCTTGATTTTTCAATTGATTGAAGAAAAAAGGTTCTGCAGCATAACGATAGGCTTGCAACAAGATGGTAACCAACATGGCTAGTTTGTAACATGCACTGTAAATTCCAATTTGTGCGTCAGCCATTTCAGCAGTATATCCATTTGTCGGGTCATACAGCATTTGTTTGAGCATAATTCGGTCAATTACCTCATTTACAATACCGGCAAAACCAGCAATTACAATTGGAATGGCATAGACAATCATTTTTTTGAGCAACAGCCAATCTAGCTGAAAGCGGATTCCAATAAAATCTTTTTTTAGCAATAAAGGTTTAACCAAGCTTGACGCTAAGTTTGCTAGCAGAATAAATAAAACTCCGTTTTCCGGGTTTTCTGGTGAAACAAAGCCTAGAAGCAAAACAATGTTTAAAAGAATATTTACTCCGATGGATGAAAATTGAATGATTGCAAACTTCATGGCCTTATCCTCAACCCTTAATTTTGAAAGTGGAATACTTGAAATTGCATCAACAACTACAATGACACCCATTAAAACAATGTACTCCGGATGTTCATCAAACAGCAAAGCATGAGCAATTTGCCCGTTGAAAAAGAATATCCCCAAGAAGAAGAGCAGGTTTAATCCTATGATGGTTAAAAAACTATTTCTGTAAACTCGAGTTTTGTCATCGCTATCTTGTACGAAACGAAAAAAGGTTGTTTCCATACCAAAGGTGAGTAACACCATTAAAAACGCAACAAAAGCATAGAGCTGAGCTACTATACCATAATCTTCAGGGTGCTTGCTAAAAATAGAGGTGTAAAGTGGAACCAACAAATAGTTTAAGGTTCTTCCAAGTATTGAAGATAACCCATAAACGGCTGTTTGCCCCAGTAATTTTTTTAAAGGATTCAATTAGCCTCTAAATTTTGGTTTTCTTTTTTCTATAAATGCGGTTGTTCCTTCTGTAAAATCAGCAGTTCCAAAACACGCCCCAAATTCTTTTATCTCTGTATCAAAGCCTGTTTGTCCACCATCTTGATAAAAAGAGTTTACCGATCGAATTGCTGAAGCTATTGCTGTACCGGAATTTTTCAAAATTTTAGCTGCAATTTCATTGGCTAAATCTAGGAGTTCAACTTGTTCACAAACATGATTTACTAAGCCCCATTTCATAGCATCATTTGCATCTATCATACCTGCAGTAAAGATCATTTCATTGGCTTTTCCTCGTCCCACTAGTTGAGTAAGTCGTTGTGTGCCACCATAACCAGGAATTACACCTAAAGAGGTTTCAGGCAAACCCATTTTTGCATTAGCAGAAGCAATTCGGATATGTGATGCCATAGCCAATTCTAAACCACCACCTAAAGCAAACCCGTTTATTGCAGCAATAACAGGAGTAGTCATGTTTTCAATAAAAGAAAAAAGGAGGTTTTGACCTTCTGCAGCTAATTTTTGACCTTCTTCAACAGAAAAACTTGCAAATTCTTTGATATCTGCACCTGCAACAAATGCTTTATCACCAGAACCAGTTAAAATTATTACTCCTGTTTTTGTATCATTATTGGCATTTTTCAGTGCTTCATGCAATTCGGAAATTGTTTGCTTGTTTAAAGCATTTAGTTGATTTGGTCTGTTGATAGTTATTGTTTGTACATGGTCGTTTTGTTCAACCAAAATATTGGTAAATTCCATAATTAATCTATTTTTTCTAAATGAATGATTTCTATTCTTCTTTCTGTTACTGCTTCTACAGTTAGTTTCCATTGATTTACTTCAACCACTTCTCCTCCTAAAGGAATTACTTCCAAGTTGTGTAAAATTAATCCCCCTAATGTTTCATAGGACTCATTTTCTGGCAATTTTAATCCGTAAGTTCTGTTGATATATGATATTTCTGCGCGCGCTGTAAAACGGTAGTTGTTTTCATCCAACTGTTCTTCCAGCCATGTTTCATCGTCATGTTCGTCTTGTATCTCGCCAAAAATTTGCTCAATAACATCTTCAATAGTCACTACTCCGGAAATACCTCCAAATTCATCTACAACCACTGCAATTGATTGATTTTTTTTTGTGAAATGTTCCAACAATTCTTTACCGGGCATTGCTTCAGGCACAAAAGAAATTGGGCGTAAGATTTGCGCAATAGTTTCGGGCTTTTTGAACAATTCGTATGAGTGTACATATCCTATAATGTTGTCGTGTGATTCACGATACAAAAGGATTTTAGAAAGACCCGTATCTACAAATTTCTGAAGCAATTCTGTAGTTGTAGCATCTACATCAATAGATTTTATCTCTAAACGGGGAATCATGCAATCACGAGCTTTTATTTTCCCAAAGTCTAGCGCGTTTTGAAGTATTTTAATTTCATTGTCCAAATCTGTTTTATCATCCATGCGCTCATTGATATCCTGCACAAAATTTTCAAGATCTGTTTTTGAAAAAACAATTTCGGGTTGTTCAATTTTGTTTCCTGTAATGCGTAATAAAGTATTGCTAAAAAGCACAACTAATTTTGTTGGAATGTAGAGCAACCAATAGAAGAGTACCATTGGCGGAGAAACGTATCTGAAAATGCCATTCGGATTCAACTGAAAAAGTACCTTAGGAATAAATTCAGCAAAAGTTAGTACAATGATTGTTGTGATGATCGTTTGAAGCAATACATTAAGAAATTCTGCATGAACACCCCACTTTGTAATGGTTGGTCCCAATAATCCGGAAGTATAACTACTGAATATAACCAAAGCAACATTGTTGGCTAATAGCAAAGTTGCTAAAAAATGGTTTTCATTTCCATAAAATAAATTCAATAAACGGCTGTACCAACTTTTTTTTGATTTATCCAATTCTACCTTTAACCGGTTTGAAGAAACAAACGCTATTTCGAGTCCAGATGAATAGGCGCTAAAAAGTAAGGACAAAACAATAACCGTAAATATTACGCTCATAATGTATAAATGAATTCAGAAAGATAATGAAAAAATTTTTCAGACCACATCAAAGCCAATATCTTTTCTAAAATAGGCTTTATCAAAATTGATTTTTTCGATACTTGAATAAGAGCGTTCTATTGCTGCCTCCAAGTTTCGTCCATAAGATGTAATTGCTAATACACGTCCGCCGTTTGAATAAACAACAGGACCATCATTTGTAGTTCCAGCATGAAAAACAATACTTTCACTAACACT
>JBDHXR010000158.1:0-5511 GCA_039810825.1 Fluviicola sp.
CTTGCATTGAAAACGATATCATCATAAGCCTTTGCATCTAACTCCTTATTGTGTTTTGCTTGCATTTGATACACTAAACGCAACAAGTGTTCTTTTGTATTCAAATCGCTTCTCAATAAATCTTCATCTTCTTGAGAATATACAACTTTAGGATTAGACAATTTTGCAGTTAAAGCTTTTACACCAGAAGCCCCATTTTCCATGCTGTCAATCGCGTTTTTAATCGTCTTAGTAGTTACAAGAGCTAAAGGGTTATTGTCATTTGTAAGTTTGTAATCAAAATTACCCAACATGTTGTCATCTCCTGATAGGCGAACAGTCCAGTCAAATTGCTTTGCAAACAATTCTACACGGATAGCTTCTGCACTAGCTGGACCAGTTTGCTCATGCCATAGCTTAATACCCATAATCACAAAGATAGACAAAGTGAATGCAGGTACTGCAGTCCAAATATATTCAAAAAGCGCTTTGTGAGGAAAGTAAAAAGCTTTCACTCCTGGCTTTCTAACATATTTGAAACAGAAGAAAAACAACAAAAAGTTAGTGATGAAGAAAACAATTGTTATGATTAAGAATTTAAAATTCATCAACCAATCTGTATCCACACCATGAACTGAAGCAGAATCACCTCTACCAGTATATCCATATTCAGCAAATAAATAAAGGATAGAGATAAAGAATGCAATCATGAACAGCAACAAAAACGTTGCGTTCAATCTGTTGTCTCTATCTGGAATATGCTCTTCTCTTCGATTTCTGACTTTAGAAATCAATTCATACACTTTCATCAATTGGGCTATCATAATCGCTCCTAAAACGATAACCCCGAGTATTATTAGTTTAGTCATTTCGTAAAATAATTACAAATTATTATTTAAAATTCATGATGAATACTTTCATCAAGGAATGGGTGATTTACAGGCATTAATGGCGCCTTAGATAAGTTCGTCATAATAATACGGATGAATGCTCCAGTAAACAACAAAGCCATACCAATTTCAAGTGCTCCAATATAAGCATGTGCTCCCATTGCGCCAACCATTACCATCAAATATACATCAACCCAGTGACCAGCCAAAACCACAAATCCAACAAACGTTAAGATTCCTGTATGTCTTTTTGCATCACGAGACATTAACAACAACATTGGGAATGCAAAATTAATAAAGAACATTCCGAAATATAAAATTTTAAAATCTTGGATACGTGCCACATAATACGTTACCTCTTCTGGAATGTTTGCATACCAGTATAACATAAATTGAGAGAACCACATATAAGACCATAAAAATGAAATTGCAAAAGCCCACTTAGCTACATCGTGGATGTGATTTTCATTCACTCTGTGTAAATAACCATGCTTTTTCAAATGAAGAATCAATAATACCAACACAATCATAGTAGAACACCACATACCAGCAAATACGTACCATCCGAACAAAGTTGAGAACCAATGTGCATCAACAGACATAATCCAGTCCCAAGCAGAAGTTGAAGAGAAAACAGCAAAGAAAACTAAGAAAGTTGCTCCTTTACGGTAGTTTTTAAAGTGAATCTCTGAACCTCCAATTGTATCTTCTTCCAATGATCTGTTTTTAAAACCTTTCCAGAAAAGGTAATAAACAGCCATATAAGCAACAGTACGAATCCAGAAGAAAGGTAAATTTAAATAAGATGCTTTCTTTGTTAATATAGCATCGTGCTCAACATGTGCTGGATCCATCCAAACATAAACACCACCACCTTTAAACAAAGAAAGTGTAAGCAATGTGATTAACATCATTGCAATACCATAGGGCATAAACCCAGTTAAACCTTCGATAACTCGTTTAATAGATGCATACCACCCTGTTTCAGTTGCATACTGCAAAGCAAGGAAATAGAGTGCACCAAGACCAATAGAAAAGAAAAAGAAGCTATCAACAAGCATGTTTCCAAGAAATCTTGTCGTAAACTGTTCTCCACCATGAATACTAAATTCAACCCATACACCTAAGCAGATTCCAATAACACCTAATAACATTAGGATCATTGTAAGGGATTTTGTTTTAGAAGTTACTTTAAATTCCATTTTTTATAAAATTTACTATCTTAGAAATTATTGTTTTGCTACTGAATCAGTTACTACAGCCAAAGAATCTGAAGCTGGACCCGCGTTTGGAGAACCATATTTAGAATCTTGTAATTTTTTGATGTAATGCACCAAGGTCCATATCTCACGCTTATTTAGCAATGAATTATGAGCACCCATCATTCCTTTACCGTAATAAATCGAATAAAACATTTGTCCATCTGCAATTTGAAGCCCTGTTAGTACCGCAGCACCAGAATAGGCTCCAGATTTTACCATTGGTCCTTCTCCATCACCTTTCTCACCGTGGCAATGTGCACAATTAATCGTATAAAGCAACTTTCCTTTAGCAAACATTTTATCGTTTTCTTCAGGTGTAGTTAATTTAACCGGATTAAGGTCTGCAGCAGCCAATTTGTACTCAAAATCAGGATCTTCATTTGTTGATAAATCAAATTGAAACAACCCATGAGTAGTTCCAAACAATCTACCAGCCATACGATGATAAGGCAACATCATACTAACTGTAGTTGAATCAGTACCAAAATAAGGAATTGTATGATGAGGAGGCTCCATTGCCGACATACGAACAACGAAATCTTGATTGATTAAACCTCTTACTTCACCATAATCCACATACGGTTCAATAGCAGGAGAACGATACATGTCTGGCATGTATTCTAAACCTGGGCTATTTGGGTCAGAAGAACAAGCTGTAGCCAGTAGTGCTATAAAGGAAAACTGTGCGAATGCTTTAAAATTAATTTTCATCTGTCTATTCATTTAACATTGTAAAAAATTCATCAACGGATTAAATATCCTTTTGATCAACTTCTATTACTCCTGTTTCGTTTAACATTGCTAACAATTCGTTTTCAGAAAATTTTGAATTATCAGAAATACGAAGTTCCATTACAAATTTATCATCCGTTGTTCTAGGATCCGGATTGGTTGCAGGCATTCCAGGAAGTGTTCTATTTAACAACAAATAAGTAATTGCCATCCCGTGTGCTGCACATAATACCGTAAACTCGAATGAAATTGGTATAAATGCAAGAACATTGTCTAGGTATGATTCATTCGGCTTACCACCAATATTCATAGGCCAATCTGTAATCATGAAATAACGCATTCCAATAGTTGCTAGCGTTAAACCAATCAAACCATACAAAAATGCCATAATACCAAGGCGCGTATTTCTAATCCCAATAATAGGATCTATCCCGTGAATCGGAAACGGGGAGAATACATCTGCTACTTTTACTCCTTTAGCAACCAACTTTCTTGCACCATCTTTTAGTACATCGTCGTCGTCATACATTGCATATATTACTTTTTCTGCCATGATTCTCTATTAATGATTGTTAGTATTATCGTGGTCATTGTGCCCGTGACCTTGACCATTTTTTGCAAAATAAGGGTGAACCGGTGCTGTATCGTTTTTGAACGACTCGCCAGAAGACTTCAAAATTGTTTTCAATTCATTCAATGCCAAAACAGGAAAGAAACGAGTGAACAATAAGAAGAACACAAAGAATAATCCAATCGTACCAACATACACACCAATATCAATGTGGCTTGGGTAGTGCATAGACCAACCAGAAGGTAAATAATCACGATGGATAGAAGTTACAATAATTACATATCGCTCAAACCACATACCGATGTTCACAACAATTGAAATAACAAATGTAAATAACAAACTTCTTCTCAGTTTTCTGAACCACATTAACTGAGGAGAAACAACGTTACATGTCATCATAGAAGCATACGCCCACCAATACGGACCAGTTGCTCTATTAAAGAATGCGTAAGCTTCATATTCAACTCCTGAATACCATGAAATAAATAACTCAGTGATGTAAGCTGTACCTACAATTGAACCTGTAACCATGATTACTATATTCATGTATTCTACGTGTTTTGTATGAATATATGCTTCCAATTTAAACGCTTTACGCATAACCAACATCAAGGTCTGTACCATCGCAAACCCTGAGAATACTGCTCCAGCAACAAAGTAAGGAGGGAAAATAGTGGTATGCCATCCAGGAATTACCGATGTGGCAAAGTCAAAAGATACAATAGAGTGAACAGAGAATACAAGTGGTGTAGCCAAACCAGCCAAAACCAAAGAAACCAATTCAAAACGATTCCAATGTTTTGCTCTTCCAGACCAACCAAAAGACAAGATTGAATACATCTTCTTTGCCAATGGTTTTTTCACTCTATCACGAATTGTAGCGAAGTCAGGAATCAATCCAATGTACCAGAATACCAAAGAAACAGATAAATAAGTTGATATCGCAAATACGTCCCAAAGCAATGGTGAATTAAAGTTTACCCACAATGAACCAAAGTGATTTGGCAATGGCAACGTCCAATATCCAACCCATAAACGTCCCATGTGAATCAATGGAAACAAACCAGCCATGAAAACGGCAAAGATAGTCATTGCCTCTGCAGAGCGGTTGATTGCCATTCTCCATTTTTGGCGGAACAATAGCAACACGGCAGAAATCAATGTACCGGCATGCCCGATACCAACCCACCATACGAAATTGGTGATATCCCATGCCCAACCAATTGTTTTGTTAAGACCCCAAGTACCAATACCAGTACCTAGTAAGTAGATAATACAACCTACACCGTATAATCCGATTATCAAAGCTATACCGAAAAGTACATACCACATGCGTGGCGCTTTGTCTTCAATCGATTTACATACATCCTCTGTAATTTCATGGTACGTTTTGTGACCTATGATGAGGGGTTCACGAATTGCGGCTTCTTTATGCATTAGATTTTATTTTAGCAATTAATGATTAAACTTATTATTAATGTCCTTTATGTTTTTCTTCAGAATGACCTCCGTGAGATTCAGCATGACTAGCAAGAGCAACAACTTTATCCAATTCAGCATTCTCATTGTTTCTTACTTTCACTTGATACCAAACATTTGGCTTCACTCCTATTTCTTCCAATGCTTGGTAAGAGCGTTTGCTTTCTGATATTTTACGAACTTCAGAATTTACATCATTCCAGTCTCCGAATACAATTGCGTTTGAAGGACAAGCATCTTGACATGCAGTGTGTAATTCTCCGTCAGTTACTGTTCTGTTTTCAACTTTAGCATCCAACTTCGTTGATTGAATACGTTGCACACAGAACGAACATTTTTCCATTACACCACGTGTACGCACTGTAACATCTGGATTCAACACCATTCTGCTCAAATCATCTTGTGCTGGGTTGATTTCAGTAAACTTCTTATAAGAAGGATAGTTAAACCAGTTGAAGCGTCTTACTTTGTATGGACAGTTGTTTGCACAATATCTAGTACCGATACAACGGTTGTAAGCCATTTGGTTCAATCCTTCGTTGGAATGTGTAGTAGCCGCAACCGGGCAGACTGACTCACAAGGAGCATGGTTACACTG
>JBDHXR010000159.1:0-5501 GCA_039810825.1 Fluviicola sp.
AAAACACTGGGTTTGGGCAATCATAGCAACTTAAATCTTTTTGTGGCAACCACTCATAAGCTGGTTTGCTGAGTGTTGTATTGCCACCACTTGCACCCAACTGCACGGTATTGCCCATGCACACCGTAGTGTCTTCTGTAAGCAAAGAAGTAGTAAAAGTATCACAGGGAGTTGCGTAGGATAAAAAGAACCCTAAAATAGGGTTTGATCTAGAGCCTTCTTCATTTAGCGGAGATTGATAATTTAAAGAGATATTAAAACTTGTAACGTTATTTGATACATAATTTTGTATATTTGCTAAAGCATCACTACCACTCATTAATGCGTCAGCTGTATCATCACCCAAACCAAATAATTGATTGTTTTGGTAATAAAAATGCCCCTGAGTTCCTGTACATAGATAATTAAGACTATTAGAGTCGTTACCGCCAATAAGCCCAATGTTGTTAGTGTTTATATTAACATATGACCCATCACTAATATTGTTACAAAAATACCATCCAACTAATGACAATCCAACATCAAAACTATTTGAGATAGGAGGTATATTGTTTATAGAATATGACATTAATGAAGAAACGTCTTTTTGATTTAATATGAAACTTAAGGCAGATTTAGCAAGACTATTATCTTCGTAGATAACACATAAATAATAAGTTGTAAAAATGTTTTTTGTTAAATAGTTTTGATTTGGTATTGTTAAATAATAGTCTTGGATACTAGAATTAATAGATGATGTGATTTCCTTTGCATAGATACTGGATTTTGGATTGATTAAATCAAAACGAGTCAAGAAACCTGTTGTAGCAATATCTTGATTTGTAAAAGTATAATCAATACCGTTTAAATTTAAAACTATATCATTAGGGCTACCATCTGAGCCAGCAAGCAAAAAAGCTTTGCTTATTGTTGAAGTGTTTAAAATATTTAAGTTAAAATGAATAACCCCTGAAGTTGGACCATAAGTTCCTCCAGCACCACTAATTCCACAATTGCATACATCTTGGTACAAAATTGTTTGTGAAAAGATGTTGTAAATAAACAAATGACAAATGACAACAAACAACTTTTTCATTCAAATTATTCTTTTCTTTTTATTAATTCTCGTAAAAATTCATTTTCTTCTTTTAGTTGGTGTATATATCTTTCAAATATTTCAGAGTCAAAATTTTTTTGAGATCCTACGTATCCTGATTGAACACCTTTATCTGCTTGTTTTAGTTGAATATTAAAAACTTTATCAGTATCAAGCTCCAGTATAGAACGAATATCTGTTTGTAATACCGCGGCAATTTGTTCTAGTTTTTTAACTGAAATTTCGGTTTCATCACGCTCTATTTTACTATATCCACCAACACTCATATTTAATTGATTTGCTACGTAAGATTGTGTTAAATTTTTTAACTCTCGTAATTGCTTGATATTTTTTCCCACTTCCATATATTAAAATATTTAACATTTGTTGAAATGTATAGAAGAATAGTTACTGTTTAAAACTAACGTTTTCAAATCATATTACGTTGGTTATATAAATTGATTCTATTTAGTTTATCACAAAATTATGTTTTATTAAAAAAACTTTTGTTATGAAAAAACGCAATATTGCGTTCAAGTCAGTGTTTTAAAGGGTTTCAAGCGTTAATTCATCTACTCACACTCACAAAACCCTTGAAAAAAACAAAGGCTGTTGAATCGTTCAACAGCCTTTGTTTTTTATATCTCATGCTATCAAGTTCTATCCTGAACACATTTCACAGCTGTCCGGATTATCAAGCGAACATGCAATTGCAGCTTGTTGCTCTTCTAACGATTTTTCAGTAGTATTTTGTGTCAAATTTTTATCTACTGTAAATTTGATTGCATCGGTTGCTGCTTTGGTACGTAAGTAATACATTCCTGTTTTCAATCCTTTTTTCCAGCCATAGAAATGCATGGAAGTTAATTTCCCAAAATTTGCATTTTCCAAGTAGATGTTTAAAGATTGAGATTGACAAATGTATGCCCCGCGGTCTGCTGCCATTTCAATAACTGCTTTCTGAGAAATTTCCCAAGCTGTTTTGTATAAGTCTTTGATGTATTGTGGAATCTCGTTGATGTTTTGCACAGAACCATTTGAAGCCATTAATTTTTGGCGCATTTCATTGTTCCACAATCCTTCTTTTACCAAGTCTTTCAATAAGTGCTTGTTCACAATAATGAATTCTCCGGATAGTACACGACGTGTATAAATGTTTGATGTGTAGGGCTCAAAACACTCATTGTTTCCTAAAATTTGAGCTGTTGAAGCGGTTGGCATCGGTGCCAATAACAAGGAGTTTCTCACCCCGTGTTTTTTCACTTCTTGTTTCAATATATCCCATTCCCATCGGTCTGTTGGTGTAACACCCCACATATCAAATTGAAAAATTCCTTTTGAAACGGGAGACCCGGCATATGTTTCATAAGCTCCTTCAGCAATTGCTAAATCTTTTGAAGCGGTCATTGAAGCAAAATAGATTGTTTCAAATATTTCACGGTTCAAAGCTTTTGCTTCTTCAGACTCAAAAGGAAAACGCATCATGATAAACGCATCTGCTAACCCTTGTACACCTAAACCTATTGGTCTATGTCTCATGTTTGAATTGCGTGCTTCTTCTACCGGGTAATAATTTTCATCAATGATACGGTTTAGATTCACAGTAGCTTGGTAGGTAACCTCAAACAATTTATCGTGATCAAAAGTTCCTGCTTCGGTAACAAATTTTGGTAGTGCTAAAGATGCTAAATTGCAAACTGCTATTTCATCTGGAGCAGTGTATTCCATTATCTCTGTACACAAATTCGAAGATTTGATAACCCCCAAGTTTTGCTGATTTGATTTAGAATTCGCCGCATCTTTATACAACATATATGGTGTACCCGTCTCTATTTGTGATTCTAAAATTTTAAACCACAAATCTTGAGCTTTAATTGTTTTTCTACCTTTTCCGGCTGCCTCATATTGCATGTATAATTCTTCGAATTCTGCACCGTAAGTTTCTGAAAGACCCGGACATTCATGCGGACACATCAAGGTCCACTCTCCGTTTTCCTCCACACGCTTCATAAACAAATCCGGAATCCAAAGCGCATAGAATAAGTCGCGTGCACGTTGCTCTTCCTTTCCAAAATTCTTTTTCAAATCTAAAAAATCGAACACATCTGCATGCCATGGCTCAATATATATTGCAAAAGACCCTTTGCGTTTCCCTCCACCTTGATCTACATAACGAGCAGTATCATTAAAAACACGCAGCATGGGTACAATTCCATTGGAAGTACCGTTGGTGCCTTTGATGTATGAACCCGTTGCACGAATATCATGAATAGCTAAACCAATTCCTCCTGCAGATTGTGAAATTTTCGCACAAGATTTCAATGTTTCATAAATCCCGTCAATGCTATCTTCTTTCATGGTTAACAGAAAACAAGAAGACATTTGTGGCTTTGGAGTTCCAGAATTAAATAGGGTTGGTGTAGCATGTGTAAACCATCCTTCAGACATTAAATTATATGTCTTTACAGCCTCAACGATATTGTTTTTGTGTATCCCAACTGCTACACGCATTAACATTTGTTGAGGTCGTTCAGCTATTTTTCCGTTGATTTTCAACAGGTAACTTCTTGAAAGCGTTTTAAATCCGAAAAAATCATATCTAAAATCACGGTCATAAATAATGCTCGAATCAAGCACTTCTTTGTGTTTTTGAATCACTTCATACACATCATCAGCAATCAAGGCAGCACGCTGTCCAGTAATTGGATCAATGTATTTATACAAATCTTCCATTACTTCAGAAAATGACTTCTTTGTTTCTTTGTGTAAGTTTGAAACTGCAATTCTTGATGCCAATAACGCGTAATCTGGGTGATCAATGGTTTTTGCTGCAGCCACTTCAGCCGCTAAGTTGTCTAACACAGAAGTTGTTACTCCGTCATAAATTCCTTCAATCACCTTCATTGCAACAGCCTCTGGCGACACCAATGGATCAAGGCCATAGCACATCTTGATGATTCTGGCAGTGATTTTGTCGAATTTAACGGCTTCCTTTCTTCCGTCTCTTTTAATTACATGCATAGTTTTTTTAGTTGGGATTAATTATTAAAAATCTTCGTTTAAGCTAAATGTTTGGTCTTCTTTGTTTGCCATTACGCCAGCTTTTTGGTACTCAGCTACACGTTTTTCAAAGAAGTTGGTTTTACCTTGAATGGAAATCATATCCATAAAATCAAATGGGTTACTTACGTTGTACACTTTTTCGTTCCCCAATTCTACCAACAAACGATCAGCTACAAACTCAATGTATTGTTGCATCAATTCTGCATTCATACCTATTAACTTCACAGGCAGTGCATCTGTTACAAATTCTTTTTCAATTTCAACAGCATCCATGATGATTTCTTTTACCTGCTCTTTTGAAAGTTGATTCACTAAATGTTTGGTGTATAGCAAGCAAGCAAAGTCGCAATGCAAGCCCTCATCACGAGAAATTAATTCGTTTGAGAAAGATAGTCCGGGCATTAACCCTCTTTTTTTCAACCAGAAAATAGAACAGAAAGAACCCGAGAAGAAAATACCTTCTACAGCTGCAAAAGCCACTAATCGCTCAGCAAAAGTACCGTTGTCAATCCAACGCAATGCCCAGTCAGCTTTTTTCTTAACACACGGAATCGTTTCTAAGGCATTGAACAAATAATCTTTCTCTTTGCTGTCTTTGATGTATGTATCAATCAACAATGAATATGTTTCTGAATGAATGTTTTCAATGGCAACTTGAAAACCGTAGAAAAATTTAGCTTCTGTATATTGCACCTCCGCTAAAAAATGTTCTGCTAAATTCTCATTTACTATTCCATCAGATGCAGCAAAGAATGCAAGCACATGTTTGATGAAATGTCGTTCGTCGTCGTTTAATTTTGTTTCCCAATCAATTAAATCGGGTGCCAAGTCCATTTCTTCTGCCGTCCAGAAACTAGCCTCTGCCCGTTTGTAAAACGACCAAATGTCTTCGTGTTGAATTGGAAACAACACAAATCTGTTTTTGTTTTCCTGTAAAATTGGTTCCATTTTTTCCATTACTTTTTTTGTTAGTGACACTCAAAGTCACAATATCTGTTGAGAGAAGAATGTTGTATTCAACTCATTATTATTAATATTCTATCTGCTATCAAGCTAGTTAACCCATCGAGTTTGTAATAACAATCAAAAAAATTGATTTTTTACCGGATGAGGTTTACAAAATTTGTCAAAATAAATTCCTTGAGCAAGTAAAGAAATTCACAATTGTTTCTGGTTATCAACACTAAAAAACTAAACCTGCTTATTATGAACGCTTAGCGGATTTATCAACAACAAATAAAAGATATTCACAGTAAAAATTTTAATGTTTATCGACAAGTTTGTCCGTTTTATCTATGATTTTAAAACGCTAGCAAAACAAGTGTTTTCATAAAATTTTGAATATATTTTTTGATATTCACCA
>JBDHXR010000160.1:0-5467 GCA_039810825.1 Fluviicola sp.
GTTTGTCCGTCAATTTCTCCCGAAAATGCTACGATTGCTTTATATAGGTTTCCTGTGTCGGCTAAATATTTGTCAAACGCCTTTTTGTATTTCACGGCATTTCTGCGACTGCTTGTAACTATCATTGCTTTTGCCAAACCGTTGATTTTCGCTTTACGGATTACATTATCCATAAAGTGGTCAACCATTAAAGCAGTTTTTTTGGCAATAGCGTGTGAATGGCTTTCTACAAATATTTTTAGTTTTTTCTGTGCTTTGTTTTTATCGTATGCAGGGTCATCTTCAATTTTCTTTAGCAAAGCATAATAGCTTTGGTAAGTTGTGTAATTTTGCAACACATCTAAAATAAAATTTTCCTCAATGGCTTGTTTCATTGAGTATAGATGAAATGCTCTGAATTTTTCTTTTCCGCTTTCGGTGTATTTCTCTCCGAACAGTTCAAGCGTTTTGTTCTTGGGAGTAGCTGTAAAAGCAAAGTAACTGGCATTAGTCAGCATTTTTCTGCCTTTTACAATGTCCACCACCAAATCTTCTGAAGTCAGTTCGTCATATTGGTCTTTGTCCACAAACACAAATTCATCATCATCAACTAGCACTTTTTCAAAGTCTTTGGCTAAAGTTTCATTCAGTTTTCCTGCTGTGTTTCCACTTTGGCTGCTATGTGCTTCGTCTATGATGATGGCAAACTTATTTCCAGGTAATTCTCCAATTTCATTAACGATGTATGGGAATTTCTGAATGGTAGTGATGATGATTTTTTTGCCTTCTTCCAAAGCCGTTTTCAATTGTTTACTGCCTTCGGTAATGGCTTCAACAACTCCTTTTACTTGCTCAAACTGCTTGATGTTGTTGCGTATTTGAGCATCCAATACTTTACGGTCGGTTACTACAATTACCGTATCAAAAACGGTGTTTTCATTGTTCTTGTCAAACAGGCCAACCAATTGATGAGCCAACCAAGAAATGGAATTTGATTTTCCTGAACCTGCCGAATGTTGTATTAAGTAGCGTTTTCCTGCCCCGTTTTCTTTAGCATTGCTCAGGAGTTTATCAACAGCATCAATTTGATGATAGCGAGGGAAAATTAATTTCTTTACTTTCACTTTTTTTACTTTTCCATCAGACAAAATCTTTTCCGTTTCTTCTTCAAATAATTGAACGTAGTTCTGAATGATTGTCGTTAAACGGTTTTTAGTTAAAATATCTTTCCAAAGATAATCAGTTTTAATTCCGTTCGGATTGGGTGGATTTCCTGCTCCGTTGTTGTAACCTTTGTTGAAGGGTAGGAAGTAGGTGTTTTCTCCTTTTAAGTGCGTTGCCATCCAAATTTGTTCGCTGTCCACCGCAAAGTGAACCATGCAACGACCTAAGCGAAACAATTCTTCTCTTGGGTCACGGTTGGTTTTGTATTGTTTGATAGCATCTTTTACTGTTTGCTTAGTCAGTTCGTTTTTCAGTTCAAAAGTGATGATGGGCAAACCATTGATGAAAACTACTAAATCCAGCGAATTTTCATTTTGTGCACTGTAATGCACTTGCCTTGTTACTGAAAAAATATTTTGGTTGTAAAGTGCTAAATCTTTTTCGTTAAGGTTGGAAACGGGTTTATCAAAAAACAGTTTGAGTTTGATGTTATTGTCTGTAATGCCCTTGCGTAAAACTTCAATGATGCCAAAGGTTTTGATTTGATTGTTTAAGCGATACAAAACCTTACTTCTAAAATTGCCTCCGTGAATGGTTTGTAATTTCAATACCTCCTTTTCCTGTGTGGCTTGCAGAAAATTGAAAAGCAAATCTTCATCCACGCAATCCACACGGTTGTAATTGCTGAAATGTCTTTCTTCAAAAGCATTCACCAAACACAAATGCTGCGTTATATGGGCTTCTAATCCTTTTTCAGTTGTGTCTGTTTTCATTTTTTATTTCTCAATTGCTTTTTTATTTCTCGAATACTTGCAAATGGTGTCTTATCAAGCGCTTTGGAAATTTCAATTTTTTGCAAATGTCGTTGCTTTAACTTATTAAAAAGTCTATCTGGAATAGACGGTGTATCTGACATGATTTTTTTGTAATCATCCACAAGTTCTTTTTGTCTTTCGGAAGCCTCTTTTAATGTCAAATTGGTTATTTCTGCATTGCAGAAGTTACTGGCATTTCTTATCCACTCACCCCATTGGTTCGCAGCTAAACTTCTTTCTAAAATTCTACTTTCAAATGAAAAAGTTGTAGGAATAAGACTTATAATGAAAATTGATGCAGTTGTTAGTCCAATATAAAATTGATATTCATTCTGAATGGCTGCAAAAATCAGCATAGCATCAATAGCGGAACCAATTGTTACATATGCTAGAATCAGTTTATTCCATAGTGAATAGCTTTCCTTAATAGCATTATGCATACTCCTTGTTTGGTCTGCCTTTCTATGCAGATTCCAGATTTCATCACAAAGTTTCTGTTTTTCATCCATGTTAATAAAAGTCTTTTCTGTCAACACCATTATTTCCAGTACTGTAATATTTTGTTATGCTATTTTGAAGTGTTGGGAAGTTTGTATCGTAGTTTACAGGTTGCCAAGGAATTTTTAAATTGGTTCTAGTAAAAGCATACTGTTCCTCTGCTGATTTAGATTTCCATAATTGAGTGTAACTCAATACAACATGCAACCTGTCGCCATCGCCTTCTTCCCAGTCGTTATTTCCTGGTCTGTCATTTCGGGTTCTTTGAGTTGTGCCAATTAAAAATTGCTTAACTCTTATAGGATTGTGTATCGGCTTATCTAGTATCAATGAAATCTTTTCTAAGTAATCATTCTGCATCATTACTTTGATATCGTGAAGAATTTCTTCGCAGTACTCAATAGTCCATAACCCTGTCTTCCTGGTAATAATTTTAAAATCAGCGGCTATGTTTTTGTACAGTTTATTAGTTTCTGCTGGTGTCATATTTAAGTAGTTACTGGTTCAATATTGAAACTGTTACCAAAAATCTCTTTCCATAGCTCAATAGTAGGTGTCAAATACTCTTCTTCATCTGCCAAACACAATGTGTCTAAAGCATTACTTGCTTTGGTTCTAATTGTTTTCCATTCGCCCTCAGTCAAATACTTGGTAACATTGTTTTCATTATAAGTCGGGTCTGCAATATAAACATAGCTTTTATCGGGTTTATAAGCACCATATGGTGCATTAAAGGTTATTATTGGAAATTGTTTTTTAGAAACTAATTTGAAAAATCTGAGAATCGATTCTTCAATTGAATTTACAACACCAAAATTAATATCCAAATAAGAAACAATTAACTCGATTGCAAACGATGACAAACCAATATCATGATAGTTTTTCCACTTCTTTAATATTCTCACTATGGTTGTGAAGTTTGTATTTGCTGCTTTTCTATCTGAAATGAATTGAAGTTGCTTTTTAGGTGATGTAAAGTATTTATTATTATGGGCATCAGGCTGCTGAACATAATCAGCTACATTGGTTTCTCTTACTGGAACTATATCAACATTCAAACCCGATGCAATAAATTCCAAACCAGCAGTTTTGGGATTATTCCAGAAATCTTCATCGTTTTTCTGAGGATAGATTTTTTTTAGAATAGGAATCATCAGACTGTTTATTTCTTGAAAAGTTGAAAAATTTGAGAAATCAATATCAAGAAAGAAAACCAAATCAATATCGATTGGCTTATCATCCATTGGCTTGATGATAGTCCCTTTACGCCACGAACCAGCTTGTAAAACTTTCTTTACAGAAGTGTCTGTATGTTCATCAATCTTTGATTGAATAGAACTTATCAAGTTATCAATTTGAGGTTGATAGTATTTTTTATCTTCATCAGAAAACTTGATTCTTTCCTTAAAATTTATTAATTGAGCATTATTAAATTTCATCTTCTACATTTTTAAATACAGCCTGTCGATTTCAGAAACAACGTCAGTGAGTTTTATAACTTCTTTATCTTTTCCTAATGCAATAAAAAGTTCATGGTCACTCCAGAATCTTGATTTTGTTCCAAGTATATCTCCTAAACGGGAGTCTAATACTCCCATTTTTTCAGATGCATCATTCCATAAGTCAGAAATTTCTGTTAGCTTTTCAGTATCAGAAAAATCGGGGTCACGTAAAAAGATTCTTGTTCTATTTAGTGCTTTTCTCATTGCGGCCGCAGCTGCATTCTCAACCTTTTTCTTTTCCAAACGGTAGGCTGCAACTGCAGGCATTACTTCGGTAATTGCCCAAATTTGTGAACCAATGTTGCTTAATAAAGTAGATATTCCCATATCAATTAATTTATTTTCTTTTCCCCATAACCGCCTCACTAATCATTGCCTCTTTGTATTCACGAATAAGTTCAATTTCCCGTTCGGCTTTGGCTATGGCAGTGTCTATAGTGGCGGTTTCGGTTTTTATGTGTGATACAATTTGTTTTTGTTCTTCAATTGATGGATGGTTAATTCTAAAACTTCCAATCTTCGTTTGTGAAATAGTTGGAATCGTTCCACCAATTACATTTCTCTCCATTTGCTCTTTAATAAAACCAGTTTGCAAGTAGTAAAAGAAATATTCAGCATCAATATTGACTTCCTTAAAAACCATAATTTGAGGATTGATGGTTGCTTTTTCAGGTAATGATTCAATCAATGAAACTTTGCCATAAGTAGCTCCAGTTTTCACCATGATAATATCACCAACAAATATTTTTATTTCAGGTGATTCTTCATATTTATCCCATGACAAATATGAGCATTCAGAAAAATCCATTTGCTTATGATGTTTCATATTAGATGGACTGATAGTAATTGCTCCTTCCCCTTCATCAACTAAATCAGATGTTGTATATCTTCTAAAACCAATTCTTCCAAACATTTTAGAAATATTTTTAATTCTACTTTTTGTCCAACTTGACTTGAATTTCATTTGGTTCTCAATTACACTCTGCCGCTGCTCCTTCAACAACGTAATAAACCGTTGCTTCTTCTGAATAAACAGGTTTATCTTTTCTTCTTGTGCTTTGATGTATTGCACAATTTCGTCTTGCTCGTCTTTGGGCGGCACAACGGTAAAAATGCTGAAAAACTTATCGGAGTATAAACGCAAACGGCTGTCAATAATGCCTGTGCTGTGTCTGCGAAACTCGGCTTTAAATAAATTGGTGGTAAATAAATATCCAAAATATTCAGGGTTGTTGTCTTCTTTAATTCGGTAAACACAATAAGCAGGGCTTGTAATGCCATTGTAAGGAGAAATGCCTAAACTGCCATTCCACGCCAACATAATATTGATAACCAAATCGTTTTTTGCAACCAATTTATAACCAACCAAACTTTCGGCATTGGTTAAATGGTCGTCTTCGTTTTCTAAACTTTCACGTTTCAGCGTTACGCCTGTGTAATGCGAAACCGAAAGCAGTTCTTCGCTGCCTGTTTCGCTTCGGCTGTCCATTTCCTGAAACAGATTTTTGA
>JBDHXR010000161.1:0-5438 GCA_039810825.1 Fluviicola sp.
ATGTTCCACATCGCTGGCGCCTATATCGAACCATCGTTGGGCAAATTCAACAGCTTTTTCATTGAGTAAATTTGGGTTTCCTAAATAATCGTATCGATCGTAGCTGTTAAAAAGATAATACCCATATGCTTCAGAAACTGTAGGAACTCTTTCTGAATAAGCTATTCCAAGGTAGATACTTTTTCTATTTTTTTCATATCCTGCTTTAATACCACCATTGCTAACAAATCGGGTTTTAGTTGGGCTTAATTTGGGGTAAAAAATTGATAAGCTTTCAATACCAAGGGAATCTGTGATAATGGAATGGCTGATTCCAGTTCCAGCAGAAATCTTTGTACTCCAATTCTTTGTCCAGGAAATTTCATCTTCTAAATGTATGTTTGTTGAAACAGTTGCAACACCCGGCCACGTTATCATGTACATTGGCTTTTCATTGGGATTATTTGGATACATCGTCATGTTCGCCATGGCGTAGTTGACATATCCGTTTGCTCCAGTTTGAATGTGATGCTTTTTAGCATGAATATGAGCAATTGTGTAAAATCCAGCCGTTTTTGTCCATCCGGGCATATCCATTCTAATTGGTACAATTGGACGTTTTGAATCATCCATGATGTGCTTAATTTGATTGTAGTACAACTTAGTTTCCCAATGGCTAAGGTTTTTTTCTGGATTGTGATATTCGTGCGTGATAGAAGAAATTACTGCTTCTGCCAACGATACATCCATCGGTAAAGCAGGGTAGCCAACATTGGTTGCGCGGTCATAAATTGTAGAGAGTTGAATGCTGTTTTTGGAATTAAGCAAAATACCTAGATTTGCTGACATATTCTGCTTTCTGAATTGAGAGTATAAAATTTCTTGATGCCTTCCTGCTTTGTAGTTTAATGCATCTCGAAGCGTATAGTCAGAATCAAAATAGAATTTTCTTCCTGCATATTGAATTTTTCCACCAGCAATTTTTTGGATGTTATTGGATTCAAACCCTGTAAAAACTGTTCCTTTGAAACCGTTCGAGTCAAATGAAGAGTGACTTCTTTCTAAATTAATGCTACCAGCAATTGTAGCGCCGTGTTTTGAACCTGACTGACCACTTTGAATGGTTGCTCGATCTAAATTTGTTGTTTCTACATACGATGTAATTGGGTCCATTTTATCTGTACAAGCGCCAAAAATGCGCATTCCATCAATGGTAATTACAGAGCGCTCTGTTGCCATTCCGTTTAATAGCGCTTCCCAAGCGTACGCACCTCGTCTTACCATGTTTATTAACGGGTTCGACTCTAAATATGAATCCAGAGAAGAGAGTGCTTTTGTCTGTTTATTAGAAGTGTTGGTTTTACCAATTACGATTACTTCTTCAATATTTTTTTCTGGAATACTGTCTGCTGTTGTAGTTTCTGTTTGTTGACTATAAACAGAGAAATACATTAGATTACAGCAAACAATGAAAATGAATGACTTCATAATCAAAATGAGCCCTGCTAATTTGTGAAACAGCAGGGCTGCCTTTTTACTATTAATATTCTAATTCAAAGTAAATACTACTTTCTGTTGTGCTTCCAGAGATTTCATCACCTTTCAACACGGTGCCAAGGTCGTTTAACAATTGAAGGTTAATCTTCCAATAACCTGACATTGTTAACGTTAGTTTTCCATAGTAATATTTATCGGAAGCATTTTGAGTAAGGTTTACATTGTTTGGAGAAGTATGATTTCCCATACTTGGCATTCGAGGATCAATTTTGATTGAATAATCATCTACTCGTGTAAAAGTCATCATGTTTTCCATTTGATATACGACTGCTTTGATATCGTTTACACCAGTTATTGGTTTTGTAGGCTCAACCATTGCAACGACGTATTTTTTTGTATCTGTGCCTGTAAAGGTTGTAACACGTACTTTAGCAGAGTTTTCAACTACAACTGTTCCTGATGCTGTATATTGTGTGCCATAGTCTGTGTATGTAATGCCTAAGGACCAATATTCTGAACCATTTGTTGCCATTGTGAACACAATAAATCCTTCATAAATAGCACTTGAGTTAGGATTGCCAAGAGATGAGTATGGACAAGCGTGAGACATGGATGTCATGTGCATTACCGGGTTCCATGTTGGTGTTGCACCAGATACAAACTCCCCATTTGCTCTCTTTATTTGAAAATAGACTTTGTTATAACCTGTTTCAAATTTATTATTGTCTGCATAAATATCTATTGTGTGTGTAGACTTTGAAAGTGTTTGAATTTTTATCTTGTCATCAAGAATTGATGCTGGTTTTGTAGGATCTTCAGGTGTAACTTTATCTTTTTTACAAGAAACTAAAGCTGTAGAACACATAAGTGTGAACATAAAATATATTGATTTCATGATACTTTTTTTTAAAATTAATTTATTACTTGAAATGATAGAGATTAGGTCAATTCATCAATAGGGGGTCTTAAATTAAGATAAAAAAAATGAAAAAGATATAAGTTTTCCCACTTGAAAAAATGGGAGTTTTGAGGTTCGAACATGATAGAAACGAAAGATTGGATAGATAACGGTTGCTCATGATAAAAATTAAATTCTTTCGAGAAATCAACCAAAGGTGTAGATGACTTTTCATCTTGTTGTTCCTTGGTCATTTTCATCAGTTTACAATTTCCATCACAGTGCGTTTCTAATTTTTTCTCTTTTTCTATTTCTGCATTTTCACAAAAAAGAGTGGTAAATGCTTTAGGGGAAATCACCTTTATGCTAAGGTAAACAGTATTCTTCGAACTATGAAACAACAATGTTGCAACAATTACTAAGCTTACTATTTTCATTAATCGACCCATCGCTAAACCAAGAGTGTTTAATCTTTACAAGACAAATGTAGGCTTTCTTTACGAAGCAACGAATGATTTAAATCAGTTATTTCAATGATTGTTATACATAAAAAAGGCTGTTTCATGTTGAAACAGCCAATAAATAGAGGAAGGAATAATTACTTCCCAACCTTTTTCAATGAAGTGCCATTGCTGTACATGATGATTCGCATCCCTTCGTAATTAGGATCCACTTCTTGACCGAGCATATTTACGATTTTCAAAATACGAACAGGCTCGTTTTTGTTGAGTAAAGAAATAGTACGAATATGTGTTGTTTCTTTATTGAAGTTTGTACGAGAAAGACGGTAATAGTTGACTTCTCCAGGAATAAACTGTTCGTCGTTAACAGAGTATGAAACTTTAAAATCTGTAAGTTTAGAATTGGATTGTTCACTTACAAAGTCCCAATTTTCTGCGTCAGTACTTCTTTCTAAGGTGTAATAATCCACATTTCCAGAGGCTTCTGCTTTCCAAGAAAGCGTGTTGTATGTTTCATAACTTACACCACTAAAACTTGTAAGTTCTACACTAAGAGGAGTACAGTCTAATGAAGCAGTTGATCCCGCAAAACTAACGTTATAGCCAGCACCACCAGCCGTCCAGTTGTTGATCATTAAGAAATATATTTGTCCTGCAACTACATTTACAGGTGCAACCCAGCTATTTCCATTCACATCTTCAGAGTTGTCAACGGCTCCATTTCCCATTCCTGTCGCTCCCGTTCCAGCAGCATACGAGCATCGAATTGGAGAACCAAGTGATCCACAGCTAGCTCCCGGTCCGTATAATGCAAAGTCTAAATCATCCGTACCAACATTGGGAGAAATTGCTAAACTTAACGAACCACTGGTTTGTGGACTGAAAATGTACCAATTTGAATATGTTTCTCCGGTTACACAACCTGTGCATCCATCAGCAGCATTTGAGCCAGGGCCGGGAGAACTTCCGGCAAAACTACCATTGCTACAAATTTGTGTAGGAGCTGTGCAATCCGAATTTCCATCTGCTTGTCTTACCGCACAAGGCACACATGAAATTGATGCAGACCAACCTGGCCTTCTTGTGCTACCATCTGATCGAAAACGAACCGTTAAGCAACCTGAAGAATTGTTAGCGGTATATGAAAATGGTACTGTTGGTGTCCCTGTAATAATTCCAGAACCATTGGCTGGAGCGGTTGTAAATAAAGTGCTATTTTGTGCAGGACCATTTCCTATTGTTAAGTATTCACCCCATCCCCAAAATGCGCTATATGATTCTAGATCAAATGCATTAAACGTTAAACGCAAGCATGTTCCCGCACTATTTGGACAAAAAATTTGATAAATGTTGTTGACATTGTTTGAGTAGTTTGATCCAGCTCCGCCATCGTCGTAATAGTTACCGGAACAAGTAGCAACAGGGCAACCACCGCTGTATGTGTTTTGTTGTCCTACTGTAGCGTGCAGATAGGTTTGTCCATGCAGTTTTGTAAATGACAAAGATGAGACAATAACGAGAATATAGAGTAGAGATTTCATATCTAGTAAGTTTGATATTTTTGGATAGTAGCAGGTTTTCCGTTTGGATATGTGAGTTGATCCCTCATTTCCAAAACTTTTGTTTTAGAGTCAAGTATTAGTGTCAATTTACTTGGCGCATCGTAAATTTCTTTGCTTTGAGTTTCGTCTCTAAGATCAAAGTACTTTGCCATGTCAATAAGCAAGTATTGTTCTGTTGTATAGTTTTGTCCGGGTTTTATTTGAAAAGATTTTGAGTAGTAATAATCTAGATACAACAAACGATTCGGGTTTGAATCTTTCATTGTCTCTATTCTTTCTAGCGTATACCCATCGTTTGTAAGTAGTCTGAACTGAGTTAATTCGCCAATTTCTATACGAAATACAGGAGTTAAATTAAGAGTTTGTTGTTGCTTATCTGTGTTTTGAGAAAAGCCAATTTCAGATAAAAGAAAACACAAACAAAATAGCAGGTGTGTAGAAAGCAGTTTCATAGCATTCAGTTTCAATTAGTTACTTTTTATGCAATAATATGATATATTTCTTTCTAGTCAAAATATTTTAACATAAAAATTAGTTGAAAATTAAATGTGAGTTATTTTTCTGTGATTAAAATCATGATTTTCTTGTGTTATTTTTTTTACTTTTGCTTTCTTTTCAACTGCAAAATCAAATGATGAAGAAAGATTTACAATCAAAATCAGATATCGAAAAAGTGGTTATTACCTTTTATGATCGGGTAAAGACTGACAAGAAAATCGGGTTGTTTTTCACAGAAGTAATTAAGCTAGATTGGGATGCACACATTGTTCAGATGTGCAGCTTTTGGGAAAATGTATTGCTGCATACAGGAGATTACAAAGGAAATCCGTTGGATACGCATCGTAAAATACATAAGAAGTACGAAACAAAAAAAGTCCATTTTAAAAGATGGCTTGAGTTGTTTGATACTACTGTTTCAGAATTTTTTGAAGGAGAGAATGCAACGAAAATGAAAGATCACGCACGTGGTATTGCAGTGGTAATGCAAGAAAAAATGTAAAGAAATTATATATTCTAACTCAGGTTAAATAGACAAAAAAA
>JBDHXR010000162.1:0-5342 GCA_039810825.1 Fluviicola sp.
ATGAATTTACACTCAAGTATAATCCATTTTCTGAAGCATTAAAATTTTTAGAATCTATATGAACACGATCATATTTCTGATCTATATATCCATCTATTGTTTCAAATCCTGCACCGCTTTCTTTATCGATAATAATAATTTTTTTTACATTAGGTAATGCTTCTTCAATAACCGGCATAAATGGTTTTGCGGCTTTAACTACGCCTACAAACCATGTCATAAATTCATGTATACATGTTCTTATGCTTTGTGGAAACCATTTACGCTCATTAATTTGGGTGATATGTTTTCGTTTCATAAAATTGATTATTTTTAGACCAAATGTACTAATATTTTAGAACAACTGGTCTAAATGGATAAAATAAAAGAAAAAATATTAATTAAAGCCTTGGATTTATATAATGAAAAAGGGTTTAATAAGGTGTCAATCAGAGGGTTGTCTAAAGAATTGAGGATAAGTCACAGCAATTTGTTGTATCATTTTCCAACTCAAGAAGATATTGTTTTGGGTCTGCACGAAATGTTATTTGAAAAAGCAATTAAATTAAATGGTCAAATATTAAGAAAGCCTTTTTCAATAGAAATGTTTTTTGAATCAACAATCAAAGGATTTTCGATTGTTTATGAATTTAGATTTTTGTTTGTTGACTTTCATAGTATCTGTAAATTATTTCCTAGATTAAAAGCTATATTAATTTCGGTGGCAGAGGTTAGGGCTTCTATGTATTTTGGATTAATTGATGAAATGATAACAAGAAACATTATTAGAGAAAAGGAGTACGAAAACGAATATTGTAATCTCATAGAATTGATTAAAATATTTAGTGACAATTGGGTAAGTTCTGCAATGGTTTATGATGATTCTACTGAAGAAAAATTAATCAGAAGATATACAATTTTATTGTTGTCATTCTTCTATCCTTACATGTATTCTGATGCAAAAGAGAAATTTCACATGTTAGTAAATCAATAATCAGTTCATTCTAACATCTCTCTTTGGATATGGAATCGTAATGCCATTTTCTCTGAATAAGCGGTCAATTTCAAATCGTATTTCGGATTTATACACGTTCATATCCCAACTTTGATCAGCCCAAAAAGTAACTTCCATCTCTAAGCCTCGATCACTAAAGTTATTTAATCGCACTTGAATCTCTTTTGTATGATTCACCGACGGATGAGACATAACTGCTTGAGTTAATAACTCTTTCACCAATGCAGTGTCTGAGCCAAAGGAAACAGTTATCGGTATTCTAAAACGGGATAGCGTAGTGCCATGACTCCAATTTTCAATATATTCCTGTGTCAATTTTGCATTGGGCACAATCAACACGTTTCCATCTCTGGTTTCAATTTGAGTAGTTCTTACCTTGATATCTAATACTTTAGCAACAATTGCTTCAGAAGATTTACCGTCATTAATTTCTATTACATCGCCTTTTTGGATGCTTCGTTCAAAGAGTAAAACCAACCCTGAAAACATGTCTTTGAATACATCTTGCAAACCTAATCCCAATCCAACCAACAAAGCAGCAGACCCTCCTAAAAATAACGTGGTATCAACATCTAATGCTGCAAGAATAAAAAAGAATGCAAATACGTTTATGATGTATTTACTCACTTGAATTACGATGTATTCACTTCCGGCTATTCGTTCTTGCTTCCGCTTATATCTGCGCTGAATAATCAATTTTGAAATATTGATGGATACGCGGGCAAAAAAGATGATTATTAGTACCAAGATAATGTTGCCAAAGCTAAGTTTCAATTTATTCGTATCAATGAAATTAAAATCTAGAAACTGTTTCAGTGTAACGTCTTTATTGTTGATGTTAAAACTCATTACTGAAAAATAAACAGCTAAGGCAAATACACTTTGGCTAAACAATTTCAACCAAGTTCTTCTTTTCCCTTCTATCTGGATATTTACATTCGTTAAGTAATCTTTTAGTGAGCGATAAATAATTTTTCGCAGTATATATCCAATAAAAAAGGCAAAAAATGTAACAATTATGTTCCAAATACAAACTTTATATGGTCCTAATTCAAAAAGTGTTTCTTTCATGTGAATTAACTAATTGTTTGATTTAATTTTTGTGACAAGGCCATTTTTATTCTTTCCAGCACAATAAGTTCGGATAAAATATCTCGTTGTTCTTCTGCTGATAATTCATTCCCTTTTTCATTTAAACTGGTTTGAACAGATTTTATTTGCTCTAAAATTAACTGTTTCTTTAAATTGTACACGGCATTCATTACCAAGGTTCTTAATTTATCAACTTCAGTTTTTGTGTCAACATTGTATTTGGTTAACCATTTGTGACTGAGTTCATAATTATCTGTTTCAAATTCACAAGCAATTTTCACAATTTCTTGATCGTGAGATTTTAACCAATAACTGGCTTGAAATATTTTTTTTGAAGTCAAGCCATCTAAAATAGCTTGATATATTTTCTGAAACACAGGGTATTTGAAAGAAATATTGTCTTTAATTAATTCATGTGTAATTAACTCGGAAACACTTACATCCACTTGCTCAATTCCGGAGTGTTCATCCATGTTTTCAGTGGCAACGGCATAAGAACCATATTTCATAAGCACCCTTATGATTTCATGTTCTTCTTTCGAGTATGCTGGCTTAGAGATGTAAGCACTGGTGTTTTGCGGTGTTGTAGTTGTTGCTAGTACAGCTGATAATTCAGGTATCTCACTGATTCTTGGTTCGTCATGCTGCTTTGTCAGATTGTTTTTTCTAAGTTTGTTTAGTTCGCTGATAATGATTGATTCATCTACCAAAAACAGTTTAGAAACTTCACTTGTGAAAACAGACCGAGTAATGCTATCAGGGATTAATGAAATTGAATGTACAATATCGCGAATAATCTGAGCTTTTTTTAAAGGATCATTATCTCCTTCAGCCAAAAGTAAGCTTGTTTTGAAACTCAGAAAGTCTTGTGTGTTTGCATTAATAAAGTCCATTAATTCAGTTGAACTCACTTTCTTTGAGTATGAATCTGGGTCATCACCATCTGGAAAAAGCAACACTTTAACGTTCAACCCTTCTTCTAAAATCAAATCAATTCCTCTAAAAGAAGCTTTAATACCGGCAGAATCACCATCATACAATATTGTTACATTTTGGGTGTATCGCTTGATGAGGCGAATTTGTTCCTTTGTTAAGGAGGTGCCTGAAGAAGAAACAACGTTTTGCACTCCGGCCTGATACATTGAAATTACATCTGTGTATCCTTCACACAAAAAACAATTGTCATACTTTATGATGTCGCTTTTTGCAAAATAAAGCCCGTAAAGTATTTCACTTTTGTTGTAGATAATACTTTCGGGAGAGTTGTAGTATTTTGCAATTTTTTTATCTGTCTGTAAGGTTCTTCCACCAAACCCAAGCACTCTACCAGTTATTGAATGGATAGGAAACATGACGCGCCCTCTAAAAAAGTCAAATGCTTTATCGTCTTTCACTTTTGTTAGTCCAACACTTTCTAAATACGCTTGTTTGTAGCCTTTTTTAAGTGCATTTTTAGTAAAATCATCGCTTGAATTAATGCAATAACCAAGTTTAAATTTTTCTATGATGTCTTTTCTGAAGCCTCGCTCTTCGAAGTAGGAGAGCGCAATGTTTTGCCCTTCGGTAGTGTGGTGAAGGTTTTGAACAAAATGTTCTTGAGCAAACTCGTTAATGATGAACAAACTGTCTCGTTCAGTGATAGCCGCAAGTTCTTCAGCAGTTTGTGGTTCATCGTCAGGAATCTGAATGTTGTATTTGTTAGCAAGCCACTTCAAAGCTTCAGGATATGAAAGCAGCTCTTTTTCCATCAAAAAGCTAATGACATTTCCTCCTTTACTTGTTGAAAAGCATTTGAAAATTTGCTTTGCCGGAGACACCATGAAAGAAGGTGTTTTTTCATCAACAAAAGGACTAAGGCCTTTTAAGTTTGCACCAGCACGTTTTAAATTGACAAATTCTCCTATTACTTCCTCAATTCGGGAAGTTTGGATTATTTCATCGATAATATGTGCCGGGATACGTGACATGTTATTGTTCTATATCGTAATTTTTTTCGAGTGTTACTTTCCCATTTTCATCGTAAAACTTCCACAGTCCTGTTTCTGTATCATTGGTGTATTCCCCTGTGTATCTCATATTTCCACTTGGAAAACGAACAAATGTAAACCCATGTTTTTTTCCATTTACGTACTCAGTCATCGACATTTCTTGTCCATCTTCGTCGTAAAAAAACCAACGGCCATCTCGTTTGCCGTTTTCATTTTGCGGACCTTTGAATTTAATAGCTTTTCGACCCGGGTAATATTCAGTAAATATTCCGTTAGAAATTTCAACCAGCACTTCTTTTTCTTTCTTTTTTGATTGCTCATTGGCATTTGAACAAGAAAAAAGCACTAAAAAAAAGCAAAAATAGATGTGTTTAACGATGTGGTTCATTGTAAAATTCTGTTTTTCAAAGATAAAAAAAATGTTGATGTACTAAACGAGGTTGATCAGTAAAACGTTGAATTACTTTTCACGAGTAATGGTGTAGTTAACCAAACCGATTAAGGCATTTTTTGCTGGCGAATCAGGAATATCAACAAGTAAATCCAATGCTTTATTGGTCAATTCTGTCATTTTCACATGTGCATACTCTATTCCTCCATTTTCGATTACCAATTGAATGGCTCTGTTCACTTGTTTTTTTTCTTCGTTGTGATTTTTTATGATATTCATCAATTCAGACCGAATGGCTCGATCACAATTTTGGAGTGTATAAATTAATGGAAGTGTCATTTTACGTTCTCGAATATCATTTCCTGTTGGTTTGCCTATGTTTCCAGGAGTTCCATAATCAAAAATATCGTCTTTTATTTGAAAAGCTAAACCAACATACTCGCCAAATTCTCGCATTCTATCTGCCATATCTTCTCTATCAACGGAAGCAGCAGCAGCCTCACATACAGTAGCTATTAAACTAGCTGTTTTTTGACGAATAACTTCAAAATACACTTCTTCTGTTATGTCTAGTTTTCGTGCTTTTTCTATTTGTAGCAATTCCCCTTCACTCATCTCTCTTACAGCTCTGGCTACAATTTGAAGTGCGCGCACGTTGTTGTTTTCGATGGAGTGTAAGAGTACTCGTGAAAGCAAGTAGTCGCCCACTAAAACAGCGATTTTATTTTTCCACAAAGCATTTACAGAGAAAAAACCACGACGTTCATTTGCATCGTCAACTACATCATCATGAACAAGGGTTGCAGTGTGTAGCAGTTCAACCAGAGATGCGCTTTGATACGTTTTTTCATTGATTTCGCCGAGCATTTTAGCAGTT
>JBDHXR010000163.1:0-5268 GCA_039810825.1 Fluviicola sp.
TGTCATAAAAATAAAGGGTATCCAATCCTACAAAATCAACAACAAATGATTGGTCAAAGCGTAACTCTTCATTGTTAAAATGTACGCTCAACGCACTTCCATTGATTTCAGTGTAAAAATTAAGAGAGTCTCTTTTTCTCCAAAACCGTCCATATTCTTCCATGTTTGTTATGGATGTTGAAGCTGGCAGTCGATTCAAGTATTCAATTTCAGCTAATAATTTATAATTTCGATTGGGATGAATCAATAAGGTAATCGGCGAGTGGTTTTTTGCATATCTATATGTTACATCTGTCCATATATCAACTTTACTCAAGTAATTATTCTCGCTTATATCATTAAAAACATCTGAAATGGTCATTGGTATTTCAAGTACCGAAGATTCAATACCATTGTATGTGCGTTCTAATACACCGTAATAGGGATAAGACGTGAGCACATTATTTGCAGAAAACGTAGAATTAAATTCATATCCCAAAGAATCTAATCCCAAAATAAGTTTATCATTATATGCTAAGTGTCCAGCACGAAATGATTTAATAGGCACACTGTGATCATTTTCCAATAAAAATTTGGATACCTCAAGCTCGCCAAGTACTGTTCCACCTGTTGTTACACCTCCTGAATAATAAGGAGCATAATTCCCTGGTGTATTTCCTATTGTACCAAAAGGGAAAAGAGTTTCATTATCAAAATCAGGAAAATGCCCAACTGAATGCGAAGAAATAGTGTGCCCATCTTGAATCAACGTATGCACTTTTGACCAAGAACCGATATAGAAGTTTGTCATCCAAGTATCATGGAAATAATGAGTTGTAATATTATACATAGCATTGATGCCATTTATTCGTTCATAATCCGAAAAGGGTTGCATCGTATCCATTGCCGTTCTGCTATCTACATCATGTGTTATCATGAGTGTTGATACACTTGTTCCAGGAATTGTATGTTTAAAAACAGTATTAGGCAAATGTTTCCGAATGATGTTTCGAATCAACATAAAAATAACGTCTGTTGTAGGTTCAAACCCATTGGAATAGGCACGCTGCGCACTTGCATCAAAATCTATTTGATTACGGTAAATGATGTCTCTGAAATCTGGACCAAACAAGTAAGTAGTACCATTGCCGTAATTGTTTTTTACTATGGCATTTTTTCCATCATCGTATTTAGCCAATGGCAAAGCAGTACTTAGTCCGTAATACTGCGTATAAAAAGAGCTTGTATTGCTCGGATTGCCTAAAGAAATAGTTACTTCCATGCTGTCATCAATCCAATTAAATAATGGTGCAGCTAGCGTGTCAAAAGTTATTTTGAAGAACTTATCAAAGGTATTCATTGTAGAAATTCCACACATAGCATACAATGTTGTATCTCTCAAACATGAGGTAATCAATACTCCGCCATTGTTCACATAATTTTTTAATAAAACTTGCTGAGTTGAACTGAATGAACTTTGCTCAATGCGAGAACCTGTTAATATTATTGGGTAATTTAATGCATCTTCTAACGAAGTTGTTACATCATAAGGAGCTCCAATCATTCGCATTGTTCGAATAGCAGATAAGTTACGCGAAGCACCTGCAGTTGGGTTGTAGAGTGACATATCCAAAACAGCAACTTTCCGTTGAGTCTGAGCAAAATTGCATTCGACAACAAAAGAAAATACTAAAAGTAGAAGTAATTGTTTCATTATTGGTTTCAGTTGACCAAAAGTAAGCAATAATATCTTAATAATGAGAGCAGTTTACTTGAAATCAAGAATTAACGCAACTCGGCATGCAATTGAGATTCTAATGCAGATCTGATTTGAGCCATTATTTGGTCAATTTGGGAATCTTTCAGTGTATTTTCAGCATCTTGAAAAACAAATGACACCGCATACGATTTTTTCCCTTCCGGTAGATTTTTCCCTTCATACACGTCAAACAAGCCAACTTTTTGCAACAAATTTTTGTTTGTCTTCTTTGCGATGGCAGCAATTTCAGAAAACTTAACAGAATTGTCCAATAACAACGAAAAGTCTCTTCTCACCTCAAATGTTTTTGGCAATTCTTTATATTGTGTTTTAGTCAATTTTAGATCACGAACTACTGCACTCCAATCAATATCAGCCACAAAAACAGCTTGTTTAATTCCAAAGTGTTTCAATATTTTTGGTGATATCCATCCTATTTCTCCAACTACATCTTTAAGTATTCGAAGTTTCAATCCATCTTCAAAAATCTGCTGGTCGTCAAGCTCTTCTTCCATTAAAAACCCATCTAAGCCCAATTTGCTAAACACATTTTGAACAACTCCTTTTAATGTAAAGAAAGAAAAATCTTGTGCTGAATTTGACCAATTTTCTTCAGATTTTTTTCCTGTTCCAGCCAGTACTAATTGATTGTTTTCGAGGTATTTCCCTTCCACATGCTGATAGGATTTTCCAAATTCAAAAAGTTTTACATTCGAAGCTTGTCTATTTTGGTTATATGCAATTACCTCTAATGCTTGGAAAACAAGAGATTGCCTCATTACTGCTAAATCTTGACTCAAAGGATTTAATAGATGAACTGCCTTCGAAAGTGGGTATTGACTTTCTGCTAATTTTTCAGAATAACTAGGTGAAGTCAAAGAATTGTTCAGTGTTTCTATGAATCCCATCCCGGAAAGAAAATCTGCAAGCGACACCATTAATCTTTCCATATCTGGCTTCTCTGAAACAACCAGTGATGTATTCAGTTTCTCTGGCAGTGGAATTAAATTAAACCCATAAATGCGTAACACCTCTTCGATTACATCAATTTCTCGATCAACATCAATGCGGTAATTGGGTACCAACAATTCCAACTTCTCATCAGTTTGTGCACTGATTTCAAAATCGAGCGAGGTAAGAATTGAAACTACAATATCAGAGGGTATTGTATGACCAAGTATAGCATTCAATCTATTGAATCTCAGTGAAACAGAGCGTTTTTTTTGTATTACCGGATAAATATCCATTGGCTCCATACCTACTTCTCCCCCAGCAATTTTCTGAATTAATTGTGCAGCTCGTTTCAAGGCATAAGGAATCAAATCGATATCAACTCCTCGTTCAAAACGAAAACTAGCATCAGTAGATAAACTGTGTCTTTTTGCAGTTTTTCTTACTGAAACAGGTTGAAAAAACGCAGCTTCCAAGAAAATATTTTTTGTATCTGAATGTATGCCCGATTTTTTTCCACCAAATACACCTGCAATGCACATCGCTTCTTTGCTGTTGGCAATTACTAAATCTTCAGTATCCAAAGTCCTTTCAACATCATCCAAAGTAGTTATTTTTTCTCCTGCTCTAGCTGTGCGCACAATAATGTCTTTACCTACAAAATCTGCATCAAAAGCATGGAGTGGAGTTCCCAATTCGCGCATCACATAATTTGTGACATCAACAATATTGTTTATCGGGTTCACTCCTACTGCTTTCAACCTATTTTGCAACCAAGAAGGAGATTGTTGCACATGCACATTGGTCAACGTTATTCCTACATACCGTGGACATTTCTCAGTGTTTTCAACCTGAATATTAACAAGATTAGAAGCAGTAATATTCAGCTCTTTTACCGGCTTTAACTCAAGTTTAGCATGCGTTCCTTCGTGGCAATTTGTGTAGGCAATTACATCTCTAGCTATGCCAATATGTCCCAAGGCATCTGCACGATTAGGAGTTAATCCTATTTCAATTTGCACATCACTTTCAGTATTCAAATATTCAGCAAGAGGTGTTCCCACCTTAATATCATTGGGCAGTACTAAAATACCATCATGTCCACCACTTAAACCTAATTCATCTTCGGCACACAACATACCATGAGATTCAACATCTCTAATTTTAGAAAGCTTCATTTTCATGGGTTCACCAGAAGAAGGATAGAGCGTTGCACCAATTTGAGCCAAAGCTACCTTTTGTCCAACTGCCACATTTGGAGCTCCACAAACCACTTGCAACACCTCTGAGCCATTGTTTACAGTTGTAACTTTTAATCGATCGGCATTGGGGTGTTTTTCGCACGAAACCACTTCTGCTACTACAACCCCTTTTAATCCGCCTTTTATGCTTTCAAACTCCTCAAAGCCTTCCACCTCTAAACCAGTGTCTGTCAATAATTGTTCAAGTTCTTGCGGTGTTTTTTGAACCGGTATAAATTCATGCAGCCAAGAAGAGGAAATTTTCATGGAATATTGTTTCGTTAATTTTGCCTCAAATTTAACAAAAAGCATAGATTAAACTATTGTTTTTCATTGGAATCGATTAATTTTACTCCGCAATTAACTATGAAACAGTTCATCTATCTATTCTTTTTCTCTCTTGTATGGAACAGTTGTTTTGGTCAAGAAAAAGCAAGTATAAGCGGATATGTAAAAGAAGAACAATCTGGTGAGCCAATAATTGGAGCTCAAATTTATATTCAAGAACTGAAAACGGGTGTTCTAACAAATGAATTCGGGTTTTATTCCATTACGTTACCCAAATCAAACTATGCTATAATTGTGCGAGCAAGTACTTTTCCTAATGATACCATACGCATCAATTTAACTGCAGACACTACACTTCAAGTAAATAAAAGAGAAAGCATTCAACTGGAAGAAGTAGAAATAAGTGCCAAACGAGCTGAAAATACAAATTCAACAAAAATTGGACAAGTAGAACTTGATATTGAAACCATAAAAAAAATCCCAGCATTTTTGGGAGAAGTTGATTTGATAAAAGCTATACAATTGCTACCCGGCGTATCTTCTGCAAGTGAGGGCGGACAAGGTTTTTATGTGCGTGGAGGAAGCCCTGACCAAAATTTAGTATTGTTAGACAATGCTTTGGTTTACAATGCTTCTCACCTTTTTGGATTCTTTTCTGTATTCAATGCAGATGCAGTAAAAAACGTAAACCTCATCAAAGGAAGTATGCCAGCAAACTATGGAGGAAGACTTTCATCTGTTTTGGAAGTAAACATGAATGAGGGGAACAATAAAAAATTTCATGTGAAAGGAGGTTTGGGTTTGATTTCTTCTCGTCTAACTGTTGAGGGACCAATTGTAAAAAACAAAGGGTCTTTTATTTTTTCGGCTCGGCGCACATACATTGACTTGTTCATGAAAGCATTTATAAAGAAATCTAGTAATTTTTATGGGTCAAGTTATTTCTTTTATGATTTCAATGGAAAGCTAAATTACCAGCTTGGACCCAAAGATAAAATCTACCTCAGTGGTTATTATGGAAAAGACTTGTTTAGTTATGGCAACGCCAAA
>JBDHXR010000164.1:0-5173 GCA_039810825.1 Fluviicola sp.
AAAGACAATTTGGATCTAAAACATGCTTAAAAGATACTAAACAAAGACCATTTTGGACTTGACAAGGTAAAAGAACGAATATTGGAATATTTAACTGTTTTGAAATTGAAGGGCGACATGAAATCTCCAATTTTATGCTTCTACGGCCCTCCGGGAGTTGGTAAAACCTCCCTTGGAAAATCTATTGCCGAAGCCTTGGGTAGAAAATATATTCGTATGTCATTGGGTGGTGTGCACGATGAAGCAGAGATACGTGGACACAGGAAAACATACATAGGTGCTATGCCCGGCCGAGTAATGCAACAAATTAAAAAAGCTGGCTCTGCAAACCCTGTTTTTGTACTTGATGAAATTGATAAATTAGGAACGAGCAACCATGGCGATCCCTCTTCTGCCCTACTTGAAGTACTAGACCCTGAACAAAACTCAGCATTTTACGACAATTATGTGGAAACAGAATTTGACCTTTCTAAGGTGATGTTTATAGCCACAGCAAACAATCTTTCTACCATTCAGGGGCCGCTTTTAGACCGTATGGAAATCATTGAAGTAAATGGCTACACCTTGGAAGAAAAAGTTGAAATAGCTAAGAAACACTTACTTCCAAAACAACTGGAAGCACATGGCATTCAAAAAAAGGATTTGCAAATTGACAAATCTACGCTTGAAAAAATCGTTGAAAATTACACCAATGAATCTGGTGTTAGAAGCATGGACAAACGCTTGGCAAAACTTGTTCGAAACAGAGCAAAACAAATTGCTTTGGAAGAGGAGTTTGAACCTAAAATTACAGGAGAACAACTGCAAACTATTTTGGGTCCAGGAAGGGAAAAAACAAAATACGACAACAATGACGTGCCCGGAGTAGTAACCGGCTTGGCGTGGACAAGCGTTGGTGGAGATATTCTTTTCATTGAGTCTTCTTTAACCAAAGGAAAAGGGAAATTAACGTTAACCGGGAATTTAGGAGATGTAATGAAAGAATCGGCTGTGATCGCTTTGGAATTTTTGAAAGCACATAGCGATTGGCTTCATTTGGATCAGGCTGTTTTCGATGAAAGAAATGTGCATATACACGTTCCAGAAGGCGCAACGCCAAAAGATGGACCCAGTGCAGGAATCACAATGCTTACTTCATTGGCTAGTTCTTTCACAGGGAGAAAAGTAAAGAGAAACCTTGCAATGACCGGTGAGATTACTTTACGAGGCGAAGTGTTGCCTGTTGGTGGAATCAAAGAAAAGATTTTGGCTGCAAAACGTGCAAACATCAAAGAAATTATTTTGTGTGAACGCAACCGCCAAGATGTAGAAGAGATTACAGCAGATTACATCAAAGGACTTACCTTTCATTATGTAAAGAAAATGAAAGAAGTATTGGATTTGGCCTTAGAGGAAAAATAAAATTGTTGTTTTTAATTTGAAACAATTGCTCCACGCTGTGGTCTTAAAGCATCGCGCAATTCTATGACTTTATCTTCAGGAATAATCATAAATGCAATGGCATGATCAGGTGTTAATTTCTCAAATCCTACCGGGTAGTTTTCGTATTTTTTACTTTCCAAATACTCTCTCAAATGTATGGCGTAATGGTCGGCAGTTCCTTCTGTATTGTCGCCCACAAAGTCCCAAATTAATTTAATTGTTCGCATTTTTTTCTGTAAACTTACATACTTCAAAAAGTCTTTTTTATGATTAAAATCAAGTTGCACTATACTTAACAAACAAGAGGCTTTTCAATCTCATAAATTTCTTAATTTTATAAAAAAAATCTTCATGTCAACAAAAAGAAAGCTCAAACAAGTATCTATCGAAGAAATTAATCGATTTGCTGACAACACATTGATTGGACATTTAGGAATACTATGCACTGAAATTGGCGAAGACTATGTTGTTGCCACCATGCCGGTAAATCACAAAACACATCAACCTATGGGTCTACTTCATGGTGGGGCAAGTGCTGCGTTGATTGAATCCATTGGCTCCATGGGGTCAACGTTATTGGTTGATTTAGAAAAAGAATATCCGGTTGGTTTAGAGATCAATGCAAACCACATTGGCAGTTTAAAAAATGGTGTAGTAAAAGCTATCGGAAAAATAGTGCATGCTGGTAGCAAAACGCACGTTTGGCAGGTAGATATTTTCGACGAAGCAAGCACGAAATTAATTTGTACCGGCAGACTAACAGTAATGATAGTTGCCAGAAAATGAATGCCATCTTTTGTTGCCGGTTTCCTGGAGAAAAAGAAATTCACTATCACAGTGGAACTTTTCGCAGTTTAAAGAATCATGAAAAACCAAATGGTTTTGTAGTTTCAAACTTTCAGCACGATAAAATTTTTATTTTTGAGCCAGATTTCAAACCTTTCAAAAGAGCAAAACTTCATTTTCAGCAACAAAAACCAAGCGTTATTTCGCGCAAAGATTATCAATCTGAAGCGCAGTCGTTTCTAAACGCATTCCCTTTATTTGCAGTAGAAAAAGGAGTATATTCACGTGTGAAACAAGAACCTTTTAGAGGAGAAAAGGGGTATGAGTTGTTTGAAGCTTTACTGGATGAATACCCAACTGCATATTGTTATTTCATTTCTTCACCGCTATTTGGCACATGGATAGGTGCAACTCCGGAGTTGTTGTTGCATCAAAAAGGAATGTTATGTAACACCGTCGCATTGGCATCAACGCATGCATTGGATGAAGAATCGGATTGGAACGAAAAAGAACAAAACGAACACCAGTTTGTTGTAGATGCGATTCAAAACACTTTGGAAAACAATGCCTGTGAAGAAATACAAATAGATGGTCCGAAAGAACAAATAGCCGGACCGGTTGTCCATTTACGAACAGATTTTCAAGCCATCTTAACCAAACCAAATGCTTGGGAAATAGTAAATGAACTTCACCCAACACCAGCAGTTTGTGGAACACCAAGAGAAAGAGCCATGGAGATAATTTCTATTCGAGAACTTCATCAACGAGAACTTTATACCGGTTACATTGGTTGGTTTGAGGAGGGGAATACACGTTTATATGTCAATTTACGCTGTGCTCAGTTACAAGCTGAAGATGTGTATTTATATGTAGGCGGAGGCTTCACAATTGACTCAATTCCGAATTTAGAATGGGAAGAAACAGAAAGAAAAGCGGAGACATTGCTAAATTTAATAAAGCAAATTCAGTAAGAATCTACAAATACAAATCATTAACATCCAAAGGTAAATAGAATCATACAACATAAATTATTTCTTTGGGATACCAAGTTAAGTCGCATCCATAATGATTTCTTTGTACGTTGATGATTTTACCATGATAAACCGTGCCAGTAGTTTGTCAACAATCTTTGTTCTGTGATTTCTTCTATTGAATCGATAAAAGTATTCATCAAGATAGTCTTGAAGTGTTTTGGATGAACAGGGCGAATGGTCATCGTGATGCAATTTGAGGCAAATGCACCACCTATCATCCTCAACGACAAACGTAATCAAATGAAAAACAATACTTTGTAAATTCTTCTAATGGAGGACAGGAATACTTTTGTCTAAACTTTCGAAAAATGCTTGATTTGTAACAAAAAATAGAGAGAAATACCTATGTTTCAGTTTGAAACAGACAAAATAAAGCGAAAAAAGACTACTAAACTCAATGAAAACTACTCAACTGATTTCTGAAAAAGTACATCAAAACTTTCAAACCCCATGGCTTTTGGGAAAAAGCTAGCTGCGCATTTGTCAACAATCGTTTAAACCGCAACTACTTCCCGTTGGTCAGTGAGATCGCTTCGCTAAGTTACGCTTACGCAACGTGGCGTTTAAACCTTATATGTTAGCGGATCGTTGTTTCTATTCTGTATAATGTGCAAACATTTTGTTTACTTTTCCGTGTTCGTCAAAAAACATTACTTCAATTGCTTTTTTATTCATTACTGATTTGTAATATAGTGCAACTGAATTCACACCCACTGTCACATCGTATAACTCAAAATAGAGGTCAGGCAATTTATTTAGTGCCTTTTGCCAATAATCAGCCACAAGTTCTTTTCCTTTTAAGGAACCATTATCTACACCCAGAGCCAATTTAATCATTGGGGTTGTAATTTCAATGTCATCTGAGTAGTGAGATAATATGTCTTCCAGATTGTGGGTATTCCAAGAATTTATCCATTCTTCTGCAAATTTTCGTCCGTTCATATATTATGTTATTTTTTATATTCATTCATTTGAAAGAACTTTTAAAGCTTTCTCTATTGAATTAACAAAGTTAATATGCCTGCCTTTGTTGCTTTCATAAATGAAGTCCGTTAAACTTTTACTATTATATTTTGAGTAATCACCAACTATTGCCAATTGAACTCGATAATTAGAAAATTTTTGAAGTATTTCACCTGCTATTCCAGTTCTCAAGTCAAAAAAATCAGGTGTTATGTTACCTTTATGAATTACAACCTTGTCAAAACCTTGATAATATAAATTTCCTAATAAGTCTAAACCATCTTGACTTGTATTGATGATTATTGCTTCCGATAGAATTTCAGCGATTAAAATGTTGTTTATATTGTGTTCTTCAATTTTCATTTTGTCAGTCTGTTTATTTTAATTGTTCGTTCTACAATGACCGCTAACTTACTTATATACGCTATAACGGTTTACGTATTGGCGATGGGTGGGATTTTTAGCACAAAAGTTCAAACGAAGAACGAATGTTGAACCTTGCACAAATGTCCAATCGAAGCCGTTCAGCCCCGCTTTTGGCAATACCTTGTTTAGGCATACCTTTTAATTTGAATAAAGTCTAAATTCTTCTATGTCGTGGTATCCATAAATTTCAATTTCTGGGTGGTCATTCACAAGCTTACGAATTTTGTCAAGTGTCAATACTCTTAAATTATTGTCGTCTGCTCTTATTTTAGCCAATTCATTTACAGGGTGCGTGTCGTCCGTAAGTTCTACTCGCATATAATATGCGTCTGCAACATAGAACAGCCATTTGTCGTTCACTTTTAAGGCAACACCGCAATGTCCCAATGTGTGTCCAAAAAGCGGAATAAGAAAAATCTCTGTTTCAATGTTGGCACTAATTTTTCTTGCTTCAAAACCGAACCAATTGACATCTGATTTCTGGTACGTCTTAATGGTTGGCATATGTGCCAAAGGGAGTTCCAAATATCTTGGATTGTTTG
>JBDHXR010000165.1:0-5048 GCA_039810825.1 Fluviicola sp.
CACCTACACGCAAGCAGGGGTTTAGTGCTTCGTTGGACAGAAAAGTGCTAAATTTGAAGTTCAGTTCTTCGTAGGAAGTTCAGCGGTAAAATCCCTGCCTGCGTGTAGCTGCAAAACGTTGTGTGCAATAGAAAAAAATGAGAACAGTACTCGCGATAATAAATTTCATTGCTCTAATTGGAGCTATCATATGGTGGATCTCTGCTCCTGATTGGGAACCAGCTGTAACTTCTATTGGATTATTTGGAGCACTTATCGCCCAAATATTTACCAGTGATGAAATAAAATCTAAATTAAAATTTATCCAAAAGTCAGGAAAAGAATCCCATAATTATCAAGCCGCAGGAAATCAAACTATAACTGATAATAAAAAAATTCAAAAAGGAAGTGAAAATTCACAGTTAATGCAAGCCGAACAAATGACTGTTCATATTGGTATTGATGAGAAGAGAGCAAGAGAGATTTACCAAGAAATGAATTTGCAATTAAGGAAAGACTACACTCAAGATGCGTGGACAGTGGCCAACTCGAGAGTTAGTGAATTTGAAAAAAGTCTAATGCCCAAAATGGAAAAAGTAAATGGAGCGTTAGAAGCATTTGCAGACCCTAGTTTCCAATTATTATTAGTTGAAGCGCAAAAAACGGCTGCTGCGACAGAAAGACCCGCAGATTATGACCTTTTGTCTGAATTACTAATTCATAGATTTCAGAAAGGCGAAAATCGAAATATTAGAGCTGGAATTAGCCGAGCAGTTGAGATAGTTGATAAGATTTCTGATGATGCTTTATTAGGTTTAACTGTGTCTCACGCAGTTTCAACATTTTGGCCAGTGAGCGGAGATGTTAATCAAGGATTAGATGTTTTAAATGAACTGTTCGGAAAATTATTATATGGTAGCCTTCCAGTTGGAAACGGTTGGCTCGACCATTTGGATATATTGGATGCCACTCGGTTGAGTTCATTTGGCAATCTAAAGAAAATACAGCAATATTATCCTGAACGATTAGCGGGTTACATCGATGTTGGAATTGAGAAAGAATCTGAGAATTTTAATAAAGCGATTGAAATAATTAAGGCCGCTCAATTGCCGCAAAATATGTTAATTGAACATTCATTTAATAAAGGTTTTCTAAGGATAAGTGTTCCAAATAGACAACAGATAAGTTCTTTAAATATACAGCATCAAATAAACCACGGTGGTAATATTATTACAATACCGGTGCCTTTATCTGATGATCAGAAAATCGCCATTAATTCAATATATGATCTTTACAAGCAAGATGGTAATATTAGAAGCGTGAATATTCAAAAATTTATGGAAGAGTGGGACAAGCGTCCAAACTTGAAAGTCTTGAAGGAATGGTGGGACAATATTGGCACGAGTTTCCAAATAACATCTGTAGGAAAGGTTCTTGCACATTCTAATGCACAGAGGTGTGATAAAAATTTACCACCACTTGACTAGCTCTTTAAAATTGATAAAAAATAGATTAGCTACTGCACACAACAGGCGTTTGGCTCAATGGCGGGTGACGTGGTTAATTGAACATTCTACCTCGAATCAACATTTGTGGTGTATTGACAGTTTTGTGCTCCGAAATCCGCCACTGCGCCAAGCGCCAAAACGTTATTTGCAATTAACAATATGACCCAGAAATTATTACCATATATTTTTATACTTATTCCGATAATTACTTTCTCACAACTTACCGAAAGCGAGACTGAAAAATTGCGACTGGAACTTTCAACTAGAATAAATAATTTGAGAATTAGCAAAGGGGTAAAGCCTCTAATCTTCAACGACACTTTAAAAAAGGCAGCTGAGTTTCATAGTGAATATATGGCAGATAATGATGTTCTGACACACGATGAAAAACCTACTAAATATTCAACTCCTGAAAAACGAGTTCATGCTTTTGACGGCAAAAATTTTGAATACATTGGAGAGAATGTTCTTTTTTCTACTGTTCAATCCTTTCCACTAAAAAAGAAAGACATACCTACTTTAGCAGAAGAGATGTTTACGAATTGGAAGAACTCTCCAGGACATTACGCTAATATGACCAATCCAGAATATGTTTATGGTGACTTAGGTTTTAAGGCAAATATGAAGAAGTCAGTCGTATTTGCTACTCATGTTTTTGGTAAAAAAGGATATGAAGTACAGAATCAGCTTTCCAAAAATGCATTCGGACTCGTTAAGGCTCCAGAAGATTGCGAGAAGGAGTACGAACAATTCTCTAATCTCGTATTGAACATGGGAAATGACATAAAAGTTGAAGGCAATGAGGTTGTTCTGTACTATCATGATATTAGCTATTTCAATAAACTCTTTTTTCGACAAAATGATGGTGTGGCCATTGATCTTGTTTCAAAGGATCAACTTGAATGTGGAAAACCAAATCAATTAGACATGTCCCCGATTTATGATGGGATTATGCTTAAACCTTATTATTCTAATGAAATGGTAGCTGCCAACAGAGCTGAAAGTGATTATAGGGTTATCACGAAAGTGGCTGATGTACCAGAACATTTAAGGGATAAGGAATTTTCACCGTCACTTATCTTAATTAAGAATGGAAAAGCATGTAAAAATATTTTTCCGGCTCATGTGCCCAGGGATGATTATGAATTAAGACCTTTTGATCCTGTCATTAAAGATGAACCATCGGTTGAATTAGTTCATGAAGGAATCATTTATTCTCAAATAGTTAATTATGATTTTAAAACAAACATTACCAATGCTGTTAGCTTACCTACCCTTGAAAAGTTCAATGCAAAAATTCACTCTGTCAAGATAAAATCCTTTAGTTCTGTAGAAGGAGATTCTATACATAATGCTTATTTACATAATACTCGTGCGGATTACATTAAAAAGCATATTCTTTCCGTTTTAAAAATATCGAATGATCAATTAACTATTGATGCTAAGGAAAACTGGGCTGAGATGGATTTTCAATTTAACTATTTTGGAGAAGGTCACTTGTCAGATTTAACCCACGATTCCATTAAATCAATCATTGAAAAAAGAGAACTTCAACTCCCCTGGGATTCTCTTTTATTTAGTCAAAGAAGATCTGAGGCTGTAATAAACTATTCCGGTATTTACAATGAGTCTGAGAATTTCGAAAGTTTAGCCGAATTTAACTTAAGAACTGCCGTTGCAACTGGAAATGGGTCTTTAGCCAATAAAGCTCTTTATGAAATGTACCTTTCAAAAGATTATAATCCGAGCATATTGTTTGAAGCACAGATCATTGACTTTTTTAAAAGGGATAAAACAGCTGTCGGAAATTATGCGGCGCTTCTTTCTTATGATTTTTTCTTTGACCCATATATGGTTTCCGATTTTTTACATTCTTGGTTTAATCGATCTGATCAATTACATAATGATGCAAAGGTTAATCTATTACACCTGTATACATTAGTTGGTAGTTATTTGTTGGATAATTGGGATGTATCAGCAGAACGGTTATCTAATGTAATTCACCCGAAAAAAATAGAACGCTTTAATTCAAAAGAAATAAAACCGGAACTAGCCTTGAATTTGAACTTGACTTTTCTACATTATTATGGTCAAGTAAATGACGGTGATAATATTTCTAAGTCATTTTATTACATAGCTGATTATTTTAAAAATTTGAATTTAAAGAAGGAAGATGACGTTGATCTTACCTTATTTTTCAACTATTGGAGCATGTATGATTTGACTCTTGAACACCTAATCCCTCGATTTAAAAAGAACGAATTAAATGAGGATGGATTATTCATTTTAGCAACTACGATGAATTTTACTAATTACAAGGATAATAACGGTATTTATATTGATGTAACTAAAAAAGCCATTGAAACAAATCAAAAAAGATGGTGCGATTGGATAAATCAAGATTTCCAAGTAAAAAGAAATCCTGAAATAAAACGGCTCTATTGTGAAACATGCAAATAACAACGCCTAAGCGTCAACCCAAGATATTACTTCGGAACAAAGGGAAATTTAAATCAAATCATTCTATCTTCGGAATATGAATAATTTAAAAAATGGGCCGTACGCTTAGCCGCAAACCGTTACCGGCAAGGCTTGAAGACCTTGCAAAAATCAAATGACAGACATAAAACAAACAAATAACAACATGGACTTTTTAGAAAGAAATAAAAAAGACTGGATTGAAATTCAGGAAAAAATATTCCCGACAGGACTACCCGAAAAATGCGTATGGACTGACAGGAATGAGATTGTAAAAGTTTTAAAGACAATTGGCTCTGTCAGAAATTCTAATCATATGTTCTACCCAAGAGGTGGCGGACTTGATGTTGAAGGAGCAAACATTTCTGTTGAGGACGGTTGCATTGAAATTGACACTGGTGGTTTAATAGACATCGTTAAACCAAGCCGACTAATTTTTCATACATTCAAAGCGGAGCATCAATGGAACTATTTTCGCCTTGAAACGGCAGAACTTAAACCAACTGGAGTTTATGAGACAAAGGACTATTCTGACGAAGAACTTTGTGAGCTAAGTCCTGGGAACTATGTTTCCAGAGTTCATTGGGACGAAGGAGAATACAGAGGAGAAAAATTGCCTACATCCGCAAGAGTAGTAACGAGACATTTTAGAGGTTCATTTGTAATATTTCAAAAGACTTCAATCTACAATAAGAATTCAAGAACATACGATGGCAGACACAACAAAATGACTGACGATGAATTTCGCAACTACATACAAAGTGCAATTAACCACTTAAAAGGACCCGACTGGAATGGCTAACAGAACTATACCCAGTCAGGTTTACAAAACACTTTTGGCAAGGTCAGGAAACAAGTGTGCTTTCCCGGGTTGTCCTAAACCACTCTTCAATCAACGATTTGAATTTATTGCACAGTTGTGTCACATTGAAGGTGTAAAAGGCGAAAGACACAATCCCAAGTGGAATACCTACAAATTTTGTGACTATTTTTATCAGGCCGCATGATTTTTAATTTTTCTTAATTCTAATTCTTTTTCCAAAGGAGATTTGTATCCTAAACTTGAATGTAAACGTACTGTGT
>JBDHXR010000166.1:0-4847 GCA_039810825.1 Fluviicola sp.
GCAAAAGGTAAATCTTCAAAAATTGTGGTGAATTATGATACAAAACGTGTAGGTAACTTTACAAAAACAATTACTGTTACTACAAACGCGTCAACAGAACCTATTATTCTTACAATCACAGGAAAGGTTTTGCCAAAACCAGAAGAAACAAAAACAACGCCAAACTAATTAGTAGTTTATTTGATACGACAAAAGCTGTTAGTTTTTCTAGCAGCTTTTTTTTTGTAAAAATTTGGTGAAATTTCGTCTTTTAAAATTTAAACTTTAATTGTTATATTTGAAGTATTTTGATTAACTATTCATATCCGTATTTAAAAGCATTTTGTTTTTCTTGCATTTCTTTTTTGATTGTTCAATTGTCTTTCTCCCAAATTCGAGAATACAAGAAAGATGAATGGCAACCTAAATTGGATTCGCTTCGTGAACTCTATGGAAAAAATAAAACCAACATTAATCCAAAATATGAATTGGCTATATTGATTGCGCTTAGTTTTTATCCAGAATTGAAAGAAACACATATTGATTTCAATGAAGAACATATAAAAACAACCATGAATGCGCAACCTACTGTTGGCTCCGTGTTATTTCGGAAGAAGAAAAACTGGCGTTTTACTGTTAACCTAAACAACAAGAGAAAAGACAGTATGGTTGTAGTGGCAGAACTTCCATTCAATGCGTTAATTGGTGTTTTTGGACATGAATTTTATCATTTTGTGGATTATAAAACCCCGAAAGCCGGGCATTTTCTGAACATACTTTTTTGCTATGCTACTGTAAAAGGGAAAAAAAAAGTAGAACGTAGAACCGATATAGGTACAATTGAACGTGGTTTGGGTTGGCAGTGTTGGGCTTTTGAGAATTATGTGCAAAACCATTCAAAAGCCACAATGAAATACAAGCAATTCAAAAAGAAAATCTATATGTCGAGTGACGAGATAGAATCTTACATCAATTCGTGTCCGCTCTACCAAAAATAAAAAGAGGTAAACAAAATTATGTTCACCTCTTCGGCTTATATAAGTTAATGTTAATCAATCACTTCTACAGATGAGATTTTGTCTCCCTCTCGAATGTCATCAATAATATCTAGACCTTCAACCACTTTGCCGAAACACGTGTGGTTACGATCTAAATGAGCAGTATTTCTTCTGCTGTGGCAAATGAAAAACTGAGAACCTCCGGTGTTTCTTCCTGCATGTGCCATTGAGAGCACACCTCTGTCGTGAAATTGATTTTCACCTGTTAGTTCGCAATCAATTTGATATCCGGGGCCTCCTGTTCCAGGCATTCCTTTTGCTCCGTCTTTGGAATTTGGGCAACCACCTTGTATTACAAAATCAGGGATTACTCGGTGAAAAGTTACCCCGTTGTAAAAACCTTCTTTCGCCAACTTTACAAAATTAGCAACTGTGTTTGGAGCATCTGCTTCGTAAAAAGATACGTGCATATCTCCTTTTTCTGTATGGATAATAGCCTTCATTCTTAATGTTTTTGTGCAAAGATAATTCTTTCTACGACAAAACGTTTGTTGTGGAGTTTTATGAATTACTTTTGTAGAATGAGTTATTCAACAATTTCTCGAAAAGATACCAAGCAGTTTTCGGATTTTTCAACTGCTTTTTCTGACCAAATTCCTTTTTCCGAATTATTATCTACTCCTTTCATTTCATTGGATGATATTGAGAAGCAAGCAAAGATTAAAAAAAACAACTATTCTCTTGAAAACAGAAAAAAACTTGTTGAATCCATAAAATTACAACTTGATGGTGTAGCCTCTGAATCTCAGAAAAACAACATGCAACTTTTAGAAAACGAAAATACGTTTACGCTTACAACCGGACATCAACTTACACTTTTTGGTGGTCCCTTGTACTTAATTTACAAAGTGCTTCATGTTATTCGCCTTTCAAACATGTTTAACGCGTTGAATTCAGAAAATAAAACAGTTCCCTTATTTTGGATGGCATCAGAAGACCATGACTTTGATGAAGTGAAGGGCACGCAGTTGTTTGGAAAAAAAATTTCCTGGAATACCAATCAAAAAGGTGCAGTTGGTCGTTTTTCTCAATTCGATTTTGATGAAATTAAGACTGAATTTTCTGTTTTCTTTGATGGAAAAGAAAATGAAATTCGGCAATTATTAGCAATTGAAAATCAAAAAGACTATGCAACATACTTGCAGTATTTTTTATCAAAGCTATTTGCTGATTTTGGTGTATTGGTTCTAAATCCGGATTGTAAAGCATTAAAGAAACTAGCTGTTCCTTTTATGCAGAAAGAATTGTTGCAAAAGCCATCTTTATCAGCTGTTCAACATGCAAATACAATCATTGAAAAAATGGGGTATTCTCCGCAAGCCCAAGCGAGGGATATTAATTTATTCTATCTTTCAGAGCAATCAAGAAAGCGAATAGAATATAAAGACAATTGCTATTTATTGAATGAAGAATGGGTTTCTGAAAGAGAATTATTGGAACGGTTAAATCAAGAACCCGAAAATTTTTCTCCCAATGTGATTCTTCGGCCAGTGTATCAAGAAACAATTTTACCAAATCTTGCATATATTGGGGGTGGAGGAGAAATGGCTTATTGGACACAATTGAAAGGAGTGTTTGAAGCTCATAATTGTATTTTCCCTTTGATTCAACAGCGTGTTTCTATTCATTTGATAGATACTGGAACAAAAAAGCGTATACAAAAATTAGCTTTTGAATTGAAACATTACTTTCAAAAAAAAGAAGTTTTACGTGCAAGCTACATGCATCAAAATGAATCAGATTCGTTCAATTGGGATAAAGTTTACAACGACTTAGAAGCTTTACGAACAAGCATTCTTTTACAAACTCAAGCAATTGATTCTTCATTGATTGGGTATTCAGAAGCAGAATTGGTTCGCATTCGAAAACAAGTTGAAAGCATTGAACATAAGTTAATGAGGCAGGTAAAATCTCGTCATGAACAAGCACTTCATGCTATAGATTTTGTTGTAGATCGCACTATTCCCGAAAACTTGTTGCAAGAGCGCTTTTTCCATTGGTTACATTTTGCTCCTGATGGAACTTTTCACACATTGTTTCAGCGAATTTTATCAGAAATAAATCCATTTGAACCGAATTTGATGGTGATTGATTTAACAGATTAAATCTTTTACACTAATTTCGGCCTTTTAACGTTTATCCATACATGCGTTTATTTTGTTTATGCTTTTTTTTGATGCACATTGCCATAAGTTTTACCCAAGTTCAGGTAACAGGCAGTGTAACAGATAGGCGAGACAAAGGTTTAGAACACATTACTGTCCTTTTTATTTCAGAAGGTGATACAATAGCAACACAAACGGATAACACAGGAGTCTTTCATCTTCAACTTTTGCCCAAAACTTATGGAGTGGTGGCACGATATGATGATATGAATGATTGGAAAAGAAATATTTCCATTCCCAATGAGTCCAATTTTCAACTCCCAGCTATTGTTTTTGATATTGAATTGATTGATGGGGTAGTTGTAAAATCTACCAAGAATGAGTTAAACGGGTTGGATAGAATTCCACCAATTGATTTAAGAAAACTACCTTCTACAAGAGGAGTTGAAGGGTTGTTGGTACTTACTCAAGCTGGCGTAAACTCCAATAATGAATTAACTTCAAACTACAACGTTAGAGGAGGAAATTACGATGAAAATTTGGTGTATATCGATGGATTCTTGATAAATCGTCCTTTTCTTACCAGATCCGGGCAACAAGAAGGATTGAGTTTCATTAATTCAGCATTAGTGCAAGACATATATTTTTCTTCGGGTGGTTTTCAGTCAATGTACGGAGATAAATTAAGTTCTGTTTTGGATATCAAATATAAAAATCCGGATTCACTTCATGCTTCCGTTATGGCTTCGTTATTGGGTGTTGAAGCACACATTGAAGATAGGGTAGGAAAGCATCAGCGATTCACCTACTTATTTGGAGCTAGATATCGAGCGAACGGATACCTCTTAAACGCTTTGCCAACGAAAGGAAATTACAAACCTGTTTTTTGGGATGCACAGTTGTTAACCAATTATACCATCAATGAACATTGGTCTTGGACTTTACTCGGGCATGTATCTTCTAATGTTTACCAATTTGCACCTAAAACCAGTAAAACAGATTTTGGAACAGCCAATCAAGCTTACTCATTCAACATATATTTTGAGGGGCAAGAACGTACAAAGTTTTTAACTTCTACTGTTGGCACATCTTTAAACTATCAGTCAAAAAAATACGAGGGAAAAACATTTTTCACCTATTTTAGAAGTGATGAAAGAGAAACCTTTGATATATTGGGAGAATATTACATCAATGAGCTGGAAACAGACCCTTCCAAAGAGGAATTTGGGGATTCTATTGCTGTGTTAGGAGTAGGAGGTTTTCTTAACCATGCTCGCAACAAATTAAATGCAAATATTTTTAGTGTTTATCACGATGGAATTGTTCATTTCAAACCAAAAAACAACAACCAGACTCACAAGTTGTTTTTAGGCATGGGAGTTCAGCTTGATCATTTTACGGATGTATTGAGTGAATGGAAGTTAGTTGATTCTGCTGGGTATTCTCAAGTGCCTGTTCAAACTCCTGAAGTTGATTTGTTTGAAACGATCAAAAGCAATTTAGAATTGAATAACCAGCGTTATTCTGCTTACCTTCAAGACCATTGGGAATTTAAGAAAGAACGGAAAAATATTTATGTATTTTCGAAAGAGCGTTACAAGGATTCATTGGGGAATAAACAAACCATTGTCTTTTCAGATACAATTAGCCGAAGTTCAGCTAGTTTAACTTTTGATTATGGGATAAGAAGCACATACACCAGCTG
>JBDHXR010000167.1:0-4803 GCA_039810825.1 Fluviicola sp.
GTAAAGGCATTAGTACGTTGAATTCGTTGATATTTTCAGCTAATCTAAAATTTTTGTGCTTAATTTCACTTAATTGTATTGATTTTCTTTGTTACTTTACGATTCAAAATCAATAATAAACAATGAAATTTAGTTATTTAATTCCTATTTCTGTACTTTCTATTGCTTTGTTTTCTTGCAGTGGAAATACTACAGATAACACAGAAAAAAAACAAATTGAAGCCACCACTAATTCAACAGAATCAGAAGATGCAGATTACGTTTTACCACAACCGATTTCTTTAGCAAATGCTTTTAAAGAAGCTGGATTAACTTATATTACTGGAAAAACAAATCCAACAGATAAGGTTGACTCGTATGCACTGAAAATTGATCCGTTGTTCGATTTGGGAGTTTATTCAACAGATTTAGCGTATTGTGCTATCAATGGTAAGGCACAAGAAGCAAGAGAATACCTTTCAGTAATCCAAAAATTAGGAACAAAAGTAGGATTAGGAAGTGTTTTTAATGATAAAGAATTGGTAGCGAAGTTCGATAAAGAATTGTCAAACCCAGAGGAATTGGAAAACTTGATTTATGACATTCAAGACAAAACGGATGTTTACATGGAGAACAACGATTTGAAGTATTTAGGGGATGTTCAATTTGCCGGGGCTTGGATTGAAGGAATGTTTTTAGGTGTTGAGCAATACACCACGAAGCAAGATATTGGTAAGACCTTGGTTCAACAAATGAGCTTGCTAAAAAACATTTTGAAAGGACTAAACAGCAACCCAGCTAAAGAAGATGCGCGCTTGAAGGAAGTAATATCCTCTTTTGAAACCATCTTAACAACGTATGAAGGATTGGCTTCTGTAAAAAGTGTTGGAAAGAACATCAATGTTGAAACGCCTCAACTTACAGGCGATGAATTTAAGAAATTGGCTGAAAAAGTATCTGCAGCACGCACTGCCATTGTTAATCCTTAATTGATAAAGAAATAATTAAATAGTATGAAAAATAAGTTCGTTATAATTTTGCCTTTATTGTGCCTTTTCTTTTGGGGAATGTTGGTTTCTGGTGGGAATAATGGTGCTTTAGACGCAAAATTGAATACCGCAAAAGCAGATTGCAAAGAATTGTTGAACGGTGCACGTTATGAAGGTTCTAAAACTACATATTTTGCCCTTCGCAAAGACAAGCAGGTTAAATCTGTTGAAGTGTTTATGTTCATGTCAAATGAATATATTTTTGCTATTGGTGGAAAGGTATGTAGTGCACCTTTAACCGTTAAGATTTATGATGCAGATGCTGACAATAAAGAACGGATATTAATAAAAGAATTCAAGAAAGTTGAAGGAAGCAATCTTACGTTTAGTTCAAAAGACTTAAATTCAGCTTATTTGAAGAAAAAATCAAAAGCAGATAAATTGAAAAATCTATTCATCGAATACCACATTGGTTCAGGCAGTCCAAATACTGAAGGAATCGTATTGGTTTATGGCAGTAAATAGCCATAATTATTTCGAATTATTTGAATTAGATTCGTTATTTTTGCATCAAAATTTTTGAGAAAATGATTAATGTAACTCTTCCTGATGGATCAGTTAGACAATACGAGCAAGGAGCAACAGCATTGGATGTTGCTCTTAGTATTTCTGAAGGATTAGCAAGAAACGTTCTTGCTGCTAAAGTTGATCAAGTGGTAGTAGATGCTACAAGACCTTTGACTACTGACTGCAATCTTCAGTTATTGACATGGAATGATCTTGATGGGAAATCAACCATGTGGCACTCCTCTGCACACTTGATGGCAGAAGCTCTTGAATTCTATTATCCTGGAATAAAACTTGCAATCGGACCACCGGTTGCTAATGGGTTCTATTACGATGTGGATTTTATGGATTACACCATCAAAGAAGAAGATTTAGAGAAAATCGAAGCGAAGATGAAGGAGCTTGCTAAAGAGAAAAACCCCTTTATTCGGAAAGAAGTTTCAAAAGCTGATGCGCTTCATTATTTTACAGAAAAACAAGACCCATACAAGCTTGAACTTATTCAAGATTTACCAGATGGGTCAATCACGTTCTATACGCAAGGAAATTTCACAGACTTATGCCGTGGGCCTCACATTCCTGATACTGGATTCATCAAAGCCGTTAAATTGACAGCAATTGCCGGAGCATATTGGAGAGGTGATGAGAAAAATAAACAATTAACTCGTATTTATGGCATTACTTTCCCGAAACAAGCCGAATTAGCGGAATATTTAGAGAAAGTTGAAGAAGCAAAACGCAGAGACCACCGTAAGCTGGGGAAAGAGTTAGAGTTATTTACGTTTTCACAAAAAGTTGGACAAGGATTGCCACTTTGGTTGCCAAAAGGAGCTGCACTTCGTGAGCGCTTAGAGAATTTTTTGAAAAAAGCACAACGAAAAGCAGGGTATGAGCAAGTGATTACTCCGCATATTGGAAATAAAGATTTGTATGTAACTTCTGGACACTATGCAAAATATGGAGCAGATTCATTTCAGCCAATAAAGACACCGGATCCAAATGAGGAGTTTTTCTTGAAGCCGATGAATTGTCCGCATCATTGCGAGATTTTCAAATCTAAACCGCGTTCGTATAAAGATTTACCAGTTCGTCTAGCTGAATTCGGAACAGTATATAGATATGAGCAAAGTGGTGAATTACACGGATTAACTCGTGTACGAGGATTTACACAAGACGATGCACATTTATTCTGCACGCAAGAACAAGTAAAGGATGAGTTCAAAAAAGTGATTGACATTGTTTTGTATGTATTAAAAACATTGGACTTCAACAACTTTAAAGCTCAGATTTCTTTGAGAGACCCAGAAAAACCAGAGAAATACATTGGGGAAAATGAAAATTGGGAGAAAGCAGAAAATGCAATTATTGAAGCTGCTTCAGAAAAGAATTTAGATACAGTTGTTGCTTATGGTGAAGCGGCATTTTATGGCCCAAAATTGGATTTTATGGTTCAGGATGCATTGGGCAGAGAATGGCAATTGGGTACAATTCAAGTGGATTACAATTTGCCAGAACGCTTTGAGCTGGAATATACAGGTTCGGATAATGAGAAACATCGACCAGTAATGATACACCGAGCTCCATTCGGTTCTATGGAAAGATTTGTAGCTGTATTATTGGAGCATTGTGCCGGAGATTTTCCATTGTGGCTTGCAACTGAGCAAGTTGCAATATTGCCAATCAGTGAAAAATTCAATGATTATGCAAAAAATGTTTTAGAATTGCTAAATTATTCCGATATTCGCGGCTTCGTAGACGATAGGAACGAAAAAATAGGCAAGAAAATTCGTGAAGCTGAGCTAAAGAAAGTTCCTTTTATGCTCATAGTAGGTGAAAAAGAGGTGGCTGAAAATAAAGTTTCTGTAAGACAACGAAGTGAGGGCGACAAAGGTTCTATGGACATTTCAGTTTTTGAGAAATTGGTACAAGATGCTGTAGAAAAAGAGTTGTCAACGAATGTTTAATTAATTGAATGAAAAAAGACACAAGAAGACCTGTAAAAAAAGAAGAAGCGGATCAACACCGAATAAACGAGCGTATTATTGCTCGTGAAATTCGTCTAGTAGTTGACGGAGAGGAACCAAAAGTAATGTCAACTGCAGCTGCAATTAAACTTGCAGAAGAAGAAGAGTTAGACTTGGTTGAAATTTCACCAAATGCTGTTCCTCCGGTTTGTAAAATCATGGATTACCGTAAGTTCTTGTACAATCAAAAGAAGAAACAAAAAGAACTAAAGGCGAAGCAAAGTAAAGTGGTGTTGAAAGAAATTCGTTTTGGTCCGAATACAGACGAACACGATTTTCAATTCAAATTATCTCATGCACGTAAGTTTTTAGAAGAAGGATCAAAAGTAAAAGCGTATGTGTTTTTCCGAGGTAGAACAATTGTGTTCAAAGATAGAGGTGAAATACTTCTTCTTAAATTTGTTCAAGAATTGGCAGATTTAGGAACATTGGAGCAAATGCCAAAACTAGAAGGGAAAAGAATGATTGTAATGATCAACCCGAAAAAGAAATAGATACAGATATTGACTATTCAATATTCTGATTTAGATTATAGATAAAGTGCGCAATTTTTAAAAAAAAGAAAAATGCCAAAAATGAAAACAAATTCCAGTGCTAAGAAGAGATTCACGGTGACTGGGTCTGGTAAAATCAAGAGAAAACACGCTTTTAAAAGCCACATTCTTACGAAAAAAACCAAGAAGCAAAAACGTAATTTAACACACGCAGGGTTGGTACACGATGCTGACCTTAACAATGTTAAATTGATGTTGAATATGAAGTAATCAGTCTGTTGACTGCTATACTTCGGTATTGTTTAACCAAGTAATGAGTAATAAAGATTAGTCGGTTGACTAACACTCACTATTAAAAAACTAAAAGTTATGCCAAGATCGGTAAATCATGTAGCATCAAGAGCTCGTAGAAAGAACTTGATGAAATTGGCCAAAGGATACTACGGCCGTAGAAAAAATGTATGGACAGTTGCAAAAAATGCTGTCGAAAAAGGATTGGCTTATGCCTATGTAGGACGCAAGCAGAAGAAAAGAAATTTCCGTGCTTTGTGGATTCAACGTATCAACGCTGGAGCTCGCTTACACGGAATGAGTTATTCTCAATTCATGGGAGAAATCAATAAGAATGGCATCGCTTTGAACCGTAAAGTTTTAGCTGATTTAGCAATGAATCATCCAGAAGCTTTCAAAGCAGTTGTTGACTCTCTTAAAACATAAATTAGAATCAAGCACTTAATCATAAAAAAGGGG
>JBDHXR010000168.1:0-4778 GCA_039810825.1 Fluviicola sp.
GGGTTTTGCGTCAGGCGGGGTGACGTGCAAACTTGGAGCTTTGTGCTTCTGTTCAAGTTCAGTGTAGTTTGACAGTTTTGTGCTCAGAATCCCGCCCGAACGCAAAGCCCGAAAACGTTAGTGGCAAGCATACGGACACCCTACAAAAATCAACTGACATACAAAAAATTAAAATGAAAGATTTTAAGATTAACGAAAATGATGAGTTGCAAGTATTTCCTTCACCAACTTCTTCTCACACGGACTTCGACTTTTACATCGGAAAATGGAATATTCGTAACAGAAAACTCAAAGAACGACTTAACAACTGTAACGAATGGATAGAATTTAACTCAAAAGACGAAACTACTCATTTGTTGAAAGGTTTTGCCAATATGAACAAGTTTTCTGCAACTTTTGACGGAGAACCATTTGAAGGAATTGCAATCAGGCTTTTTAATCCACAAACAAAATTATGGAGTATTTATTGGGCTGACAGCAATACTGTCTCCTTTGACCCACCAATGGTTGGCTCGTTTGACGGAAATATTGGAAAACTTTATTGCAAAGACACATTCAAAGGACAAGATATAATTGTATTATTTCATTGGGACAAAACCGACATTGACAATCCAATTTGGAGGCAAGCATTATCAACAGACAATGGTGAAACTTGGGAGTGGAATTGGTATATGTATGCAAGCAGAATAAAATGACAGCAATTAGCGAAAAGAGTAGCAAAGAGAAATCGCCTTTATATTTCTTTCTTTTAGTATATGGACTTTCTCTGCCTCTATGGTTGCTACAAATATATATTGACAATACCAGCTTACCATTAAACATACCTATTACAGATATTCTTGCTGCTTTTACGCCATTAATTGCAGCTTGTATTTTGACGTATAAGACAGATGGAAGAAAAGGCGTTTCAATATTGCTTTCAAGAATACTCGACTTTAAAAAAATAAATTTGCAGTGGTGGCTTGTCATTTTAATACTTCCTATTTTAATTTTCGTGTTTATTTATTACCTGTTGTATATTAATAACCTTCCTATTCCAACTAATTGGACAATTTCTATATATACAATTCCATTGCTTTTAATATTCTTCTTTTTAGGAGCAGCAGGAGAAGAAGTTGGCTATATGGGTTATGCTGTTGAACTATTGCAAAAAAAGTATAGTGTATTCTGGACAAGTATTATTATTGGTGTTCCTTGGATAGTGTGGCATTATCCTTCTATGCTTCAGCAAGGACGAAACTTAATTTTTTTTATTTGGGGAACATTGGGAACAATTGCTTTTAGAATAATCCTTGTTTGGTTATTTAACAACACCAACAAGAGTTTATTTGCTTGTATATTGTTACATTGTTTATACAACACAGGACGAGTGCTATTCCCAACTGACGAACAAAATAATCCATTAGTAAACTATCCGAGTATTCACTATTTAGTGATTCTACTACTTGCCATTTTTATTATTAGTTTTATAGGTAAAAATAGCTTTTATACAAAGCAATCTAAATAATAACAAAGAATGGAATTTTTTAAAAGTAATTACAACACCATTTCTACATTAATTTTTGTATTTGTAATTTTTATTTCACACATATTTTCAACTAACGATTATCAATGGACAAAAAATACCATAAGCGACTTGGGTTCTCAAGGTTACGATAGGAAACTAATAATGCAAATCGGCTTTTTAGCATTTGGACTGATATTATCGGCAGGAATTTTAGCCAATGGTTTGACTTGGCGGACAACACCCATTTTAATTTATGGTTTGTGTGTTGGCTTGACAGGCATTTTTTGCACAAAGCCGTTTTTCAATCTTGATAATTACTCTGCAACACAGGCCACAATTCATTCAGCATTGGCTCAAATTGCAGGTGCAAGTTTTACTATTGGTATTTTGGTTCAATTGCTTTACACAACAGACAAAGGTGGAAAATTGATACATTTTGCTTTTTTCATTTTGGTAATTGGAATTTCTGTCTCGTTCGGACTTGTAAAAAATTATCAAGGAATTGTGCAAAGACTTTTGTATTTGACAAGTTTTATTTGGCTCGTTAAATTTTACAAACCATAAAAGCAATGAAAATATCATGACGAAAAAAATGCCAGCCACTAACATCGTATTGGCAAGTATAAATGACAAAAAATAAAACAATATTGGTATGACAACTGAAAAGATACATACAACAAATTATTGCGACACATTTATTGAAGTTGCAGAAGATACAAAAGTTTTTTGCGGAACTAAACCTCCTTTCAAAACCGACAAGAAAACTATTGCCGAAATGCAATATGAAATACTTGTAAACAATCCTTACAAATTCACTTCGGACGAGATTTTTTTTCAAGTGTTTGCTGATAGAAATGACTTGACAAAAGCTGAATACAAACAAACACGCCAACAATTTTTCTCAAAAGGACAACCTTGTTTTCGTTCATCGCCATTGACAAAAACATATGGCTTTGGTGTTCACGCTGATAGTAACGGAAAAGTTGCGATATTCGGGATGGAAACAGAGCAATACGAGAAATTTCTAACTGACCCGAAAATAAAAAAAGTAAAAGCAATGCGTACAACAAAGAAATAAAAAAATGGAAACACATCACAAAATTCAATATCAAACGACAATTAATGCACCACTTGAAAAAGTTTGGGAAGCCTTGACAAAATCTGAAATAGTAAAACAATACTTTTTTGGAACAGACTTGGTGACAAATTGGAAAGTTGGTGAACCTATCATTTTTCAAGGTGAGTGGGAAGGGCAAAAGTATCAAGACAAAGGTGAAGTGCTTGAATACAAACACAACCAACGACTTGCTTACTCATATTTAAGCAACTGGAGCGGAAAAGAAGACAAGTTAGAAAATTACTTATGGGTTTGTTATGAAGTAAAAGCAGACGGAGAAAATACCGAATTAACTATTCATCAAAGCAACTATGACGAAGAACGAGCCAAACATTCAGAAGGAAATTGGGCTTCAATCGTAAACGAGATGAGAAAAATACTAGAAGCGTGAGAAGAATGCCAGCCACTAACAACGGTTTTGCGTTATGGGGGCTGACGTGCTTCGATGAAACATTTGTGGTTAATGAAACATTTGTGCTTCGTATGAACTTTAGTGCTAAAAATCCCCCACAAAGCAAAGCCGCAAACCGTTAGCGGTCAGGCTATAACGACAACAACATTAACTTTTGACGTTAGAACAATGGAAAAAAATAAAGTATCAGTAAGACAAAAAGAAATTGTTGCTCAATACCTTCAGGAACTTGATAAACATCTAACTGACCTGAAAGACGGGAAAGCTGACAAAACTTTTGAAATAAAGGACTTGGCAGACTTGTTATTTGTGAGCCCAAAACATTTGAGCAATACAATTCAAGAAGTGTTAGGAAAATCTCCCTGCGATATATACGAGGAACGGCTTATTGAAATTTCTAAGGCACTTTTACTGACAACTAACCATACAATCTCTCATATCGCACAAACTTTGACTTTTGACCCCTCTAATTTTACCAAGTTTTTCAAAAGTTATGTGGGCTTAACCCCTTCCCATTTCAAATCCTTAAGCAGTAAAGCGTAACATGGCAAATGCAAAATCCAACTTACTATTTTATAAAAACATCAATGATTTCTTAAAGTCAATCCTCTCAGATTATGAAACTAAAAACCCAAATTTTTTCTGCCTCCGATTAAAAGAAAATGAAGGTTCTATTAGTAATTACAAACCTCCTTTTCGAAAGGAATTTTATTTCATTGCCTTGGTATCAAATGCAGGCAAGACAAAAATAACATATGACAACACCAATGTAACCAAACTCAATTCGTTTTTAGTATTTCAATCACCCGGACTGCTTTATAGTTTTTATCGTGACAATTCTGCTCACGGTTATTTGATGTATTTCAAAAAAGAATGTTTCTCATTTTTTAAACCAGATTTTGAAAAAGAATTTCCGTTTTTTAATATTCTTCACACGAACTTTTTCAAGATTAATGAAGCAAGGTTTCAGGAATTCGCTCCTCACTTTGAAGAAGTATTTTTAGCGTATGAAAATGCAAATGACAATCACCATAAAATTGCTTCTCTAAAACTTCTTGCCTTATTATATCAATTAAATGAATTTACCAATGCTTCTAAACAATGGGAGGAGGGGTTTACATCTCCCCAACAAATTTTGTTTCAAAAATTCATTCAATTGGTAAACAATTTTTACATTGAAAAATAACAATCGAGGAATATGCCAGCCTATTAAGCGTAACAGCCAATCATCTTTCTCAATCGGTGAAATCTTCCTCTGGCAAAAACGCTTTGAGTTTTATCAACGACAGGTTATTGTCAGAAGCCAAATCATTAATTCAATTTACCGACTTCGACATTGCAGAAATCGCTTACCAACTTAATTTTTCAGACCCTGCCAATTTTGGTAAATTCTTTAAGAAACATACTGCACAGACACCGCTTGAATACAGGAAGCGGTCTACAAAAAAATAATCTACCATCACAACCAAGTTTTTGACTAGTATGTAACAAACTGTTATACTCACCTTTGTATCGTAAATTTTAAGCAAATAAACGATAACATTATGAAAATAGCAGTATTAGGAACCGGCAATGTCGGAGACACCATCGGTTCAAAATTAATTGAAATAGGCCACTTCGTTATGATGGGCTCAAGAACAGCAGAAAACGAAAAGGCAAAATCCTTTGTTGCCAAACACCATGACAAAGCAAGTGCAGGAACATTTTCAGACGCAGCAGCTTTTGGGGAAATCATATTCAAT
>JBDHXR010000169.1:0-4763 GCA_039810825.1 Fluviicola sp.
TAGTTTGAATGATGAGGTCAACTGGAAAATGAGGTGGCTTCTGAATCATTCCCCAGCACCACAAATATTTTAAATGTAGGTTCAATAATTTTTGACCAACTCCAAAGGTCAACTGACCATTATTCAAAATTTGATTAAACTTCGAACTAAATTCAACTATGGCTTTGACATTATTGATGTGTATTTCCTCACTAACGGTTTGTTTATATTGATAAAGGATTGTGTCCGAAATAAAATCTTTCAATTGCCTGCGGAAATTATTTTTACCTTCTTCGGTGGCTGTAGTATTGTAAATCCCAGCTCGCTGAAATGCTCCTCCAAAAGAAAGAATCCAGAATTCATACCTTAAGAAAGATTCTTTCGATGTATTTGCATATGATGTTTGAGTGAAGTTCATGACTTGTTTTTTATTCTTCTTTGAAGTTTATATTCCATTCAATGTCTTTTATTCGTCCTGAAACGATTTTTAGGGATTCTAATACATCTGAACTTTCAGGAAGCATACCATGTACCAAATTTTTAAAGTCGTTTGAATATGTATTCTCTAATTCACTCCAAACCTTTTCAGTATCCTTGAATATTCGTGCATCTTTAGGATGATTTGCTAACCATTCGTTGTTGCTTTTAAAACTTTCAATATCGTCCTGAGCAACCAAAACAAGCATGTTGTTAAAATCAGTAGAGTTGAAAAACTCCCTTACTTCTTGAACTTGCAACAATTGATGAATATCGTAGGTGTGGCGAATTTTCTTTTTTAAATCATCGATGGGATCTTCTCCATAGGAAAAGCGCACCAAACTCATGATTTTTTCACAGATGGTTCTGTTGACATGCAATACTTGAACTTCGAACGGCAACATCCCATATTCCTTAGCCAATTCCATTTGGTTTGCTTCCTTCATCATTTCATAGATGTAAGAGGAAATTTCATGCTTATGAAAAGGTTCATACCTTCCTAACCAAGTAGCTTCAACAATAATTACATCACGAACTTGACCGAAATCACCAGTAAACTCTTTTTTATAGTTGTAAGCTATTTTTCGAATCATTCCCAATTTATTGGTGATTCCTTCTATGTCAACTTCTTCTAATTTTCCAGATACAACTTGAGTAATCTTTTTTAATTTGTTCTTGAGTTGATTTCCTGATTCACCTTCTTTTCTCAAAACGACCAAATCAATATCTTCTGAAAAACGTTCTATGATTCTAAAGCATTTTGATAGTGCCGTACCTCCTTTGAAAACTGTTTCAGCACCAATTTCATTGTGAAAAATCAAATGCAAAGCGTACGTTACCCAATAATCCTTTTCTACGTATATAGGAAGGATGTTTAGTTTTTGAGCTGTAAACTCAACTGACTGTCTAAAGAGTGTTGGATTTTCATGTAGATTCATATAATATTCCATTTTTCGGTTAAAGAAAGAACCTTATTTGCACGGGGAAAGCTGTACTTACTTATCGGATTCAATGACTTGTATAAAGGTTCGGTCATTTCTTGTTTACCAGCTTCATCCAAAATAGCACCGATTAAAGCGCGTGTCGCTGGTGGGTATTTTTGTGCCAAGCGCATCAATGTAGAAATATCCTTATCTCCAAATTCCTTCACGATATTAAATAACCGAATACAAGCAACATCGGTAGAAGTATCCGGAATTTTTTTAATGTATCGAACCGCATCCAATATTTGAAGAAAAGGGATATTCTCTTTTGTGATTGTATTCTTTTGTCTGATGAAAGAGATTGTGTAACGCTCTCTTTTGAATTTTGGCCGGATCTCGTTCTTTCCGATCTGAATTGTATTACTCACCTGAGTAGTTAAACCCAATTTATTATAGATGCTGTAACCAGTGAGGTAACCAATGGTTTTACCATCTTCTTCTAAGAGATCTTTCACTACCTGGTACTGATTAGGTTGCAATGCACCGAAAACAGTATTTTCAGGTTTATAAAACTTACCCTTACTCAATTTACTGATCTTTCCTGAAGCTGTCATTCTATTCAGCGCCTTAATAATCGCTTCTTTATTATTCACCTCATTGATAAAGTCTGCATAGGTGAACACATACCCTTTGGGTAGCCTATCGATTGTATACAGTATATAATCAGTTGTTTTCATTTCTTTCTATGAGAAACAAATATAGTATAATGTCCAGTTTATTTCAAAAAAAACTGGACAAATTTATGGAAAAATATAGGGAAAAGGAGTTGATGTACTGGTAGCACACGTCTGAATACTGCAGTATTCAGACGTGTGCTACCATACGATGGTTGCATTAACGTACTATTAAAAGAAGACTCACCTATTGTGTAAAATTGGATATAGTGGTATTTACAAAACACTCTAATATTGAGGATGATAAGATAATTTTTGTCCAGTTTATTATGTAAAAAACTGGACAATTAAAAGAGTAATTCAATGTCAAGTTTATGGCGCGAAAAACTATACATTAATCATTCAATACTTTTAAGGTTAAATCGATATCTGTCAGTTTGGAGATAAAACTGGCATGGGTGAAGTACTCTTTTTTTACGTTCGTTGAATGGATAGTGTGGGTTTTAAATTCAGAATCCGTAACAACATCAATAGGAAACCCAAATACATGACCAAGAAATTCAATTTCAGCAAATTTCTCATTTGACAGCAAATAGTTCATTCGGCCAAAATATAAAGTTGGTGTTTCCGGCTCTGATTTAAAAATCACAATCATTCCAAGTCTTCGGTAAAAATAATATACCGGTATGTCGGCTTCATTGTAACGAGAGAAGGCACGAATGGAATTAAATTTATCTTCAAAACCTTTACCAGTTTGACGATTCAATTCTTCTAAATACATTTTTAACAAGCCTCGTTTAAACGCTCTACATAATTCTTCTTGGAAACCTTTTGTGAACCGGAATGAATCTTTTATAATCAAACGATATTTTCCTTTTCTCTCTTTGAGTTCAAAGAACTGTGACTTAAAATCTCCGACCTTACGTTTTGAACCCCCTGAATTTAGAAACATTCTTCGTGACAAATTGAATGCTTCTTTCAATGCAACCTCTATGGAATATTTACCATTGTGACATTCTCGATTGCCAAAATAATAATTGCACTCATCACAAACGTTTTGATTGAAGTTTTGACCACCCAGTGATTTAGGAATTGTGTGGGCTTTCTTTTCGAATGTGGTTTCGGAATCTGTTTTAAGACACCAGAGACATTGTTTCGAACCTCCCATAAGATTTAAGTTGAAACTACATGTTGAACTGGCAAATCAACCTCCTGCATGAACATGCTACAATAGGCCTTCGATTTTCTTACTGGACCTGAAAGTATCGCATTTCTCGCTGTTAAAGACGTTTCAGTTATCAGTTCAAAATCCTCTTCCTGATTGTCATTATTTGATGTTACGCTATCTTTCAATGCACTTGGATAAACCACATAAACAGGAATCAATTGATTTTCCTCAACGCCCAGTTCTCTGTAAACTGAGTTCAGTCGTGCATAACCGGCTAATTGACGTGCATCATCCATACTGGGGTTACCACTCTTATAACGCGGTTTGTATTTGGCATCAACTACCGCCTTGAAAGAACCAGATTTGATAATGAAATCCAATTCCTGCCTACGTGTCTTGTAATGATATTGTACTTCCTTATCTCCAGGAAATTGTTCGCGTAGTTTCTTGAAAACATACAACTCAAACAGCTTGCTCATATCTATCCAATGCGGAGGATACTGCGTTAGGGTTTCGGTGGCTTTCGTTAAGTTATGGTCCAATAAGCGCAACAATTGATTGCCTAAACGGATGGCTACGTTGTATTCACGATACAACGGATTCTGCTCTTTTTGATCAAAGACATAAAACGCTTCCTCTTCTACCAATTGAAACGCTGCACGATTATATACGAGTTGTTCATTCAGCGTGTTTTTCAAAATTGGCTCCTGTAGGTTGGCAATGTGCGCACCTACAAAGCGCAATACATGTTTCAAAAAACGGTTTGATGCCGTATTGACACCATATTCCTGAAAGGTACATACGGTATCTGTTAAACGATTGCGCGCCACATTTTGCCGTATTTGCTGTGCTACTAAAATCTTTCCTTTTACTTTTCCTTGCAAATTTTCAGTAACCCGATAATAATCTTTCTTCAAACCTTTGCGTACAATGTTCCGAACAGTTAACAGAAACTGTGCTATCAAAAAGGGAGTTAAATGTATTTGATGACCACCTGCAACCGCAATCCAAGGTTCATCAAAGCGAATGTCTACCAAATCATCCAAATGATCGAAATTCTCTGGTTCCTTTAAGGCTTCGGTGAGCATAGTGAGGTAATCCAGTTGCTTGGTGTTGCTATTTACTTTTGGCTTAATGTAAACTGCTTTGTTCCAATTAGGTAACCAACCTAAACCAATGTAATACGAACTTTCAATACGATAGGTATCATTTTCCGGAATGACTGCTACACATAAGCGGTCTTTGTTGTCCTTGAAATACAAGGAAGAGGCAGCAACAATAGGCTCAAGTTCCAAATTGCGGATTCCTTGAATAATTTCCTTATGCTTTTGAGCCGAGTAATAATATTGGTAATGTTCGCTTATTCGGAGCATGCTAAATCTTCAATGTAAGCCAATGCTGTTGGTTTCAAAATTCCGTCTTTTACATATTCACGAAGTATAGGCTTTATTTCATAATCCAGGCGTAGGCCGAAATCAACCGAATCTCCTCGCTCACCATTTTCGTCTAACTCGTATTGCTGAATGAAGTAAGAATGTCCTA
>JBDHXR010000170.1:0-4698 GCA_039810825.1 Fluviicola sp.
ATAATTTACAGGGAGTTCATGATTGATCGAAAGAATCTCGTCTCCTAGTTTAAACAATTCATTTTCTGTTCTAACAACATAGCATCTTTGCTTCACAAATTGAACATCAAAATTTAAACATTTTTGTCGAGGCCCTGTCTTTGGGTGAGAAACGGATGCATGACCATCATGAAGTGGAACCATAAATGCACTTAAAAGATTACTTACATCATATTCAGATTTACAGTCGTTTGTTTTATGATATAAAGCAATTAATAAGCTGTCCAAATTTAATTGTACAAACATCAGGTTCGGATCGAAATACTTGATTCTACAATAGGTCTCTATAAGCGCACATTTTGCAATAGTCTTAAAATCGTTTTCATCATAGTCTGGATATTCTATTTCGCGTTTTAAGTTTTTTACGTCAATTTTTTGTGGAAAATAGGCAAACAAATTATCCCTTAACTTATATTCATAGTAATTCAATGAATCTTCATTGACTGGAAATAATTGATTGAGAAAAGAAGGATTAGTAGCTTTAATATTTAAAGAAGTCGATGATACCGTTATTTTAGTAGAGTGGTGTTTTCCAATAGATAATTCTGAAGGAACTTTTAAATTATTAAAGGCATGTTTGAATATAGTGTCGCAAATTCCATTTCTATAAGTCAGAACAGCGATTTTAAATAAGTCTAGGTCTATTGTATCATGTATATTCATGAATAATTTGAAATAGACATTATTAGTCGGATTTTTAAATGAATTTAGACTAACCCCTTGTTTAGGACTTGAGAGGTTAAATATGTCGGATGTTTCCACTCCGGTATCCCAACCGTAAGCATACATGCTGATTCTGGCACTTTGGTATGAATTCGTCTTGGAGTTACAGTCAAATAAAACGTGAATACTGTCTGTTTCTGACTCAATGTGTTTTCCTAAAAAGAGGCCATTATCAATAAACGCCAGAGAATCGACATTCACAATGACAGACTTGTAGAAAAAACCAGTTGGAGGTCCGCAACTTAAATGTTGCCAGTAAACAGGTTTTTCAATTGAAAGAGGAGTTGGAATAATCCGACTTTCTGAAAACCTAATATCCGAGAAAGAATTCTGAAAGATAGATTTGATGAGTTCCGGTTCGTTCAGTGTTTTTCCTTCTAGTTTATTTACATTTTGCGCCAAAAAATTTTGCAACATGTATGTTTTTATTTTATGGGGATAAAAGTGTCTTGTGATACCAAAAGTGTTTGCAAAGGAAATAAGTAAACTATCCTCTTTTTCGTGTTGACAATATGAATTGGAAATGAAGAAAAACAATATGAAGATTGAAATAGGAAGTCTCATGAATCACAAAAATTAATATTTAACAAAATTAGAACAAATAATATGCTAAGTGGCAAAAAAAATATATTTTTGCTTTTGTTTGCTTTTAGTGGAAAGGCTCAAATAATTCAAGATAAAGAAAGAGTGATTTCTTTTACTGATTTCATAGAAGAGAAATATAGTTTAAATAATTGCTACAATATAGATACGATTAGAATTGAAAAGTATTCTGATACAAGTGAAATTTATTATTGTTTTTTTTCGGTTGGTGATATTGAAAAAAGATTTGATTTTATCGTTTCAAAAAACGACACGCTTTGTTCATTTCATGACGCCATATTACTAAATTTACTAAAAGAGAAAAAAAACGATTTTAACAAAAATGACTATTCTTTAACCCAGATAAAGAACTTGCTAAAAAATGTCAATGGAATTAAAATCGTGAAAAGTAATAAAACAAAGTATATTGAGTATAAAGATAAATTACTAAATAGTCGAAATGAATTTGTTGTCAATTTGGCGCTTTGTAAAATGCAAGGCGAAGGATTCATTAGTGATGAAATTAGTAAAGAATTAGTGTCAATTCAAACACCTATTGATAAATTATACAATCGTTATACAGATTCTTATGAAATTTACATACAACTCTATAGTTATTATGGGATTAGATATCACTCTGATTTTCTACAATTTAGGGTTTTGTATTTTGATTATAAAGATTTGGTTTTGGTTTTTGATGAAATTCGTAGTCGATTTGAGAAAAACGTGATAAAACACTAAAGCTTTCAACCCTATTTTCACAACATGATTTTAAAGAATTACCCGAGCTACGTCTCAAACTTTTTCAGAATTGTCATTCGAAATTTCGTAAGCACTTGAAAAATAAACAGTTTAAAATCCATGGGTGTTGCTCATGGATTTTCTGTTGAGGGGGAGTACTTTTTGGATAAGGGGAGGAAAGTGATTTTGGGGTGCGTGAGGGTTGTTTGGGAGATAGATTACAGGTAAGAACTCAAAAACTTATTAACAATTACAAAAACGCTACAACACTAGTAAAATAGAGGGTTGTAGCGTTTTTTGTTGTTTTCAAATTTTCTGCCTATCCCCTCATAAATTCAAGCGTTTTGAGAGAGTAGATAAGGGTGATTTTTAGGTTTAAGATTTCAAGCATTCGGCTTGTAATATCGCTCCGCTAAGTTCCAAGTTTTTCTTTTCCCACTTTTCAGCTTTTTTTCTCTAATTGTTTCATTTTTAAATAAATGTATTGGTGGTTCTATTCCCACCCAAAACAGCAAAATGCACCGCCATTTTAAAAGCTGAACCAACCACACGCGAACCAGAAAAAGCCACCGAGGGAAACAAACTTAAAAGACGTTTCACAACAGCAAACAATAAAATGAACCGCAAAATTGCGCAGTTGCGTCCATTCTACAAGGGTAATACAGAGCTAACGCCCTTGTTTTAATGGTCGCTTTTCTGCGCTTGATCTTTAGGTAATGTATCCATTTGTCACCTACGCTGTTTTTGAGTTGTTAAGTAGTTGTATTTCAACATAAATTATTGAGAATGGTATTGGTTTTGATGTATACTCTACCTTGGTTGGTTGGATTTTAGTTTCAACTAGTAACTTTAAAATGAGTGTCTACGTTGTAGGTGTTATAAAATGTCATCGATGAAATCAATCCCTACTTTTTTTTCATTACCAAATAAAGGTGGAGCTAAGAAAAAGTGAAAGCTTCTGAAGACGAACAACGACAAACGGTAGTGCGAAAGTTGTGAGGAAATCTAGGCTCCCGACACGTTCGTCGGGACAGGCTTCTATTCGAGAAGTTGAAAACTACACGGCATTTCGCGAAAGCATTTAAAACTCGAACCATCTTTCAGGACGGTCATCAAACAGGAAATGCTTTTTTTCGCTTCACTTGTTTGTTTTCGTACCTTCTCAGCATAAGGGCCGGGGATTAGAAGTTCTTAAAATGATTTAGAAGATAAACTTCTATTTAAATTCTCAAATCTAAATCCTCACAACTTATTGTGATTTCGAAGCCCCGGCAGTATTCTGGAAGTGAGGAATAGAAAAGGAGCGGTTGGTAGTTTCATTGCAAAAGCGCTTGCGTTTCAGGTCAGTGACCTGCCCACTTTTGCTTATGAAACAACAATAAGCGAGTTTTCCCGAACGGCTTGAATACTGCCAAAAAAGACCTTTGGTTACTTTGTGGCTTTGGACAAAGTGACAAGAAAAATAGAAGTTGAGTAATTTCCACCTTTTGGCATTACCCCAAAAGGTGAACCAAAAAACGCTACGCGCTGTATTTGCCAACTTGAAATGCACGTTTGAGGCGTTTCGACGAGTTTGCAAAAAGTAGCGAATGCCCTGCTAGGAGGTCAAGCATTTTCACAGCGACGAGTTTTCTTTTGTTTCTTTTTTTAGCGCATGCACGACTACTGGCGGAGAAAAAGAAAAGAAAACTGAAATTCTTATCTAAATTTGAATTAGAAAGAAAAAGTCAATCCGGTTCCAATGCTGATTACACCAAACTGTCTGCGTAGAGAGACTTTTGACCAAATTTCACGAGGCGAAAACCAATACTCTGACTCATTCATGCTTCTATATTTTTGTTTCCCAAGCAACATTGCATACTGATACCTCATACCTACATGAAAAAGAATGCGTTTGGTTACAGGAAAGTTCATTCGAAAACCAAACATGAAATTTATACCGCTGAAATTTTTTGCTTTAGGATCTAAAAATTTTTCCAACACTTCTGAAGTGTACTGCTTGTATCCCTCATCAAGCATAATTTTAGAATTATTACGTGGAACATTCACTAAAGCATACCCTATTCCCCATTCACTTGCAAATCCGCAGGGAATTTGAGCATCATTGAGTGAAAACAACATGCGTGGCATAAATACCGACTCATTTAAACCGAAAAGAGGAACTTTAGCCGGTAAATATTCACTCACTAAGTCGCCATAAATGTTTCTATAATCTCTGGCTATTTCATGTTGCGATTGTGGATTAAACTGGTAGAAACGCTGAGAATATTCAAAGCCAAAAGCAAAACGCTTGGTAAACGTATAAGAAACACTGGCTCTAAATGCAACATCAACCCAATTTACCGTATTTTTCAATTTATCTTTACGAATAACAAAGCCTTTGTCTTCACCAAATAGTGTTTGCAACACAGGAAACTGCCCTTGTCCATCAATTTCTAAAAACAGTTTTCTTCCGTAATACCCGTTCTGTTGTGAAAACAAATTGTTCACAGTAAGAAAAAAAACAAAAAGCACTTTCCATTTATTCATCAGTAACTATTTTGAATTCATGCAACATATTAAACACACGCGAACCCAATGCATTTTTTGTTGAGGGTTCATTGGCAAAAAATC
>JBDHXR010000171.1:0-4662 GCA_039810825.1 Fluviicola sp.
CACAACAACCCCAACTCAAGTTCCGATTGGGAATTATACACTACACTGGATTGTTACTAAGAATAACATTTCTACTGATTATTATGATTCATTTAATTTAATTGAGAATGAAACAAAAATTCATGAGATCAATTACTGATGTATATAAAATCATTGGCAAAAACCATTTGAACTGGGATCCAAACTATCGATACAAAGCGTGGTACAAGGCGTATGATAAAGTAGTGTTTGGTTCCAACGTTACTCCAAAAACAGACCCCGGAGCTTACATCATTGAACCAACAGGAGAAATTACGGCGTATGCGTGCAACGGGGTTCATATTACTCCAGGTTTTCATGCTCAAAATGGCAGTAAATTTCATGCATACACCCATTGTGACGGTTGTTCTCGACCAAGAGGTAAAAGCGAGGTAGAAAATCCCAACTCGAATAATACTGATAATGAAGAAACGAATAATATTCTATTAGAACCGCGGGACACACATTTATCTGAACAAAAAATGGAGCTAAAACTATTCCCCAATCCAAATTCGGGAAAATGTACGGTTGTTTTTCCCCAAGCATCTGGTGAATTCGTTATTTCGGATATAAATGGACGAATAGTGACCCAACAGAAAGTTGAAAAAGAAAACAAAACAACAGTAGTTTCCTTACCTCAAGGATTTCAGATCTTTATTTCTCACTTAAAATAATTGATTTCATCAAACTAATCGACTTAACTTCATAGAGATTTTTTAGATAAGTTCACCTTTTTTGTCGATGTTTTACCTGTTATTTCAGTTGAAAAATGCAATTTAAGACCTAAATGTATTGATTTGTAAATTAGATTGATTCTAAATAGAGATCTTGGCACTTTTAAGCGTTTTAATTGTATAAATTCGCAGGTGTTTATAAAATTTTAACGTTATGTCTTCAGCAGAAGATTATTTACCAATACTGTTACAAATTGCCGTTGCTTTAGGCTTTGTTGTGACTGTGCTTATTTTAGCGCCATTATTGGGGCCAAAATTAATAGGCAAGAAAAAAAATGCTTCTTGGGAATGTGGAATTGAACAAGTGGGCGACGCGAGGTACCCTGTATCAATTAGATATTTGGTTACAGCAATACTATTTGTTCTTTTTGATGTAGAAGTTATTTTCTTCTATCCTTATGCTGTCAACTTCCATGCATTAAAATTGGACGGGTTAATAGCAGTTGTCATTTTTGTGGCATTTTTTCTTACCGGATTTTTCTATATACTTAAGAAAGGAGCATTAGAATGGGAGAAATAGATAAACTAGGAAAAGTTGAAGTAGTAAATGGTGTTACTGCATTCAATGGCGAAGGGTTTCAGTTGACAACCCTTGATAAAGTGATTGGCTCAGCACGAGCAAATTCGGTGTGGCCTCTGCCTTTTGCAACTTCTTGTTGCGGTATTGAATACATGGGTACTATGGGAAGCAATTACGATGTTGCTCGTTTCGGTATGGAACGAATGAGTTTTTCTCCACGTCAAGCTGATTTATTGATTGTTGCAGGTACAATTGCTAAAAAATTAGGACCAATATTAAAACAAGTTTATGAACAAATGGCCGAACCTAAATGGGTGATGGCTGTTGGGGCGTGTGCCTGTTCAGGTGGTATTTTTGATACGTACTCTGTGCTGCAAGGCATCGATAGAATTATTCCTGTGGATGTGTATGTGCCTGGTTGTCCACCAAGACCGGAACAAGTAATTGAAGGGGTGATGGACATTCATAAATTAGTAAAAAAAGAATCTTTAAGACGCAGATATTCAGATGAATATAAGCATTTGTTAAACAAATACGATTTGAATAGCAATGAGTAATTATACAAACGAAACGCTTTTAGCTCGTCTAAATGAATTATTCAACGGGGCAGTACTTCATTCTGAAGAACAATACGGTTTATTGTCAGTAGAAGTTGCTGCAGATAAAATTCATGAATTTATTCTTGGATTAAAGAATGATGAGGTATTGAAAATGTCGTTTCTTACTTTATTAGGTGCGGTACATTACCCCGATCAAAAAGGTAGAGAATTGTGTGTGAATTATCACGTTCATTCGTTGGTGAACAATCAACGACTACGAATCCGTGTTTTTGTACCAATTGAAAACCCTTCTGTTCCTACAATTACAGATATTTATGTTGGTGCTAATTGGTTAGAACGTGAAACGTATGATTTCTTTGGTGTCAATTTCGTTGGGCATCCAAATCTAACACGTATCCTCAACGTTGATTCGATGGATTATTTCCCACTTCGCAAGGAATATCATCTGGAAGATCAAACACGAGAGGATAAGGATAATCGCTTCTTTGGAAGATAATTCAAGAGGTAATAATTGAAAGTTTGAGTTATGAATAATACTCCTGAAAATAAAAGTTTGTTTGGCGATGAAACAATCGGTGAGCAAATTACTACACTAAACTTGGGTCCAACTCACCCCGCAACACATGGAATTTTCCAAAATGTGTTGACCATGAGTGGCGAGAAAATTTTGGAATCTGAACAAACAGTAGGGTATATCCACAGAGCATTTGAGAAAATTGCAGAAAGAAGACCCTACAATCAAATTACGGTACTTACAGACCGCTTAAATTATTGTTCTTCTCCCATAAACAATATCGGGTGGGAACTAACAATTGAAAAATTAATCGGAGCTGAAATACCAAAACGCGTTGATTATATGCGCGTTATTATGATGGAACTTGCACGTATTGCAGACCATTTGGTATGTAATTCTGTTATTGGGGTAGATGCTGGAGCCTTAACAGGTTTCACTTATATGTTCCAAGAACGAGAAAAAATCTATGAGTTACATGAAGAGGTTTGTGGTGCTCGTTTAACAACAAATATGGGAAGAATTGGCGGTTTTGAACGTGACTTCTCAGCAGTATTTCACGCTAAACTTCAAAAGTTCTTGAAAGAATTCCCTAAGAAATTTAAAGAATTCGATGATTTGTTGCTTCGCAATAGAATATTTATGGATAGAACCATAGGTGTTGGATCAATTTCTGCTCAACGAGCTTTAGATTTTGGTATGACTGGTCCAAATCTTCGTGCAGCAGGTGTTGATTATGATGTACGTGTGATGAATCCATATTGCTCGTACCAAGATTTCGATTTTACTATTCCTGTTGGAACAGGCGGAGATACGTATGATCGTTTTTGCGTTCGTCAAGAAGAAATTCGTCAAAGTCTTAGAATCATTGAACAAGCATATAGCAATTTACCGGAAGGGAAACATTATTCAGAAAATGTCCCTGAATTTTACCTACCACCAAAAGGAGCTGTTCATACTGAAATGGAAGCTTTGATTTGGCATTTTAAAATTGTGATGGGTGAAACACCTATTCCTGTTGGTGAAGTGTATCACAGTGTTGAAGGAGGAAATGGAGAATTAGGATTTCACCTAATTTCAGATGGTGGAAGAACACCTTATAGACTACAATTTAGAAGACCATGTTTTATTTATTACCAAGCATATCCAGAAATGATTAAGGGACAAACAATATCTGATGCTGTTTTAACCTTGAGTAGTTTGAACGTAATTGCTGGTGAATTAGACGCATAGTTATGAAAATAGAAATTACAGAGCAAAAAAGACCAGTTCTTAGTGCAGAAGCTAACGCTGAAATTCAACGTGTTATTGCTCAATATCCGGAAGGAAAACAAAAAAGTGCAATTCTTCGTGTTATGCACATTGTAGAAGAAGAAGCAGGAGGTTGGTTGAGCCCTGATACAATGGACATGATTGCTGAAATATTAAGTATCAAACCAATTGAGGTGTATGAAGTTGCTACATTTTACACCATGTTCAACATACAACCTGTTGGTAAATACGTGTTAGAAGTATGTCGTACAGGTCCTTGTATGTTGGTTGGTGCAGACAAAACCATTGCATACCTGGAACAGAAACTAAATATTAAAATGGGTGAAACTACACCAGACAATATGTTCACGTTGAAAACGGCAGAATGTTTAGGTGCTTGTGGCTATGGCCCAATGTTGCAATGTGGAGAAGAGTATCATGAATATTTGACTCCTGAGAAAATTGATGAATTAATTGATGCTTGCCGTAGAGGTGAGATTAAAGGTAATAAAGTAGTCTGATGGGAAGAAAGTTACTTTTAGAACATGCGAACGTTCCGGGAATCGAAACGTTTGATGTATATAGAAAGCATGGAGGCTATACTTCGGTTGAAAAAGCACTGAAAACAATGTCTCCTGAGCAAGTTGTGGAAGAGGTAAAAGCTGCTAATTTGAAAGGTAGAGGCGGAGCTGGTTTCCCTGCTGGAATGAAATGGTCTTTTATTGCAAAACCTGAAGGAGTTCCAAGATATTTGTTGTGTAATGCTGACGAGTCTGAACCTGGAACTTTTAAGGATAGATTTCTGATGCAGTATATCCCACATTTACTGATTGAAGGAATGATTGTTTCTAGTTATGCTTTAGGAGCAAATCGAGCATTTATCTATATCCGTGGTGAGTATATGTTTGTGCTTCGTATTGTTGAAAAAGCAATTGCAGAAGCGTATGAAAAAGGATTTTTAGGAAAAAACATATTGGGTTCTGGTTTCGACTTAGATTTAAGTATAGCCCCGGGTGGTGGTGCTTACATTTGTGGTGAAGAAACCGCATTGATTGAATCGTTGGAAGG
>JBDHXR010000172.1:0-4600 GCA_039810825.1 Fluviicola sp.
AGGCACAGAGCGTATTATAGAAATGCTGAATGTTTACAACGATCAATTAGTAGTTGATGAAAAAGGAATATACAGTGTAGAAAAATTCCTTGTTGCTCGCAGATTGATGTATTGGCAGGTTTACTTGCACAAAACTGTTGTTTCTGGTGAATTCATGCTTATTCACGTTCTTAGAAGGGCTAAAGAATTGACGCGAAAAGGAGTAGATTTATTTGCTAGCCCAGCGTTAAAATTTTTCATGGAAAACGACGTCACAAAAACTGATTTTGAAACAAATGAGAATGTGCTACAAATTTTTGCTCAACTTGATGACTACGATATTTTTGGAGCAATAAAAGTATGGCAACAGGCTGAAGATCGAGTATTAAGCATACTAGCTAGTAATTTAATAAATCGGAACTTCAATAAAGTTGAAATTTCTAAAGAGCCTTTTTCTGAACAAGCCATTGAAATAGTTCGTGAAAAAACAAAAAAACAGTACAACTTGAAGGATAATGAAGTTGATTATTTTGTTTATTCAGATTTATTGACAAACAATGCCTACAATCAGAACAAGGAAGTAATAAACCTTTTGCAGAAAAATGAAACGATTGTAGATATTTCTAAGGCATCAGATAACTTAAACATTTCAGCATTGGCGCAACCGGTAAATAAATATTGCTTAAGCTATCCACGATAATTTATTTTAATCTATCGGTAACCTTTTACGGATTTATTCGATATAAAAAAGGCATTGTTTTTGAATCAAACACATTGAAATTTTAGAATATGAAAAAACGTTACTTTCTAGTTACATTAATTTTAGCATCTACTTCTCTTTATTCCATTGCACAACAAGAAGACCCATCTTGTGCATTGCCGGGTAAAAAAACTCAAAAGTACTTAAGCGCAGCATCCAATTCTACAGACCCAAAAACGGCTTATGAAAATTTCACAAAAGCCATTGAGTCTGAACCTGAAAATGCAGGTGTTTATTTTGAATTTGGTTTATATACATACAATGCAGCCATGCGTTACTATGAAAATGGACAAAACCCATTGGGCGACAGAAGTTTTCAGAAGTCTGAAGAAATGTTTGAAAAGACCATTGAACTTTGTAGTGATTACCATTCAGATGCGTATTATTTTTTAGGCGTAATAAACTATACTCAAGAGCAAAAAGAAATCTCAACAAAATGGTTTAAAAAGTTTTTAGCCTTTAAAAATTCAGACAATACGCGTTACGGAGCAGACTATACAAAACAATTAAGCGATGTAAAAGAACTACTAAAAAGTCAAGAGGAAGAAACAGAGATGCTAAGCACAACTGTACCTTTTAATCCTAAAAAAATACCAAACGTAAGTTCAGCAAATGATGAATATTTCCCTATGATTTCACCGGACAATATGTTGATGTTTTATACACGTAAACAAGATTTAAGAAATTTAGGAGATTTGGTTTCAAACATACAAGAAGTCTATACGTTTTCTACGCGTACCGGAGATGGATTAAATTTCGACAACGGGAAAGCCTTTCCAAAACCATTTAATGACGGTTCATTTCAAAGCTATGGCGCAGCTACAATGTCTGTAGATAACAAAGAAATGATTATTTGTGCGTGTAAAAAAATTGATCTTCGTGGAAACCCATACATGAATTGTGATTTGTATTCCACAACATATAACAAGGTTGGGCCAAGCCCAAGTGATTATGAATGGACACAATTGGTGAATTTAGGCCCAAAAATCAATACACCAGACGGATGGGAAGGTCAACCTTCTTTGTCTGCTGACGGAAACACCCTGTTTTATACAGCAAACCGTCCCTCAACAAAAGACAACGATGTATTTATCGTAATTCGAAATCCTGATGGCACATGGGGAAATCCTAAACCTTTTGACGAAATTAATACTACAGGGAAAGACAAAAGCCCTTTCTTGCACCAAGATAGTGAAACCATGTATTTTGTTTCTGATGTATCCGACGAGCGCAAAGGCGTTGGAGGTTTAGACATCTACTACATACGCAATGAAAACGGAGTATGGACAAAACCAAAAAACATTGGCTATCCTATCAACTCAAAAGAAGATGAATTGGGAATCTTTGTATCTACAGATGGTAAAATCGCCTATTATTCTTCAAAACAACAAGCAAATTGGGATATTTATGGATTTGATTTGTATGAAGAAGCTAGACCAAAAGCCGTAACCATCATCAAAGGTGAGTTAAAAGACCCAACAGGCAATCCAATAGAAAACGCAACCATCGAAGTTTCGTATGAAAATTCAGACAAAATTGAACAAACACGAGTTAATGGAAACGATGGGAAATATGCCGTTGTTGTAAAACAAGAAATCCCTCAAGACATCATGGTTTCCGTAAAAAAGGATGGATATGCATTTGATTCTAAGTTAATTACAAAAGAAGATTTAAACCAACAAGAAAAAAAGGTAAACAATGATTTAGCAATCAAAGAGATGAAAGTGGGTGAAGCTTATACCATAAATGACATCTTGTATGATCTAAACTCAGATGCACTATCCAACAAATCAAAGTTTATTTTACGTGAATTTAGCAGATTTTTAAAAGCAAATCCAACAGTTTCAATTATGATTCAAGGTCATACAGATAGTGACGGTGACGATAAAAAGAACTTGGATTTATCAGAACGCCGTGCAAATGGAGTGAAAAACTACTTAATTTCTTTAGGCATTGATAAAAACAGGCTTACATCTAAAGGTTTTGGTGAAACTGTACCAAAAGTAGAGAATACAACACCTGAAAACAAAGCTCAAAACAGACGTACTGATTTCGTGATACAATCCATGTAACAAACATTAATAAAAAAAGACCTCTTGGTATACAAGAGGTCTAAGTAAAAACTTAAATGTGTTTATTTATTTTTTACTACAATTCTGGTAATTTTTTTCCATTTGGTCTAAGAATGCCTTTTTATCAGCTTCGTTTGTATATTTTGCTTCAAGCTTTTCTACAAGTTTTTGTACAGTCTCTTCCAATTTTTCAGCCTCTTTTAATGCGTCCATATCTCCATTAGTTGCTTTATTTCGTAATTCGACAGATTTACACATTAAGTCTGCTACTGAATTCGCATCCTTTTCTATCGAGTTCCCGCAACTTACCAAAAATGTAGTTGCTGCAATAAAAGTAATTACTTCAAATAAAATTGTTTTTTTCATAGTGTTGTTATATAAGTAATAAATTAATCTTACTGGCCGGTAACTTTAAACGCTGTTCTTCTATTTTTCTGATGAAGAACTTCACGTTCTTTTTTGGTTTTCAATGTATTAATATAAGCTTCAGTTAGCACAATTGGGTTTCCTGATGCATCTAACAATGGTTTTTTATCAGGGCCATACATTTCATTCGGTTGTGTTTCACCATAACCTATTGGTTTTAAGCGCTCCGGATCGATACCTTTAGATACCAAATAATCTACGCAAGATTTTGCTCTTCGTTGAGATAAATCCTGATTGTAAATATCACTACCACGTGCATCGGTATGTGAATTTATTTCAACCTTAATGTTATCGTTTAATTCTAAGAAATCAAATAGTTTATCCAAAATCTCTTTGGAAGCAGGGCGAAGATTTGCTGAATTGAAGTCATACTCAATCCCTTCTATTTCAATTTCTTTCTGAGGAATTGGTTTCAAAAAGAAATCTCGAACAATGCTTGTAGTTTGTGTAATGGATACAGTACTCACACTTGTTGCATCAGCGAAATAGTTTATTTTCTGTCCTCTGATAAACAATTCTTGACCGTAAGCCAACTCTACTTCATAATAACCTTTGTCGTTTGTATTTATTGTAAATGGCTCTCTTTCTCCACGTACATCTTTAAACGTAAGCTTTACATTCGGTAATATTTCATCGGTTTCTTTATTGTATGAATAACCACTCAAATAAATGTGAATCGGCTCATTTACAACCTCATAAATATCATAACAACTATTTGATTCACAAGGTTCTCTATCACTTGCCATGTATCCTTTTGAAAGCCTAGAATCCCATACCATATAAGCATCGTCATAGCTTGAATTTATTGGAACACCTAGATTTACCGGCACATCGTACGAATCTAATTCACGTTCATAAAACGCTTTGAAAATATCCAAACCTCCCATGCTACCGTGGCCATTTGACGAGAAAAACAAGGTTGAAGATACTTCATGAAAGAAAGGTGTGCCTTCGTCACGATCCGAGTTAACGATAGCCCCTAAATTTTCAGCGCTACCGACGGTCAATCCAGCAGAATCTATTGCAATTCTCCAAATATCCATTCCACCAAGTCCACCAGGACGATTGGACGAGAAAAACAACCATTTGCCATCCATCGAAACATAAGGTTGTACACTTCTGCATCCGGGATAATTAACCATGGTGTCTAATTTATACGCCTCAAAGAATTTCCCATTCAAAATTCTGGCTAAATAAATGTTTTGTTCTTGGCGTTTTTCATTGCTCCAACGTGTATAAAAAATCACGTTGTTATTGTTGAAGGAAGAAGCTCCGTCGTTTTGTGCGCTATTTAGTGGTCTTCAAAAATTAATAGGTTGAGCCCAAGAACTATCTGATTCATTCAATTCTGTATAATAACTAT
>JBDHXR010000173.1:0-4581 GCA_039810825.1 Fluviicola sp.
GCAACCGGAGCTTGCATGATGATTCGATCTGATGTGTATTGGGAAGCAGGTGGTTTGGATGAACGTTTTTTTGCACACATGGAAGAAATAGATTTGTGCTGGCGCTCTCAACGACTTGGATACACATTTGAGGTGGCTCCAAAAAGTGTTGTTTACCATGTTGGTGGCGGCACGTTGAATTACAATAACCCTAGAAAAACATTCTTAAATTTTAGAAACAGTTTGTTCATGATTCACAAGAATCAAGAACGTTTTTTGTGTTGGGTACTGTTTAGAAGAATGAGTATAGACGGAATTGCAGCCTTGGTTTTTTTACTGAAAGGACAATTTTCACATTTTTGGGCCGTGTTTAAATCACATATGTCGTTTTATGCACAGTTGAAATCCAGCTTCAAAATTCGAAAAGAATGGAAACAAAAAGCTAAAAACAAAGAAATATCGATGTACAAAGGAAGCATCCTTTGGGCTATTTATTGTCAAGGAGTAAAAAAGTTTAGCGATTTGAACCAGCGAAGGTTTTAGCTTTCTTTACTTTTTTTAGCTGCTCTTTTCTCAAAATTCACAAGTTGAAACTGTGCACCAAATACCACGTTGTATTGCATAAAGAAGAAATGTTGTTTTGCTCTGTCAGCTTTAAACTCGGTAGTTCTTATATCAGGCATGTGTATAAAACCATATTTTGCTTCTGATTGAATGAAAAAATATTTAAAAAAATTTAATTTGAAACCTCCAACTAAGCCTAATCCATAGCCAGCCAAATGGAATTGATCGTAACGTTTAAAGTTAAGAAGTGTAGTATTTGTTCTGGGTACAAGTGCACCAATACCAAATCCATAAAAAGTACTCAAATTAAAATGCTTTACATTTACCAATGCATCGTTTCTACGCAATTCGGCATTCAGATAGTTAAGCCCGTCAGTATGTTCAAACAATAAAAAAGAGGTATCAAGCATTTGGTTTTGGTTGCTGTAGATTCCGTCATACTGCGTGCCTGAATTTGCTATGGAGCCATTCATTTTTACAGTTTGAAAATTTTTCATCACATATTTCATGTGGTCTGAACCAAAAGAAATGTCATATTTATCTTTAAAAAAGTAACCAAGGCGTAGGTTGTATTGAGGAATTGTCATAGTAGCCGGATTGAAATACAATTTAGCCTTAAACAATGATTGCCGATCATTTGCAATTACCTTTTGTAATTCAAAATCATAATCTTTTCCCCAAAAAGTAATGTTAGATTTGGTATATGCTGCTCTATTCCATCCCCAATAGATGTAAAATGAACCCTTTTTGTTTGGTTTCCAGATAGTTACTTTTTCTTGAGAATATGCGATTGAAAATGTAAGGACAAACAACAAGAGAATTTTCGTTTTCATAACAATAATTTGGGGTAAAATTACAAATCATTAAAAAATAAGAAGTGACAATTCTCATGAACACCAATTTTTTAACGAAAATCACGTTAGTAGCCTTGTCTTGATTGTTATCTTTGTCACTTGCATGAAAAATAAAAAAATACATAGGCATCATCATAAAGTGAAGACTCTTCTCACATTTTTTGTGTTGCTTGTTTTTCAATTGCATTCACTTGCTCAAAATATTAGCATACAAGGACTTGTAAGCGATAAAAAAAACAAAACCCCTGTTTATGATGTGCAAGTTGCCTTATTGAACAGTATAGATTCTACGTTATTAAAAGCGAGCAGAACAGATACCTTAGGGAAGTTTTTGTTTGAGGATGTTGTCCCGGGAACGTATTTTCTGAAGCTTAGCTCTTTTGACTTCAAAAAGTATATACGAAAGATAGAAGTTTCGGAAAGTTCTAATGTCTATCCTATTGAATTGGAAAGTGATTCAAAATTGATTGATGAGGTTACAATTGAAGCGAAAGCAGTAAGAGTAGAACTAAAAGATGATACGACGCAATACAATGCAAGTGCATACAAGGTAAATCCGGATGCCACAATTGAAGATTTACTGAAGAAAATGCCCGGTATTACTGTGGAAAATGGAACCGTGAAGGCGCAAGGGGAGCAAATAAAGAAAGTGTTGATAGACGGCGAAGAATTTTTTGGCGATGATGCAATCTCTGCCTTAAAAAATTTACCGGCAGATATGGTAAACAGAATTCAAGTTTTCGACAATGCAAGTGAGCAATCTAAATTTACGGGTATTTCTGATGGTAATGAATCAAAAGCACTCAATATTCAAACAAAACCCGGAAAAAACCAAGGTCTTTTTGGAAAAGTGTACGGTGGCTATGGCTATCCAAATGATTTATACCAAGCAGGGTTGAGTTTAAATATTTTTAATAATAAGCGAAAAATTTCCATTTTAGGCTTATCAAATAACATCAATCAACAAAATTTCTCTACCGACGATATTGTAGGGGCAACTGGTGATGTGCAAAGCAGAGGACCAAGAAGGGGGAACAATTCAAATGAAAATTTTTTGGTAAATCAGCAAAATGGAGTGAGCACAACACATGCTTTAGGGATAAACTATGCCGATAAATGGGGCAAGAAAACCAAAGTTTCGGGTAGTTATTTTTTTAATTATTCTTCTACTGAAAACACTCAGAAAACTGATCGAAATTATTTCCTCAGCGATACTTCAAGCCAAAATTACTTAGAAAATTATTCAGCTAATACGATAAATAGCAACCACCGAGTGAACTTAAAATTCGACATCAAACTTGATTCGATGAACAGTTTACAGATTGCGCCAAAATTAAGCGTTCAAAATAACCGAAACAATCAAAACACGCTCGCTTCAACTACAGATAGAAGTCAAGTTTTGGTGAATGACCTAATGAACACATTATTAAATGTAAACAATGGTGTGAATGCCAGTAATTCGATAGTTTGGAAACATAAATTTGATAAACAAAAACGCACATTTTCTACAAATTTATCTGGGTCTTACAACAATCGGTATGGGCATAAAGAGCAAAACTCAAATGCAACCTATTATCAAATGAATTTAGTGGATTCTCTTTCCAACATTAATCAATTGATGAACAACAATGGCAATGGATTTGGAACAGATTTACGTCTTTCATACACAGAACCTATCAAAGAATCTTGGACTGCTGAATTCCTATTCAATCCGTCATATCTGATGAACAACGCCAACCGAAGAAATTTTGATATATCCGATTCTTTGGGCTCAGTTTTCGACACATTGTTGTCAAATGTCTTTAAAAATCAAACCATTAACAATGAAGTTGGCACGAATTTTCAATATAAAAAGGAAAAAGTGAGTTTTCAGATTGGATTGAGCTATCAGCACGTAATTTTGTTGAATAACCGTACTTTTCCAACTGCCAGAAATGCCAACGTTGTTTTTCAAAATGTGCTCCCAAATCTAAGATTTAAGTATAAGTTGAATAAATCAAATTCGTTGATGCTTTTCTATAGAGCTAAAACAAACAATCCTTCCATTGACCAATTGCAAGATGTGGTAGACAACAGCAATCCGCTTTCACTTTCTTCTGGAAATCCCAATTTAAAGCAACAGTATGATCACCGAATTTTTGGGAGATATTATGCTGTAAATGCTCAAAAAGCAAGCAATTTCTTTGTGTATATTTCCGGAAATGTGAGTTCAAATTACATAACCAACTCTTCCTTCATTGCTCCTACAGACACAACATTGTCCAACGGAATTTTCCTAAGTAAAGGATCACAATTTAGACAACCGGTAAACATAAATGGATTATGGAAAACCAGTACGTACCTTTCTTATGGAATAGCAGTTCCCAAACTAAAATTAAACATCAATTTCAATGCAGGTGCCGGATATGGAACAACTCCGGGCTTAATTAACAACACTGTAAACTTATCAAAAACAACCAATGCAAATGCTGGAATAAAATTGTCGAGCGACATTAACGAAAACATTGATTTCTTGGTTAGTTATGCGTTTAACTTCAACAATTCTGTAAATACGTCACAAAACAATAGCAACAACCAATACTACATCCATAACTTAAATGCACAACTAAATTGGACGGTTGCAAAACGCTTGGTGTTAAATTCTACCTTCAGTGGCAGTGCTTATGAAGGGCTAAGTTCTGGTTTCAACCAATCTATTATGCTTTGGAATGGAGGAGTTGGGTATAAATTTTTAAAAGATTATTCATTGGTTGTCCGCATTTCAGTTTTTGATATATTAAACAACAACAAAAGTATTGTGCGTACAGTTTCAGAAACGTACATAGAAGATGTTGAATCAAGGGTGTTAAACAGGTATTTCATGGCTACATTGACGTACACACTTAAAAGTTTTGGCAGCAAACAAGACAAAAAAAATCCTGAGAAACCCCAGGATTAATTTTAAAATCAGTCATTAGACCATTTTTTCAGGAACTACCCACTGGTCAAATTCATCTGCTGTGAGATAACCTAATTTCACAGCCATTTCTTTCAAGGTAGTACCTTCTTTATGTGCTTTTTGAGCTATTTCAGCTGCTTTGTAATATCCAATTTTGGTATTTAAAGCTGTTACATGCATCAAGCTATTGTCTAGATGTTTTTTGATATTGTCTTTCAACTGTTCAATACCTGCTGCACATTTGTT
>JBDHXR010000174.1:0-4523 GCA_039810825.1 Fluviicola sp.
GAATCTGCTGATGATGTAACCTACACAGTATTGCATACACATACAGCACCACCAAATGCAACATACTCGTTGTTTACTGACAATCCAAACGCCAATACACGATATATCAAATTTAGATATACAAACAAAGTGTCTGGAAATATCGGGTTGGATGACGTGAACATTGATGCTGCGCCAGCAGGTACAGACCAAGAAATCAATGTGAAGTATTTATCAAATACCATTTTGCCAGGAAACACGATTGCGTTTAACTCTCCTGTTTCTACACCTCTTGTGTTGAATTTTGATATAGAGAATTTAGGTACAGCATCTTTGTTGAACATTACAAACATTGCAATAACTGGTCCTGAAGCTTCAGACTATGTTTTGGGCACATACCCAACTGCTATTCTTGCGAATACTACAGGAAGTTTTACAGTTACATTTACTCCAACTGCTGCGGGTAACAGAAATGCAGTATTGACTATTTCTCGCGATGATGCAGACGAAGGAACGTATGCAATTAATCTATATGGAATCGGTGGAAATTTGGCAACAGAGCCTACTGCTCAACCAACCGGGTTGAATTTTACAAACGTGAAGTCTTATCGTTTGACAGGAAGTTTTACGCCGTCAACAGCAGAAGGATTTATCGTATTGCGTAAAAAAGGTTCGGCAATTACAGGAGTTCCGGTAGATGGAACAGTATATGAGCGAGGTGATATTGTTGGAGATGCTCAAGTAGTTTTCTCAGCAAATCAATCATCATTTACTCCAAACAACATTGTAGCAAGCACAGGTTATTACTTCGCTGTTTTCCCATATAACGGTTCTGGTATTTATAGAAATTACTTAACAACAGCACCTCTTACAGGAAACGTAACTTCTTTAGGTTCCATGCAACCGGGTGGCTATTATTCTGGAATCAACACGGCAAGTGCCACTTTTGTTGCCGATTTACATGCTTTAGTAAACCCGCATCAAATGCAATTTTACAGCAATTACAACACATTGATGGTAGGGCGATTTGCATCCAGAGATACAACAATGAATAGACGTGTAATTACGTGTGTGTATTCAGGTGAAAACAAAATTTATACAGAGCCATTTGATTTTACATCAAACAATTTTAGTAGAGAGCATACATATTGCCATTCTTGGATGCCAACAAATCCTGCTAATTCATTGCCAGAATACAACGATTATCACCACTTATTTCCAACAAATCAAAACAATGCAAATGCGTTGAGAAGCAATTATCCGTTGGGAGTAGTTGTAACACCACAGTTTACCTATTTAGGATGCAAATTTGGGCAAGATGCTAATGGGCATGATGTGTTTGAACCACGTGACGAGCACAAAGGTGATGCAGCTCGCGCTATGATGTATGAAGCAATTTGTTACACTACAGTTTCAGGTAACAACTGGGGATTCCCAAATCCAATTGATGCACAAAACATCAATTACGGTCAAGACCAAGCAATCTTAAAGCAGTGGAACATGGCAGATTTACCAGACTCTTGGGAAATTTCAAGAAATGATTTTTTAGATTCACTTCAAGGTAACAGAAACCCGTTTGTTGACAATCCAAATTATGCGTGCTATATCAACTTTACAAATGTTAGTTATGAAGCATTGGGGTGCCAAGCAGAAATTGATGAGGCTTTGTTGAACGGTTTCCTTGTTTATCCAAATCCAACTAGTTCTAAATTGACACTAAACGTAAATGCGACTAGCATTTTGGGTTATGAAATCATTTCTACTGATGGTAAGCTGGTAAAATCAGCTACTACAAATAAAGAAGTAGTAGTAGATGTAAATATTGATGATTTGAAAAAAGGTTCGTACCTTGTGAAGGTTAAAACTCCGTACGGAACTGCTCAAAAACAATTCATCAAAAATTAACATGAAATTCATTTTTCTTTTGATAATAGGAGCAGGTGTTACAGCCTGCTCTTTTCATTTGCAGTCATCGATTACTGCATCTCAGCAAAAAATAACTTCGGAAAATGCTGAAAACTGTGTAGAGATTGACTCATTGGTTGCGCCATATAAAAGAGAAATGGAAACAGAATTTTCTCAAGTAATTGGGAACGCCAAAACCTCTTTGTTGACCAATCGAAATTCCATGACCTTGGGATTTTGGATCTGTGATGAATTGATAGAACAAACTAGAGATACCGCTATTTTTAGTAAACAAGAGTCGTTGCTATCGATATTAAACTTTGGTGGTTTACGCGCTGATATTCCGGTAGGGAAGATTACAATTGGAACAATTTACAAAGTGATGCCTTTTGACAATCATATCACTTATCTAAAACTATCCACGGATAAATTAAGTGAAATTGAATTGTATATGAAAGAACGAGGTGGAGAACCAATTGGCGGATTTCGGATCACACAGGGCAAAATAGTTCTCAATGACAGCATTGCCAATCAAAAAGGATACTTTTGGGTAGTAACTACAGATTTTTTGGCAAACGGAGGAGATAAAATGACTTTTTTTGTTAATCCTCTAGAAAGGATTGATTCGCCATTGTTGTTGAGAGATTTCATCTTGAATCGAGTGAAACTGAAAGTTGATATTGGGTGTGAAGACAGTAGAAGGATTGATTGGTGAGGAAATGTTTTTATCTGACCAGTTAATGTAATTTAATGTACACAAATTATTTTCTCACAAAATTCCTGTATTTGAAAAAAATGTTAAATTTGATTGTCACTTTATCAATTTAACATGTAATTTACTGTTACACTTATCTATGTTGTATTTCTTACAATCGTTGTTTTTGGGCATCCAACTTACGCAATCAGTTGGAAATGAACTAAGCTGCAACGGCGTAAGAAACACCCATTCAGGTTTGTATTTTAATGGAAACAATTATCCAACGTTAACTTATAAAAACACCATGGAAAACCACCGCTACGGTTTTGTATTAGACAACAGTGCTGTAATTGGCCAGCAGGGAAGCAACACTGTACCGGCAGATAACTTTTGGGCAGGCACTTGGTCTGCCACCGGCACACCCAACGGCAACTTTAAAAATGCGTGTTTGAATTATAGCACCACAAATAACTCGAAAATGTATGTACGCGGTAGCGGTATCTATACCCCAATGGGATCAACGATAAATATTAACAATGGTTATCCTTACACTTTAACAGGACCTCCTGTTATTACATTATTCACCGCAACTAACCCACAGACGGATGGTGGGATGTGCTATGAAACACCACCGGGTGGGGGAAGTAGCAGTCTAGTATCGGGAAGTGGGGTGGAAGAAACAAATACAGAGCCGACAGCCATGCCCGATTTCTTTGAGAACAGCAGCACGGTACTGGCAAGCACGACAAACCCTGATCAGGAAGCGGTGCTGCGCAACCAACTGTTGCGTGCAGCAGACCTTGTGGAAACAAGCAGCAGTGCCGTTGTACTGAACAGTTTACAGCAAGCAACAGCACTTTCTTCAATGGAAGCACTTTGGGAAGTGGAAAAAGACTTGGTAGCAGGAAATACATCAGGTGCAGCGCTAGAAAATAACGCATTAAACCCTTCAAACCTGCTGGAAACAAGCTACAGTGAATACTATCAGGCTTACATTCGGCATCAAAACGGTTTGTTTGATGCAGCAGACAGTATGCTACTGATAGATTTAGCACAAGGTTGCCCTGCGTTGCAGGGAGGAGTGGTGTTTCAGGCGGCAGCTTTATACAACCGAGTGTACAACACAGCGGAAGTGTTTACTCCGGTTTGTTCAGGAATGGTTGGCAGAGGAATGCAGGAAGAAATTACAGAATCAATTCATTATCGTGAAGAATACTCTATATATTCATTAAACCCTATACCTAATGATGGTAGTTTTACATTACGTGGAAATATTGAGGAGGGTGATATGGTTATGATTTTGAATATAAATGGTGAGGTTCTTGAAAAAAGATTAATAGATGAAAAAAGTTCTGAAATTAAAATGGTTACAAACTTGCTATCCGGTACATATATTTTCGTTTTAAACAACACTTATAAAATTGAGAAATATCGAAGCAAAATTGTAGTAATAAAGTAAATATTATGAAACATATATATATTCTAATTATACTAAATGTTTGGTTCACAGCATTTTCTCAATCAAACCTAGTACCTAATCCTAGTTTTGAAAATCAGTTATTTTGTGATTCTTCAGCTATTGCAAGCAACTTGGGAGATGGGGTATTAATGGATTGGTACAACCCAAACACTTGTACACCAGATTATTTCAACAATTGCTGGATGATACCCCCCCCAAAAAATACGCACTACCAAATTGCTGATGGGGATGGGTTTGTAGGGATATCAACGTATGCTGCAATTGATCCTAACAATGTAAATATTCCAAATACTCATGAGTTTATATCTTGTCAGCTCTTAGACAGCCTACAGGCAAACATTTGGTATCGGGTAGCATTTTATACACGGGTGATGCGTGGACTTGCACGTTTTGCTTCCAACAACCTGGGCATTCATTTCAGTGATACGGCTTTACATGCAAATGATCCATATGTTTTTAACA
>JBDHXR010000175.1:0-4240 GCA_039810825.1 Fluviicola sp.
GAAAATTAGATAATGGCAGAGGAGGAAAAATAATTTATTTAATAGGACAACCACTAAACAATAACTAATCCTTATCCTTTACCCAAGTTTGAGTTCTGTAAAACGGGCCCACATACCCTCTAACATGTAATTTATCATAATTATCGCGGTCTATCCAAATACCGCAGGTGTACACTTTCCCATTTTCTGGGTCAACAATGGTTCCATTTTCCCATTCACCTCCATCCCACTTCAATCCACGAATAATTTGCAAGCCTTCTATTGGTTGGTCTTTTCTATCGTCTTTGCACTTGGTACACTTGGGGTTGGGTTCACGCCCCTCTCGAGGAAATAAATAGACAATCTTTCCAAAAAGTAGATCTCCTTTTTTATACAGCTCAACTTTCGATTTTTTCTTTCCGGTTTTATCATCAATTGTAATCCAAGTTCCAATACACGATTGGGCTTTAGCAGCAATAAAAATCAACATAAAAACGATAAATAAAGACCATTTCATAAGATGCATTTTTTTTAAAATTAATGAAAAAAGCTTTATTACGAATCAAATGCCAACTAATTTGAGAAATATAGGGGGATAAATTGGAAAAAACATGATACGCGTCTGCAAAAAAATCATATCTAAAATAAACAAAACCCTCCTTCTAAGGTTGTAAACCCTAGAAAAATATTTCAATACCTATTCAATTGATAATATGTGTGAAAAACTATATTTGATTAAAATAAACCGAAACTCCACCTTCGCAAAGCGTCTAGCCGTTAACAATGCTGTTTAAAACCGTTTAAACAACTAGTTAATGCGTCACTATATTGGTAAAATTCTGCAGTATTTCCAGTCCATTTTCAGTCAAAATACTTTCCGGGTGATACTGTACAGCGTAAATTTTCCGTTTTTCATCTTCAAACGACATCAACACACCTTCTTCAGAAAATGCAGTAGGCTCAAAAACACTATCTTTCCTTAACTTCACAGCCCAAGAATGATACAAGCCCACTGTAAAAGAAGTGGGCAACTTTGAGTACAATTTTGAATTCTTTTTGTGAACTGTGATTCGTTGTCCAACTCCATGTTTAACCGCTTGTTGATTGTACAATTCACTTCCTTCAAACTCTGCCAATGCTTGCATTCCAAGGCAAATACCTAAAATTGGCAAACCCAACTCTATCGAATTTGCGATAACACGCATTAACTCACCCGCTTGCGAAGGTAAACCCGGACCAGGCGACAACACTACCGCATTGTACCCTGAAAGTTTATTCACATCAACAGACTTATTGGTAACTACATCTACCTGTACGCCTATTTTTTCAAAATAATGTACAATGTTGTATGTAAAAGAATCAAAGTTGTCAACCAATAGAAATTTCATTGAAGCAAAATTAGTAAACTTGCAAAAACAAAACACATGAAAAAAGCAATTCAAATACCTGGAGCTCCAGCACCAATTGGTCCATACAGCCAAGCAATTGTAAACGGAAATACGATGTATGTAAGCGGCCAATTGCCTTTAAATCCTTTTACTGGTGAGTTAGAGGTTGATTCAATTGAGAAAGCAACCCACCAAATACTTAAAAACATTGAACTTTTGTTGAAAGAAAATGACATGAATTTGTCTCACATTGTAAAATGTAGCATTTTTATGACAGACTTAGGACAATTTGTTGAAATGAATGCCGTTTATGGTTCATACTTTACCGAAGTTCCTCCAGCTAGAGAGACCGTTCAAGTTGTAAAGTTGCCAATGAATGCAAACATAGAAATTTCTTGCATTGCAATAAAATAGATTATTCTAAATACAAAAAGTGAGCGTAAATAGCCCCAAAATTGCAGTAATTATTGTCAACTACAACGTTGAATTCTTCCTTGAACAGTGTTTAAATTCTGTTGCTAAAGCGATGGAGTTGGAATCTGCAGAAGTATGGGTAGTTGACAATAATTCTGTGGATGGGTCTGTAAAAATGGTTCAAGAAAAGTTTCCTTGGGTTAAGCTCATTGCAAATAAAGACAACAAGGGGTTTTCCAAGGCCAACAATCAAGCAATGTTGTTGTCTAATTGCCCTTATCAATTGCTCTTAAATCCGGACACAGTTGTTGAAGAAAGCACTTTCCAAAAAGTAGTTGCATACATGGATTCGCATCCAAATGTAGGAGGTTTGGGCGTGCGTATGGTTGATGGAAAGGGAAATTTTTTACCCGAATCGAAACGCGGGCTCCCTACACCCGCTGTAGCATTTTATAAGATTTTTGGAATTTCCAAATTATTTCCACGATCCAAAAGGTTTGGAAAATATCACTTAGGCTATCTTTCTGAATTTGAAACCAATGAAATAGAAATACTCTCCGGAGCTTTTATGTTGATGAGGAAAGAAGCCTTGGACAAAGTAGGGTTGCTTGATGAGACGTTCTTTATGTATGGAGAAGACATCGACCTATCCTATCGGATACTTAAAGGTGGGTATAAAAATGTCTATTTCCCGGAAACCCGAATCATTCATTACAAAGGAGAAAGTACCAAAAAAAGTTCTGTAAACTACGTTTTTGTGTTCTACAAAGCCATGATCATTTTTGCAGAAAAACACTTTTCACAAAAAAACTTCAAGCTGTTTTCCTTTCTTATCAATTGCGCAATCTATTTCAGAGCTAGCTTGGCATTGTTTTCAAGATTTGTAAAAAAAACAACACTACCAGCAATCGATACTTGTTACCTCCTTGTTGGATTGTTTGCATTAACCAATTATTGGCGACAAGCGCAAATTGATTTCCCGATTCAAATTACAAGCACCTTAATTGCCTTGTACACTGCAATTTGGATGGGTTCAATTACTCTAAAAGGTGGATATGACAAGCCTATTGCGTTTAGAAAATTTACAACTGGAACTCTTATTGGAACTGCTTCTATTCTAATAATTTATGCTTTGTTTCCAAAAGAATGGCAATTCTCTAGGCTATTTATTTTGATTGGTTCTTGTTGGGTTATCTCGTATTATTTCATCTCGCGCATATTACTTCATTTTGCAATTGGAAAATCTTATACCTTGTTTGGTAAAAAACGGCGGAACTTCTCCATTGTTGGCTCTGAAAATGAATTTAAACGAGTTTCTGACTTACTCAATCAAACTCAATCAAACATAGACGCAATTTCACATATCCAAACAAAAGACAGCAATCAAAAAAAACTGGATTCTGAATTTTTTGAACAATACATACGTGTGCACAACGTAGATGAGTTGATATTTTGTGCTAAAGACATCAGTGCTCAAGAAATTATTCATTGGATGACAAACCTTCAGCATGTAGAAATTGACTATAAAATTGCACAACCAGACAGTCATTACCTCATTGGGTCAAATTCCATTGAAACCGCAGGAGACTTGTACATATTAGACATAAATGTAATTACCCAAGCAACCAAAAAACGGCAAAAATTAATCTTGGATAAATTGGTTGGGTTGTCAATTTTCATCTTTTCTCCTCTAATTATCTGGTTTTACACCAATAAAACTCAACTACTAAAAAATAGCTTCTACTTAATGTTTGGCAAAAAAACATTGATTTCGTATTCAATTTCAGAGAAAAACATCACCAATAATTTACCGGCAATCAAACCCGGAATACTCCATCCATCCGATGAAATTCCTTATGTTGACAACGTTTTAGAAGCAAAACTCAATTTGCTTTATGCACGAGAATATTCCATCTTCAAAGACATTCATATCCTAATGAAAAGTTGGAAAAAATTAGATCGCTAAAATACTTGTCGTAAATTCAATTTTTTTCGTTTATTTTTGTGGCAATTATTCGAAAAAAACTTATTCGTTTTTATGGCACAAATAGAAATTCGTCTTCCAAAGATGGGAGAAAGCGTTACAGAAGCAACAATCACAAATTGGTTAAAAGAAGTTGGCGACACCGTTGCTATGGATGAGCCTTTAGTTGAGGTTGCAACAGATAAAGTTGATAACGAACTACCTTCTGAAGCAGCAGGTGTATTGGTTCAAAAATTATTTGAAAAAGACCAAGTTGCGCAAGTTGGCGATGTAATTGCTATTATTTCTACGGATGGTGATACATCAGCACCTGCACCTAAAAACAATGCTGACAGTGTAAAAGTTGTTCAAGAAACTGTAGTTGCTGCACAGGAATTGGTTTCAAATCACGCTCCTCAACTAGAAAAAACAGGCGAAAACGGTAAGTTTATCTCTCCACTTGTGCGCAGTATTGCACAAAAAGAAAATATTTCAA
>JBDHXR010000176.1:0-4217 GCA_039810825.1 Fluviicola sp.
TTTTTATTCTCAAAATAGATGGATACCGAATGCCGGGTTGAAAATAGGACTACTTTTCACGTTTGGAACACATCAAAATAGTCTTGGAGTAAAACTTGATTCATATATTGGTAATCAATTTATTCAGTTGAATGCAGGACTTACAACACGGTATTTTTTATCCAATTTAGGGAAAAGAACAAATTTTTCTGAGTTTCGCTTTGGTGCAGGTGGTGTACTTATGTTTGGCAAACCAAATAATCCAATAAATATGGATTGGGGCGGTTCTTTGCACCAAACTACTTCTCCTTATTCTATCGGTTATGCATACTTGTGGTATTACGATAAAAAAGGAACTTCGCAATTTTCGGGCGAGTGGAACTTAGGGATACAACGCATTGACATTCGATTTGAGAACGATGTATTTGGAGGACAAGCCAAAGATAGGTATAGAACAGGCTCTCTTTATATTTCTTACCGAGATAGTTTGCTAAAAGCAGGTTTAGGAATTACAATTTGGACTGGCGAAACGAAAGATGCTGTTTGGTATAAAGAACCTCGCCCAGGTGCACCAAACGGATATCGAGACCTTACGCATAATGCGTATGGAAAAGCAAGTCATGGAATTTTTTATGGGGAAATGAAATACCTATTTTATCCAAATCAAACTGCAGGTCTGCGTATTGGTTGGGATAGTGAACAAGTAAGACATGTGTTTCAAAATAAAATCAGCCACGACTTAGTATTTTTCCCTAAAAAAATGAAGCGCAATACGCCTCATTATCCCCGTTTGAGTGAAATGGGTGAAAATGTTTTTGAGAAGAAAAATACTAGAAAACCAAGTTTATATTTCTCCACATTTGTTAATGATGGCTTGTTGTATTAAATTATACATTGCTTGAAACATTTATTACTTCTCAAATAATTCCTAAAAAATGATAAAAACTTAGATGCTGGTTCATTTATTTAAAGTAAATTTGCCTCCCGTAGTTACAATTATTAGCAATGTCAAATTCAACAAAATACATCTTTGTAACCGGAGGGGTAGCATCTTCCTTAGGGAAAGGTATCATTTCAGCTTCTTTAGCAAAACTTTTACAAGCTCGCGGTTACTCAACAACAATTCAAAAATTAGACCCATACATCAACATTGATCCGGGAACACTAAACCCGTATGAACACGGTGAGTGTTATGTAACAGACGATGGTGCTGAAACAGATTTAGATTTAGGTCATTATGAGCGTTTTTTAAATACACCAACTTCTCAAGCTAACAATGTAACTACTGGAAGAATTTATCAAAGTGTAATTGAAAAGGAAAGGAAAGGTGAATACCTAGGTAAAACCGTTCAGATAATTCCGCACATTACAGATGAGATTAAAGATCGCATTCAAATTTTGGGAGAAACCGGTAAATACGACATTGTAATTACAGAGATAGGTGGCACAATCGGCGATATTGAATCATTGCCTTTTGTTGAAGCAGTTCGTCAATTGAAATGGGAATTGGAGCGCGATTGTTTAGTTGTTCATTTAACATTAATACCGTTTCTATCTGCCGCTGGCGAGTTGAAAACAAAACCTACTCAGCATTCGGTTAAGCAATTGTTGGAACTTGGAGTACAACCAGATATACTGTGTTGCAGAACGGAACATGAATTGGATTTGTCTTTGAGAAAAAAGATTGCTAAATTCTGTAATGTAAGCATGAATGCAGTTATAGAAGCTAAAGATGCAGAAACCATTTACGATGTTCCGCTACTGATGCAAGCAGAAGAATTGGACAAGGTTGTTTTGGAAAAACTAGGCTTACCATTTAAAACTCACCCTGAGTTGACGAAATGGAAAGATTTTCTTACCAATCTTAAAAACCCAAAAACGGAGGTAAATATTGGCTTAATAGGAAAGTATGTAGAGCTGAAAGATTCATATAAGTCAATCTCAGAAGCCTTTATTCATGCCGGAGTTTCAAACCAAGCTCGCGTAAACTTAAAATGGATTCACTCAGAATCGTTAAATAAAGACAATATTCAGGAAGAATTAGGAGGACTAGATGGTATTTTAGTTGCTCCAGGTTTTGGCTCAAGAGGTATTAGTGGGAAAATTGAAGCAGTACGCTTTGCCAGAGAAAGTAAAATTCCATTTTTAGGAATTTGTTTGGGAATGCAATGTGCTGTTATAGAATTTGCTAGACACGTCTTAAAGTTTGAAGATGCACATACCACTGAAATTTCAGAAACCACAAACTACCCTGTTATTTCAATGATGGAAGAGCAAAAGAGTATTTCCAATATGGGGGGAACTATGCGTTTAGGAGCGTATAAGTGTCAATTAAAACCGAATACAAAGGTTGCGGTGGCATATAAAAATGAAACGATTAGTGAGCGCCATAGACATAGATATGAATTTAACAATGATTATTTAGAGCAATTTGAAAAAGCTGGAATGATTGCAACGGGTAGAAATCCTGAAACCGGATTGGTTGAAGTGGTTGAAATACCCGAACATCCTTGGTTTATTGGTGTGCAATATCACCCAGAATATAAAAGTACAGTAGATAATCCTCACCCTTTATTTGTAGCGTTTGTTAAAGCTGCAATTACAAATAAAAAATAATACAAAAGAATGGATAAAAACACAGTCATCGGACTAACGTTAATTGGAGCATTGTTGGTTGTTTTCACTTATATGAATCAACCTTCTGAGGCAGAATTGAAAGCGCAACAGAAAAAAGAAATACTCGAGAAAACGAAGAAAGAAGAATCTTCAAAAAAAGCAAATAATAAAAGCGAAAAAACTGTTGCTTCATCTGAAACAAAAAAATCAATTAAGCCTGCAGTAGTATTTAAGCCTGAAACATTGCGCTTAGAATCTGATAAACTGATTGTTGATATTTCAACAAAAGGTGGAGTTGTTTCTGCAGTTCAATTGAAGGAATATGAGACATATTTGAATTTTGCAAAAAACGACAATAAAATCACTCCACTCTACTTGTTTAAAGAAGGCGATCAAAAAAATCAATTGATTTTCAATGTTTCTGGAAAGAAATACAGTACAGGAAATGCTCCTTTTGAAATTGTTGAGAAGACGAAGGATAAAATTGTATTGCAGCACGCTGTTGCTGATGGACACATCGTGTATTCATATTCTTTAAAAGACGGGTATGATCTAGGATTCACGATTGATTTTAAAAACTTGAACGATCAAGTAACAGCAAGTTCAGTAATGTTAGATTGGCAAATGGAAATGTTGCGGAGTGAAAGATTGCTAAGCGAACAACGCCGAGTTTCCACTATTTGCTATCAAAATGATGACCAAATAATTGATTACAACAAAGAATTTGGTGATGATTATCAGGTTGCTGAAACAGATATTCATTGGGTTGCGTACAAACAAAGCTACTTTTCATCAATTCTTCAACCAGTAGATAATCAGTTTTTAAAAGAAGGAACAAAGTTTACTTCTCTTGAATACACAAAAGATTCGGACTACTATTTTACGCACATTAAAAAATACCGTTCTAAACTGAATTTAGGATTAAAATCTGTAAAAGACGGACGATACGAATTTTCGTGGTTTTTTGGACCTAATGATTATCATTTACTTACATCATACAACAAAAACTACGATGATATATTGAATCTTGGATGGGGTATTTTTAGATGGTGTAATGTGTATTTTGTGCAACCTTTGTTTGAGTTCTTTATGAACTTTGGAATCAATGCAGGTATCGCGATTTTACTACTTACTATCGTGATTAAAATTTTCCTTACTCCTATTCAATGGAAAATGTTTGTTTCATCTGCAAAAATGCGTATTCTCAAACCACAAATTGATGAAATAAACGCAAAATACCCAAACAAAGAAGATGCAATGAAAAAGCAAATGGATATGATGGCTTTGTATCGTGCATCCGGCGCTTCTCCCCTAGCTGGTTGTGTACCCATGCTTATTCAGATGCCAATTTTGTTAGCTGTATTCCGATTTTTCCCAGCTACTTTTACGTTGCGTCAAGAATCGTTTTTGTGGGCCACCGATTTGTCATCTTACGATTCAGTTCTAGATTTCAATTTTTATATCCCTTTTTATGGGAATCACATCTCATTATTCACCTTGCTGATGTCTGCAACTACACTTGTGTACACGCACTTAAATTCGTCAAACATGACGCAGCCCCAACAACCGGGTATGCCAAACATGAAGGTAATCATGTACATTTTTCCAGTTTTGATGATTTT
>JBDHXR010000177.1:0-4211 GCA_039810825.1 Fluviicola sp.
AGTTAATGATAATGAAGAAGATTTTAACTGGGTTATTCATTGCCCTTTCTACATTTTTTGTAAATGGGCAAACTCTGAATACAACGCAAGAACAGTCACCTGTGTTTTTCGCTCAATGCATGCTTAATTTGCAAACAGAGCAAGAGTTGACAGCGGTTGAAACGCATTTAAAAGCTATCCCTTATGTAAATGTTGTTCGTGTAGATATTCATACAAAACGGTTGTTTTTAATCACAAAAAATCTTTCGTCATTTTCAAGTAACGAATTTAATTCTTGGATGGTTGGGTACCTCGAAAAAGTTTCGTGCTTACAAATCGGATTACATGGCGTGGATGCTATAAATCCTTATCCATTTACTAATTGCTCAGGAAATTAATTGTATGAAAACACTGTTTAACATATTAATACTGGTCGGATCATTTGGTCTTTGGGCACAACAATTACCGGTTAACTGCAATCTAGCTGTGCCGGGTTGCTCTACTCCACAATTTGCTGTTGTTGGAACTCAACCGTCATATAATATTACTGATTTTGGTTCAGGCACTGTTTCTAATCCAAGCTCAAATCCTCAAGGTGTGAATAGCGGCTGTTTGCTTTCAGGTGAAACGGTTTCTACCTTCATTGAAATAAATGTGGTAACAAATGGTACCTTAGAGTGGTCAATGATCGGTTCTGCTGGTGGTTGTTTCGACTGGATTATGTGGCCGAATGTAAATAACGGCGCATGTGCAGGAATCAATGGAAATACATTGCCTCCGATTGCTTGTAACTGGAACGGAATGTGTAATGGCAATACGGGAATGTCAACTCCTGCGAATTATCCACCCGGGGCATCAAGCTCTAGCTATCAACCACCTTTAACCGTTACTGCTGGTCAATCTTTTATACTTTGTTTATCTAATTATAGTTTTACTAACCAAAATGTTAACTTAAGCTTCTTCGGTACAGCTTCAGTTGTGTGTGGAGTAAATGCAGCAGACCAAACTATTTGTTTAGGAAATTCAGCGCAAGTAACAATTGCTACTCCTGGATATACAAATCCTACATGCAATTGGTTGGTTACGAACGGTGTTTCTAACACTAGCGGAGGAACAAATGTAACTGTTACTCCAACTGTTACTACAACATACCAAGTCGTGGTTTCTCAAACTACTCCTGCACCCATGCAAGATACTGCAACTTTCACAATTACTGTTGCTACTCCGCCAGCACCAAATGCTGGTCCAGACCAGATTGTATGCTTAGGTTCGCCAATAAATTTGGCAGGCACAGTTGGTTCAGCTGGGAATTCTACAAATTGGCAAGTGATTGTTCCTCCGGGAATGACTCCGCCTGCAACAGCAACATTTTCCCCAAATTTTTCATCACTTACTCCAACTGTTACTGTAAATCAACCTGGAGTTTATAAATTTATATTACGAGAATCATCAACTATTTGTGGAATGATTCGAGATACTGTTTTAGTAACGGTTTCTCAGCTTCAAATTACTGCAACAAAAACTGACCCAATCTGCAATGGGTCTAGCGATGGAACCATTACGATTACATCTGCTGGTGCTGACCAATACAGTTTTGATAATGGAACAACTTGGCAAGCTTCAAACACTTTAGGAGGTTTTGCTGCAGGCACATATACTGTGTGGGCAAAAAATCCACTTGGTTGTTCAAAAAGCACGACCATTACATTGAGCAATCCACCTGGAGTTACTATTTCTGTTTCAAACGACACGATTGTATGTCAAAATGGAACTGCTACACTTTCTGCAACTGCAACGGGTGGCACAACGTATAGTTTTCATTGGAGCCATGATCCTTCTTTGTTGGCTACAGTGTCTGTAAGTCCAAGTGCAACTGCTTATTATAAAGTTCAAGCTGAAAATCAAGTGGGGTGTTTCTCTCCTTTTGATTCTATTTTGGTAACGGTAAGAAATCCTATTTCAGGAATCTTATCTCCAGACGTTTATGTTTGTCCAGGGTATCCAGATTCACTGATGGTGACACCAACTGAAGGTATTGGAGCACCATATACGTTTACATGGTCTAGTGGTGAGGTTCAGACTGGTGTTGAAGGCAAAATTGTTAAATCTCCTACACAAGACCAATCTTATTCAGTTACAATAGAAGACGCTTGTGAAAGTACACCATTGGTTTTAACTGGAAATATTAAAGTATTTGCAGTGCCAGTTCCACAAATTGGTATTGATTTGAATCCAAAATGTGAACCAGCAACGTTTTATTTGTACAATCAGACAATTTCTTCGATGAGCGCAAATGCACATTGGAAAATTTCAAATGGAGACGTTTTTGATGGGTTAGATACTGTATTGACAACTGAAATGATGAATGGCAATTATGATGTACAGTTAATTATTACTTCGCCAGATGGATGTATCGATTCAACTACATTCTTGCAATACATCAATGTAAAGAAAAAACCACACGCTGATTTTGTTTGGTCACCAGACCCGGTAACAATGTTTAACACAACTGTAAATTTCATTGAAATTTCTCAAAATGCTGATTCGTTTGAATGGTCTTTCCCAGGCGGAAACCCTACATCTTCCAATCAACCGGAAAAAACAGTACAATATCCAGATGGTCAAATTTCAACCTATTACATTACTTTAGTTGCGCATTCAGAATTAGGATGTACAGATACTATTACTAAGCATTTTACTGTTCAGCCTGAAGTGATATTGTATGCGCCAAATTGCTTTACTCCAGACGGAGATGAGTTTAATCAAACGTGGAGAGTATTTATTGAAGGTGTAGATTTGTATCATTTTAATTTGAAAATTTTTGATAGATGGGGTGAAGTGATTTGGGAAACAATGGATCCTGAAGCATCATGGGACGGAACATATCAAGGAAAAGTGGTCCCTTACGGTTCATATACTTGGTTAATTACTACAAAAGAGAAAGTAACCGATAAGAAATTTACTTGGACAGGGTCAATCTCAATTATTCGATAGATTACTTTGTTGATAAGATTAAGTCGCCTTCATGAAGGTGACTTTTTTTGTGTCTTTATTTCAATACATAAATTCTATGTTTTTGTTACCTTTGCTCTCAAAGAAAATTCAATGAACACACAGGCTTTTCAACAAGATATTCTTCAAGGAATACCAAATGTACTCCCTCCATTTCAAAAACTTGATTCATCATTGAATCATGCACCAAAGAGAAAAGACATATTATCTAACGACGAGAAAAAGCTTGCTCTAAAAAATGCTTTACGCTATTTTCCTAAAGCAATGCATAAAGAACTGAGTGTTGAATTTGCGAATGAATTAAAAGAATTTGGAAGAATATACATGTATCGCTTTAAGCCAAAACACAAAATGTATGCTCGACCTATCAATGAATATCCAGGTAAATCACTACAAGCAAAAGCAATCATGCTAATGATCCAAAACAACTTAGACCATGCAATAGCTCAGCATCCAGACGAGTTGATTACTTATGGAGGAAATGGGGCAGTTTTTCAAAATTGGATTCAGTATAGGTTAACAATGAAGTATTTGGCTGAAATGACAGATGAACAAACCTTGGTTATGTATTCTGGTCACCCGATGGGCCTGTTTCCATCTCATAAAGATGCGCCACGTGTTGTTGTAACAAACGGAATGATGATTCCTAATTACTCAAAACCAGATGATTGGGAGAAATACAGCGCTTTGGGTGTAACTCAATATGGACAAATGACTGCAGGTTCTTACATGTATATTGGTCCGCAAGGAATTGTACATGGAACCACAATTACTGTTCTAAATGGATTTAGAAAGATCAATAAATCACCCAAAGGAGGCTTGTTTGTAACTGCAGGATTAGGGGGTATGTCTGGAGCTCAGCCAAAAGCTGGAAATATTGCAGGGTGTGTTTCTGTAACAGCTGAAGTAAACAGTAAAGCTGCTGAAAAAAGACATGAACAAGGCTGGGTTGATGAAATTTATTATGATTTAGATAAACTTGCGACTCGTGTTAAAAGCGCACAAAATGCAAAAGAAACCGTTTCGATCGCTTATGCAGGAAATGTAGTTGATGTGTGGGAGTCTTTTTTAGAAAAAAACATTCATATAGATTTAGGTTCAGATCAAACTTCATTGCATAACCCATGGGCTGGTGGTTATTATCCTGTAGGATTAAGCTTGGAAGAATCGAATCGAATGATGGCTGAAAACCCTAAACTATTTAAAGAGAAGGTACAGGA
>JBDHXR010000178.1:0-4210 GCA_039810825.1 Fluviicola sp.
ATCTGATTCAGTTGACTTTTCCTTTTTTGTCGAACTGTTACAACTCCATAAAACGGATAAAAATATTGTCGCTATGATTATTTGTCTCATTGTCGTTTTTTTTAGCTTGCAGGTAACGTTTTCCAAATAGGCAAAGGCGCCTTCTCAAATATAATCATTTTGGCGCTTTTGTTTATTTGGTGTTATGGGTATTTCCTTTTTCTTTCTGAATTTTAAAAAAATCAATTTTTCCATAGGTCCGGACATTCTTGTAGTAATAGTCATTACTCATATAATAGTCCCAAATCTTGGAATTTAGTGTGTGATAAATTGTTGAATATATTTTAGGGATTTTTTGCTCAGGAATTGTAATTTCTTTAGGGCGAGCTCTTCGAATTAGATCGTAATAATCCATGTAATAAAAAAGTCCAAAATTGATTTTAGTATTAGATCCGAATAAGAAATAGCTATCAGGAGAACATGTTCCACTATAACCATTCGTTTTCATCGAAACTAGTTGTTTCTTTAAGGTTGTCTTCCCATACCTTTTAAATGTTTCTTTTATCGAATCTAACAGTTTGTCATTTTTAACTATATAAGAATAGGTCGTTTCAGAACTGTCAATTTTTGCTTGAAATATAGTGTCATGATATATAAAAAGTATAAAACCTATTTTTTGTGATTCCATATATAGATTATTGCCGAGTTGAATCTCCTCACCATTACCCATAAATGCAATGGCTTCATAATTTTCGTTAGTAGGAGACGTTTTCGTATCGCATGAAACCATCAAATAAAAAACTGACAATAACAGACAGAATAATCTAAAACTGATTTTATCGAATTTAAGGTTCATTTTATTTCGGTTAAGCATATTACCCATAACGTTTTGCAGCTACAAGAAGTTGGCGATTTCGGAGACGAAAACTGTCTGCCAGCACTGAACTTGATACGAAGTACAAAGCTTCATTTAACCAATGAACCGCCAATTTCTTGTAGGTGCTGTTAGCGGCTGCTTTTGTTGACTAATATATGATTCTTCATTTAGCTGTTCCTAAAACGTAAGATTTATTTTCCATTTATATCTAAACCCCAGTTCTCTTCAACAAAAGGTCCATCCCCAATTTGCCATCCAACGAGTATTTTTCCATTCCCGTCTTTATCACGCTCATTACCATGGGTTTCTCTTTCCGTAATCTCCTTCCCATTCTTGTCATAATATTTACCTCCAGTTGGATTTCCTTTAGAATCAAAATTACCAATATAATAATTTCCATTGGGAGTGGTTAATTTACCGTTTTTAAATCCTCCGTTTTCAAAATTACCTTCACAAACACTTCCATTAGGAGTTTGCGCAATCCCTAAACCACAAGCCTTTCCGTTGATGAAATTTCCTTTATACAGTCCACTTTGATTTTTGTGAATTCCATATCCATTCATATATCCATCTTTAAAAAATCCCGAATAATATTCCCCTGTATTGTTGTCAACATAAGTACAATTCCCATTGGCTAATCCTTTATCAAAAGTTCCAGTAAAAACTTTATTATCATAATATTCTATTCTTCCTTTTCCAGTAAGTTGCCCATTAACAAAATCTCCGTAAACCAATGCTTTTTCAAAACTAACCCCCGTATGTTCTATAAATTTGCCATCAATGAATTTACCCGTTTGAATGTTATTTTGAAACTGTCCATTTACAATATTTCCAAAATGACTTATAGTTCCCAATCCATTTGGTTCACCCAAATTATTTATAGTTCCCGAATATTGTGTGTTTTTCTTAGATAAATTCATATTGACATAATTAGGATTAAACCCTGTTGGATTCTGTCCGAAACCTATAATATAATTTCCATTAGCATACCAATATTCTGAAATTGGTTTTGGAGGCATCACTCCTGGAATTCCTGCATGTTCAGCAGGAATTGGTCTAGCTTCGTATTCTTGGTACCAATATTCACCATTTGAATAATTAGTTGTGCTACACATTAATTTATTGTCTCGTATTGTTTTTTCAAATCTATTTCCTGCATAATCTAATTCGCAAGTATTTTTATTTTCTTGATTAATACCAAAAACTATGTTGTAACTGCCATTAAGATCAGCGGACACATTTCCATACTTTTTAATAAGCATACTTCTATATTGATAATGAATTCCCATTTTACTAGGAAACAGAATGTTTTTGAAAAACAAATCCATATAATTGGATGGTTTTAATGACGATGGGTTAGCAATGGATCGTTTTGGCATATCAAATCCGATAGCATCACCAACTTCAATAAAAAAAGAAACACAATCATTTTCCATCAATTTATAATCTGGTTTTTTAGTTTTGTAGTCATCTAAAACTTTCAAAGACTTTTGGTAAGTTTCTTTGTCAACTTTAACAACAATTTGCTTTAAGGATTTTGAATAAGTTAATCCAAATAAGTCCTCTTGTAATACTCCAGGCACTCCTGTTAGTCCATTTTTATCTAGTTTTAAGCTGGCATGCACAATTTTGCCAGGTGTAGTAAGATCAACTAACTGGCTAATTGCTGATGAGATTGCAGTTGAAGCTATTAGTGCATTTGCAATATTTTCTGAAACAGTATTTTCAATAAGCTTTCTATCGGGCCAAAAACCAAATCCTGAAATTTCTGAGCTTTTAGTTTGTGGATTTTCATGTCCCCACATAATCCAAGCATGTCCAGCTATGCTATTATCCTTCGGGCTTTTAGGGTCTGAATAAGCATCATGAGTTGAGAATATCACGTAATAATTATCAGGGTTGGATTTTAAAAAATTATAAACATCTTGTTTGGATTCGTAAGACTGATCCATATTCAAATATAATTTATTCGCGTCTTGTCCACTGACATTGATTGTAATAGCAAATAAATTAATTAGAAGTAAAATTATAGTCTTGTAATTTGCGTTATATTTCATACTGTTTAGATTGTTATGAATGTTTGTGTCAAGTTGCCGCTAACGGTCCGCGTGTTTGCGAAGGAGCGGGGTAGAAAGCACTAACTTTAAACTTTGCACCGACGTTAGCAAAACCATTTTTTTATTTGCTAATTTACATTTTTTTGCAAATAAAAAAATGGTTTTTGCGGTGAAGAAAGTACAAATGTTCAGTTTTGCACTTAACCCGCTCTTTCGCAAACACGATGTTATGGGCAGTTTTTTAATCTATTTCGTGTATTATAGCTTTTTTTTCGCCACCTATTGCTAATCTCTTACCGTCATCTGAAAATTCAACAGATGTTGGTCTTTCAATTACAATAGTTGTTTCATCGTTATTATTTAATGTATCAACAATTACAACTTCATTTAGCGTTATATAAGACAGTTTTTCCTCAATATTCCAAGCTAAACATTCAACCTTTGAATATACATCTCTAACTTGAAAATTTCTCTTTACAGGTTGCAAGTCATTTTTTTGTAAATCTAATATATAAAGGTCAGCATTATGAAATACGTTCCCATTCTCTTCTCCACCATAATTTGTTTTAAGTATAGCGAGTTTGTTGTTATGGAATTTTAATCCTGTAATTCTATACCGTTTTTCTTCAATAGGTAGTGTTATCTCCTCAGTTTCATTTGTATTTAGGTCATAAATTAAAATATAATCACTTAATAAATGTAAATCGTTTGTTTTATTTAAACTTTTTGGGGATACAACAAAGAAAAATATATTTTTAGTATTGCTTTCAGTTAGTGTAATCATAGCGTTTTCAATATTCAACAACTTTATCTTATTTTCTTCACTAACTTTGTAATCTTTGAAAGTTTTATTATCAATTTTTGTTATTGTTTCTGACATAATAATTTTGTCGTTTATATTTACTTTGTAGATATTTCCTTCCCACGTCCCAAATATAAAATTATCATCATCAAAACTAAAAACGGCATTACAACATTGCTCTGGAAACCAAAATTCATTTAACAGTTCAAAAGTATTTGTGTCATATATTTTAAATTCGCTTTCATTTCCAATACAACCTCCAAATAAAATAAATTTATCTCCTGATTGGCTAAATGCGCAATTATGAATACAAAATATTTTGGGGTGCCACTTTTCTATAATTTTATGAATTTTTAAATCCCATATTTCCAGTTTTATACTTTGAGGAGAGATTAACTTGGTTGAATTAGGTACAAATTTATGCCAAAATCCTTTGCTTAAATTTCTGTGTTTTTTCATATTTTTTTAACGTGTCGTTGGAAATTGCCCATAACG
>JBDHXR010000179.1:0-4001 GCA_039810825.1 Fluviicola sp.
TTCCAATCGCCCTCCAGTTACTTGAAATTGAGCATCTGTTATTTGCCTAAAATTAGGGACAAAACTTGCATTTGTAATAATGGCATTGATTGTAGCCGGTACATCAACGGCTGTCAAATTACTGTATGTGGTGTGGTCATTTGCGGTGGCACTGTATCCATAACCACCTGTCAAATACAAGTAATTACCAACTTGATAAAACTGCATATTGGTAGAGCTAAGTTGCTCTTGCAATCCAACAGAAAGCGATGTTAATGGTGCAGTCCATTTTTGTTCACTAATCGGGTCAATTACTATCAATTGATTGTTATGCCCTGCCACATCAAACGCTGCAAAAGGCTGTCTGCGGTGTAAGCCATCTAATCTTCCGCCAATAATTAACCATTTGCCGTTATGTTGCCCAAAAGCATAGGACTGTAAACCACCCAGATTGCTTATATTCAGTGGCTCAATAGCAATTTGAAAGGGAGCTATTTGTGCATTACTCTTTAACGCGAAAGTGATAAACAGCAATAATAAGTAGTTCATTCTTTTCATTTGTGATTTTTTATTAACGTTAAAATTGACTGAATCATCTTGTCTCCATTTGCACGAATGTCAAATTGAAAATTTGCAACTCTCCATTTTTCACCATTGTTAAGTTCAATAGCTTCACTTTCATCATCGTGATGATGTTCATCGTGCGTTTCGATTTCGCTTAGATCTTCTGATTTTTCGTTCGACGCATTGTCACAACTAAAAAGGAATAAACCGATTACTGGAATTAAAATTGTGATCTTTTTCATAATTTCTTTTTTGTTATTGTGAAATAGGCAAGGGTTGCAAATACAAGGGTCACGGAAATTCTAAAAATCATTGCACCGATGGTTTTTGTTTCATAAATACCACCTGAACTTGCGTGAATATTAAGACCGACAAAAGCTGTTATTAGAATAAGTGTTGAAATTCCTAATAGCAAAGTAGTCCATTTCTTGTATTTAATAAACCCATAAGCTGCGAATAGGTAAAGAATGCTACTGATGAAGTTTGACCAAACCACAAATAAAACGTAATTGCCTTCCTTTTCTCTTATGCCAAATAAATCAAGAATAACAGAGGTGCTTAAGAATAAGGTCAATAAAGCAAAACCTGTTAAGATTGTTGCTATTATGTTTGAAATGTATTTTTTCATAAAATGGAAGTATAACTAATAGCGAATAATTTTTCGAACATATTGTCTTCCTACTTCGTTTGAGAATACAATAAAATAATATCCTTCAGTTTCAGGAGTGTCAATTTTCAATTCTGAAGTATGTGAACTTATTATTGATTGTACTAAAACTCCATCTATTGTGAAAATTTCAATTTTAGTAATTTCATCTAAACCTTGAATAGTAATTTGATTATTGGTAGGATTAGGAAAAATAGTTATGTTTCCCTCCTCTGTTTCTACCGTTTCAATCGCTGAGGCATTAGAAACTACTAAGAATTGCCCCATCATACCCATATCTTCATGGGTTAGCATGTGGCAATGATACATGTAAGGAACAGAGTCGTTTGAAAAGTGATTAAATTCAGCGATAAATCTAACGACACCATTTCCCCCTGGCACTAAAACTACATCATTAAAACCTTGTAAATGAGGAGGAGGAGGAACTCCGTTAATATCTAATATGTGAAACTGAACATCATGTATATGAAACGGGTGAGCAATTGGTGTTTGATTTGTTAAAGTCCATATTTCAACATTATTTAAAGGAATAGTATAATTTATAACACCCATATCAAATGATGTATTGTTAATTAAAAAAGGACCTGCCAAATTCCCCATTGTAGCTGAAGTAAAGGTTAAATTTCTAGTAGTATTTTGTGTGCCTTCTAATAAATGAGAAAAAGTAGCTAAACTTGTAGGGATTGTTAAAACTGGATTGGCTGTTTGAGATACAACATTAATATCTAATAATTGAAAGTCATTTCCATTTAAAGGGTTTGATGTATATCCAACTAATGACGCTGTTGCTCCCGCTCCCATTCCTGGTTGAGTGGCACCATAAATAGCATTGGGTAATTCAGAAGCATAACTCATCAATTGAATATTTTGGCCTAGACTTGTCGATAAATCAACTAAAACATCAGCTCTTTGTCCCGGAGCAATTCTGTAACGAGTCATTACTACTGGAGCAGTCAACAACCCCCCATCTGTTCCTATTAAACTAAATTGTCGATTATCAGAAAAACCTACTTCAAAAACTCGTTGTGAAGAACCATTTAATAATCGAAGTCTTACCACTTGAGCTGGTAAATCAACAACAGGATCAACAGTGCCATTTACCATTACTGAAGTGTCTAATTCAGTATGTATTACTATTTGTCCAGCAGCATCAAATCCTTTGGTTTGCATAATTATTGGAAACTCATCCACGCCATAATTCATAGGTAATCCAAGTGTTTGTTCCTCTGCATCTCTAACCAAAATAAGTCCAGCAATTCCCTTGGAGACATGCTTATCTGTTTGCATATGTAAATGTGGATGATACCAATACGTTCCAGCTTTGTCCATAATTGTAAATTGCGGATTCCATGTTGCATTTGGAAGTATGGTTGTGTGAGGACCTCCATCATTTTCTGGAGCCACATGTAATCCATGCCAATGTATGGTAGTGGTCTCTGAAATTTGATTGTTTACACTTATGTTAACTAATGAGTCCTTTGATAAAATCAACGTTGGGCCTAATAAACTACCATTGGCTCCCATAGTATTGGTAACCAAAGATGGATAAAACATTGTCGTTCCATTTTGTAAGGTTAGGTTTATGTTTTGTCCCGATAATGTTGTTGGAATATTTAAAGGGTTTTGAGCAAATATTTTTGCAGAAAAAACTAAGAGTAGCAACGCAGTTGTTTTCATTTTATTTATTTTTTATTAACGTTAAAATTGACTGAATCATCTTGTCTCCATTTGCACGAATATCAAATTGAAAGTTGGCAACTCTCCATTTGAACATTTGCAATCTGAAAGTTCCCATAACGATATGCATGAGTTCATCAGCGCTTATCGAATTTGTAAATACCTTCTTTTGATGTCCTTCCAAAATTATTGGCAGTAAGTGTTTAATTTTTACAGCCATTATTTTTGAGATTGTTTCGTTGATGCGTTCGCTTTCTTCCATCAATCCGTCAGAAAAAACTGCCACTACAAAATGCGGATGCTTTTTAAAAAATGAAAATTGATTTTGAAATAGCGTTGTAAATTTTTCTTCGGCTGATTGTTCACTTGAAATCGCATTGGTATAGCGTTCATCCATACTCTTAGCAAGATATTCAAGTAAGGCAATAATGATTTCCTCCTTGCTTGTAAAATGCCTGTAAATGGCACTTTCAGAAAATTTCATTTCCTTAGCCAAGTTCTTAATTGTTAGTCCACTTATTCCCGAAGCCGTCAATATTTTTCCTGCCGCTTCAATAATTTCAAGCTGTCTGTCAGAAATTGTTTCTGTTGTCATTTGATATATTTTTAAGTAAGTGAATATTCGCTCACAAAGATAGGTCTATTTTATTTATACCTGCAAGATTTTTTGAGAAAACTTTAAAATGTGACGAAAATCATCTTGGTGCGGTGGGTAATTGGCTCTTTTGGGGTTTGCCTGTGTGTCGGGTTGTGTGAGGGGGCAAACCCCAAATGTGCCAATGCGGGCTGGCTAAAATTATTTTTTAAAATGTGCGTTGGGAAAATTTTTAAAATCTTGCTTGGTTTAAGTGTCGGAAAACTGATGAGGTCGGTGTCGCACTACAGCGAAATTGTCAACCGAGTTTTTGTCGCCCGAAAGTTAGTTTAGAAGTCAAAAGTCTGGTCGTTTTGTTGTCCGTCTTAGGCTTGCACGGTCGTCTTTTAGGCTTGCTTATAACGTTCCCACAGTAGGCGAAGTGGCGCTTTCTCTCGGATATGTATGTGTGCCATTTTGCTTACTGTGTGTTAGAGTACGTCTTTTTAAATTTGGATTGAGATGTTTACTTTTCCACCC
>JBDHXR010000180.1:0-3926 GCA_039810825.1 Fluviicola sp.
TGATCAGCATGCATTGTTAGCATTGCTTCGCCATAAACTTTGTCTTTACTATCAGAGGGTAACTCTGTTTCTGCAGCATTTCCTTTGATGAAATCTATTGTATTGCCTTTGATTTTATTTTTTAATAGGGCAATAGCGTCATCATCGGCATCTACTCCAACGTATGTTTTAGGGCGTTGATTTATTGCTAACGATGCTGTATAACCAAGTCCTGGAGCAAATTCAACTACATCGTCTGAACTTGTGATATGTAAATTTTGAATTAATTTTTGGGTGAGTTCCCGACCACCTGGTCGTAATACTTTTTTCCCCATTTTTGCTAAGATCCAATGACCTTGTGCTTTACTGAAATCTGAAGTATCCATTTTATTTGTTTATTAATGTCCCCATTTGGCTTTTTCTTCATCTGACCATAGATGAGGGAAGAATTTGCGTTGTTGATATTTTGGATGTAAATATTTTTTCCATTCGCTACCACCTGTTGCAGCTTTATTTTCTCCTTTTGCATCCAAGTAATGTTGTGCTGCATCAAGGTGAACGATAGGCCATTCAACGTTATACATGTGGTCAAATTCACGAAGCTTCTCTTTCAATTCAGGAGAAATGTTTTTCATGTTTTTAACTTTATCTTCAATAGTTTTACCTTGTTTTTCTTTCGCAAGGCGTACAAAACTGTCCATGTATTTATTGATAAAAAGTTGAAGGGTCTGAGATTTTTTTCCAGTTTGTCTGTTGTATCCTGCATCCATCCAGTAGATATTGTCAAAATAATCTTCTAAGCTAGGATTCGCAGGCAAACGTTTTCTTCCAAATTCATTGATTAGGTTAGGAAGCGAAGTGCAATAGAGTTCAATGTATCTAAATTGTGCGCTTTGAAAACCAGATGCTGGAGCTAGAGTTGCTCTAAACGTGTTGTAATCGTCATAATTCATTCCGTGCTTCATCACATCAAAAGAAGTGATTAACATAGTTGTATATCTGTTACAACGATCTAATTTGTCTATCCAAACTTCATCCGTCAAATCTTCTTCAGCCATTTGTTTAATTTCATGTGCCATCATTTTCAAGATCAACTCATTTACTTGATGATACATAATAAATATTTCCTCGTCTTTAAAATTTGTTCTAGGTTTTTGTAGCGTTAAAAGTGTGTCAACTTCTACGTAATCCCAATACGTGATTAATTTTGCTTGTAATAATCCATTCAAATAAGTTTCAGGGTTTTCTCCCATGTTTTGGTACTTTTCTTCAATGGCTTGTACAATTTTTTGATTGCTCATACTTTTTGGTTTTATGTTAATTAATAGTTATTCTCGTTTATTGTCATCTAAATTATACTTCTTCTTTTTCTTGAACAAGATTATTTGGAATTATTTTAAATAAGAAACGAATTTTGTTCACAATTTGTGTTTTAAGTATTGAATTTTAACAAAAACAGTTTAAATTCAATTATTTTTCACTTTTGACCAATGATTTCGCACGGCAAATTCGAAGTGTAATTTTTTTCTCTAATTTCCTTTTTATATCTTTATCCAAATTGAGTCAAAATACACACCGAAATATTATGAAAAAAGATTCGTTTGCAAACAGCCAATTACCAGGCTTATTCAGAGTAGTAATAGCTTTGATGTTTTTACTTTCTGCTGTTTCGAAATTGTATCCGTCGCCTTACTTTGCGATGACTACGTTTGAAATAAAACAATTAGTTCCTTTAGGATTTAATGAAACTGTAGCAGCGTATTTTTCAAGGATATTGATTGGCTGTGAACTTGCTTTGGGATTTTTGTTGCTTCAAAAGCATTTTATTAAATCACTGATTATACCCGCTTCATTTTTGTTGTTATTTGTTTTTAGTGTTCATCTAACATATGATTTTATCACGAAAGGAAATGCAGGAAATTGTGGTTGTTTTGGTTCCTTGCTCCCTATGTCTCCATTAGCTGCACTGATAAAAAATATTTTAGGTATGGGCATGCTTGTGTTTGTGTATGTTAAATTGAATCCGGAAAAGCGAAGTAGCAATTTTTCTTTTGTTATGGCAGTGACTTTAGGAGCTGTTCTTACTATATTTCTGATGGGACCTATTGCTAAGTCAACTCCTGAGATTACTGAAAATGTGGAAGATGTTGAGGTTGAAGATATCGAACAAGATGTGCCAGCTGATACATTAGCAATTGATACTAAAAAAGGTTCTGTCGAGACTCCTAAACAAACTGAAAAGCTAGATGCAAAAGAAAAAACAAAAAACACTGAAATAAATGTTTTGAATGTACAAATCGCTGAACCAAAGGCTAAAAAATCGGGGTTTGCCTCGGTTTATTCAGATATCGATAGAGGAAGAAAAATTTTATGCTTTTATGCGCCGGGTTGTGAGCATTGTAAAGAAACAGCAAAAGAATTGCATGAATTGAGCAAAAGTGTTCCTAATTTCCCAGAAATGAAAATTGTATTTATGGATGAAGAAGCAGAGTTGATACCTGATTTCTTTGCTTTTTCTGGTCAAAAATTAACGCATAAAATTTTTGATATCGCAAGTTTTTGGAAAACATTGGGGAGTGATAAAGATACTCCGGGTGTTTTTTACCTTTGGAACGGTAACCTAATTAAGCAATACAACGGAACTGGAGCCAATGCCTTTAAGAAAGACGACTTTAAGAAAGAAGTTTTGAAAAAATGGGCAGAATAAGTCGCTAATTTGTTTGCTTCGTTGACATTGATTGGTTGCTTCCTGTAGCATTGTTTTCATCACTATTTTTTTCAGGGAGTCTAACTAATTCTACTTCTCCTTCATGCAATCTTTTTTGAGCAAATAACCAATCGTACATTTCATCGCTTCTAAAGATGCGTTCAAGGGCACCGTGATTTGCACCTTGAATTTCAGTATAAATCAAGTTTTTACCGTCGTTACACTTTTTTATAGCGGCAACCATTTCTCTTGAATAACGCACAGGTACTGCTTCATCTCTATTGCCATGTTGTACCCATAAAGGAATTGTAGCCAAGTTGCATGCGTCTTTTGGGTTTCCACCACCACATAAAGCCACAGCAGCGGTTATTTTGGAAGCATATTTTCCTGCAAAATGAAAAGTGCCATAACCACCCAAGCTCATGCCGCACAAATACACACGATTTGTATCCGTTTTGTATGTAGCTTGAATATAGTTCAATACCTCCAATATCTTATCAGGATTCCATGATCCACTTGCAACTTGCGGAGCGATAACAATGGCAGGTACGTTTCGCCCTTTTTCAATTTCATGAATAACGCCATATTTTTTTACTCGATTCAGATCAGTACCGCTTAAGCTTTTCCCATGCAAAAAAATCAATATTGGTGGCTGATGGTTCAATATTGAAGTATCGGGCAGATTTAACCAAAACGGGTAGCTTGTTTTGCCTTTAACTATAATGAGTTGAGCTGAGGCTTGAATAGTAAAATGCAGAATACAAAGAGTTATTATTTTTCTCATTTCAAAACGAATAGGAAAGCAAAAATAATGCTTTCATAAGACATGCGAAATATGTTTACGCAATTAACTTATGGTGTATTCTATGAAAAAGCCTTTCAATAAACTAAAATTGTCTTTCTATTTGTTCTAGGTATTCTTCTAATTTGGGCAAATCTGGAATGTCGCATTTTTGTAAAAATGGATATACATATACAATGGCAGTTTTAATCGTTTCGTAGTTTTTTTCAGCTTGAGCTTTTTGATAGCTAGTTCCAATAAAATCGTTCATTTTTGTTAGGTAAATTTGTTGGTTTACTCGAAACTCATCTCCTTCAATGAATTGTTTGCTCAGTGGATGCTGATAATCATGAACTGAAGCGTCAAACACAATGAATTCTATGGAATCTTTTATGTTTAAATTGGGATACTTTTCCAAGTATAAATCGGTGTATTTACTTAAGCTATCGCTTTCATACG
>JBDHXR010000181.1:0-3923 GCA_039810825.1 Fluviicola sp.
CAACATTGTAACCAAATTAAATCACCCATACTCTATTGTGCATAACTTTAAAATTAATTAAAATGAAAACTGAACAAACAGGTTTAATCGTAAAACAAGTAAGCACACTTTTAAAATTCACATTCGGACTGGTTCCTATTGTTGCTGGTCTTGATAAATTCACAAACATCTTAACACAATGGGATCAGTACCTCAACCCTAGTCTTGCAGGTTTACTTCCTTTTTCTGCTGCAACTTTTATGATGATAGTAGGTGTAATTGAAATAATTGCTGGTATCTTAGTATTGGTGAAAACAGAAATTGGTGGATACATTGTCTCAGCGTGGTTAACCGCAATCGCATTAACTTTGCTAATCGGATTTTCTTTTGTTGATGTTGCTGTGCGTGACTTGGTAATGGCCATTTCAGCTTTTTCGATGGCACGACTTTCTAAAATTGCTTAATAATGAATGTAAAGGAACAATTAACTGAAAAAGAAATAATTGACCGTGTAATTAAAGGAGAAAAATCGCTTTATGAATTAATCGTAAGGCGATTTAACCCTTACTTATACAAAATTGGTCGATCATACAATTATGAGCATGAAGACACGCAAGACCTTATGCAAGAGTCTTTCATTGATGCCTACAAAAATTTGCAAAAGTTTGAAGGGAAATCTTCTTTTAAAACGTGGATTGCCAGAATCATGCTAAACAATTGTTACCATAAAAAAATGAAACTAAGTTCACAAAAAGCATCCCCCATTGAAATCACTGAAAAAAATATACCCATGTTTGCAAACCATACACAAGAAACCGGAAAAAAAATTTCCAACAACGAATTAAAAATCATTATTGAGAAAGCTTTGCAAACCTTACAAGAAAACTATAGAATGGTGTTTTCGTTGCGAGAAATAAGTGGATTTAATGTTGTGGAAACTGCAGAATTATTAGAAATAAGCGAAAGCAATGTGAAAACTAGGCTGAGCAGAGCAAAAGAAATGCTGCGCAATGAAATTGAAAAAAGTTATTCAGCTACTGATCTTTACGAATTTAATCTTGTGTACTGTGATGCAATTGTGAAAAATGTAATGCTAGCTATTCAAAAATTATAACCTATTTGCCCAATGAGAAATCTTAAAAACAATCCCTTCTTACAAATACAAAAACACACGCTTTCAAACGAAGAAAAAATCTACAAAATTGAAAATCATTTTACAGAAATCATGAAAACTTTGGGCTTAGATTTACTCAACGACAGCCTTAAAGATACGCCCAATAGAATTGCTAAAATGTATGTTCAAGAATTGTTCAGCGGACTAGATGAAGAGAACAAACCAACAGTCAGTTTATTTGAAAACACGTATGGCTATCACAATATGCTCATCGAAAAAGACATTACGCTATATTCTGTTTGCGAACATCATTTTGTACCAATTGTTGGGAAAGTTCATGTTGCATATATCCCAAAAAATCATGTGATTGGACTATCAAAAATTAACCGTTTGGTGCAACATTTTGCAAAACAACCTCAAGTGCAAGAACGGCTAACTATGCAAATTACACATGAACTCAAAACTGTTCTCGGTCATGATGATATAGCTGTTGTTATTGAAGCTGACCATTTTTGTGTAGCCTCAAGAGGGATTAGAGATACAAACAGCTTTACTGTAACAGAAAATTATTCCGGTCAATTTTTAAACGAAAAAACACGTCAGGAATTTCAAAAAAAGATTAATTTTAGGTAATAAACGAGCCTGCATGAAACGAGTATCTAATTTTTTTATTCTTTTTTGTATTTCTTTTTCCTCCATTGCGCATGAGGTGCCAGATACAATTGTCACAAGCAAAGACTCCAATTTCAAAGAACAACTTACCATAATTGATGTGTTCTTCGGAAAAGAAGATGCATATCAAGTTTGTTACCCAAAAAATCACCGTGAATTTTTCTACGGAATTTTTGGGTTACTCGGAATTACACTTACCCTGGGAACAGTTATCATCTATATCAAGTCGAACAACTCAAAAAAGTTGAAGCAAAAAAACACACTCATTGAAAAACAAAACCACGAGATTTTAGGCAGCATCACCTACGCAAAACGTATTCAACAAGCTATCTTGCCAAATGAAAAACATTGGAGCAATATTCTGAAAAATAGCTTTGTTTACTACAAGCCCAAAGACATCGTTGCCGGAGATTTTTATTGGATGGAAGAAACGCCTGATTATATTTTTGTTGCTGCTGCAGACTGTACGGGACATGGTGTTCCCGGAGCCATGTTGAGTGTTCTATGCAGCAATGCACTTTCTAAAACAGTAACAGAATTACATATTTTAGAAACCAATGAAATTCTTGATAGAACACGAAAAATATTATTGGACACCTTGTTGAAAAATGAAGACAATATTTACGACGGAATGGATATCAGTTTGATTCGAATAGCAAAGAAAAATCCATTCGAAGTTCAATTCAGCGGAGCAAATAATTCAATGATTTTAGTGAATGCTAACAATGAAATTTCAGAAGTAAAGGCTGATAAACAACCGGTCGGAAAATATTTGCTTGAAAAACCATTTACGTCATCCAATCATACGTTAGAAAAAGACACCATGATTTATCTCTTTTCTGATGGATATGCAGATCAATTTGGTGGTTCAAAAGGAAAAAAATACATGCGTAAAAACTTGCACAGCTTGTATAATTCGATTGCTTTATCCACAACGGAAGAACAAAAAAATAAATTGGACCTAGCCTTAAATAATTGGAAAGGCAATTACGAACAAGTTGACGATATTCTCATTATAGGAATACGAATTTAGCCCATGTAACCAATAATTGTTGCACCTTTGTTGGGCTTAATAAAAGAAGATGTACAGTTTATCAATAAAAAACATGGTGTGTGACCGTTGCATTGCATCAGTTGAAAATGAGCTAAAAAACTTAAACTTAGTATATCAATCAATTTCACTTGGCACAGTGATGTTAAGTAGCAAACCTACTAAAAATCAATATTCCATCCTTGTTGAGAAGCTAAAGAAATTGGGTTTCGATGTATTGGAAAACAAAAAGGAAATCCACATTTCAGAAATAAAATCATTGATTATTCAATTGATACACAAAGAAAATGCAACGTTGAATGTAAATCTTTCTACTTATTTAAGCAGTGCTATGAAGATGGACTACGTCACTCTTTCTGCATTATTTTCTGAAATTGAAAAAACAACCATTGAGAAATATTTCATCGCACAAAAAATAGAACGTGTGAAAGAGTTACTTGAATACAACGAACACACATTAAGCGAAATTGCATTCAAGTTGAATTACTCAAGCACCGCTCATCTCTCCAATCAATTCAAAAAGGTTACGGGTTATTCTCCTTCAGAATATAAAAAAATCAATACTTCTAGTCGAGATGCTTTAGATAAAATCTTGTAACTTTTTCTCGAAACTATGTAACAGAAGTATGGCATTCTTTGCTGAACTTTGTACTTCAAAAGCTTCAATATGACTCAACAAAAGTTCATTCGTAAAGATATTCCTGTATTAGGCATGAGTTGCGCGTCTTGTGCAAACAGTATAGAGTCAACAGTAAAAAACACAGCTGGAGTTTCGTATTCCAATGTCAACTTTGCTAACAATACGTTATCGGTTGAATATTCCCCTGAAATTGTTTCTATAGAACAGTTGAAAACCGTAGTACAAGAAGTTGGGTTCGATTTGCTTATCGAAAACAACGACTCCCAAATCGATACCTTGGAAGAGATTCAATCTTCGAAGATACTTGCACTTAAAAAGAAAGCTATCTGGTCTGCCATTTTCACGTTTCCTGTATTTTTATTGGGAATGTTTTTCATGGATTTTCCTTATGCCAATGAAATTATGTGGATTCTAACCACACCTGTTGTTTTTTGGCTAGGAAGTCAGTTTTATATAAATGCATTTAA
>JBDHXR010000182.1:0-3880 GCA_039810825.1 Fluviicola sp.
TGCTTTAGAAGTTCGTGACACAAAACGAGGAATGGAAGAATTAACTTCTGATATTCCAAATGTTTCTGAAGAAGCTACAAAAGATTTAGATGAAAACGGGTTAATCCGAATTGGTGCTGAAATCAAAGAAGGAGATATCTTAATCGGTAAAATTACTCCTAAAGGTGAAACAGATCCTTCTCCGGAAGAAAAATTGTTACGTGCTATCTTTGGTGATAAAGCTGGTGATGTTAAAGATGCATCATTGAAAGCTGGTCCATCTCTTCGAGGTGTAGTAATCGGTAAAAAATTGTTCTCTAAAGCAGTTAAAGACCGTAAGACAAAAGCTCAAGATAAACCAATTCTAGATTTACTAGAAACCGAATTTGAAAAAGATTTTTCTGACTTAAAAGAAAAATTGGCTGATAAATTGATGTCTATTTTGGGTGAGCAAAAATCTGCTGGAGTTTTCAATAACTTCAAAGAAGAAATCATCAAAAAAGGAACTAAATTTTCACATAAAAATTTATTAGCGATAGATTATACAATTGTGAATCCAACAAATTGGACTTCAGATGCTAAAACAAATGCATTGATTAGCCGTTTGTTACACAATTACACGATCAAAGCAAACGATATCTTAGGTATTTTTAAGCGTAAGAAATTCCATATTTCTGTTGGAGATGAATTGCCAGCTGGTATTGTTAAAATGGCTAAAGTTTACGTTGCTCAAAAACGTAAGTTGAAAGTTGGAGATAAAATGGCTGGTCGCCACGGTAATAAAGGTATTGTAGCTAATATTGTACGTGCTGAAGATATGCCATTCTTGGAAGATGGAACTCCTGTAGATATCGTATTGAACCCACTTGGTGTACCTTCTCGTATGAACTTGGGTCAAATTTATGAAACAGTTCTTGGATGGGCAGGTCAAAACTTGGGAGTTAAATTTGCAACTCCGATTTTTGATGGTGCTGAAATTGATGAAATCAATGCATGGACAGATAAGGCGGGTGTTCCTCGCTCTGGAAAAACATATTTATATGACGGTGGAACCGGAGAACGTTTCCATCAACCAGCAACTGTTGGTGTGATTTATATGTTGAAACTTTCTCACATGGTTGATGATAAAATGCATGCTCGTTCTATCGGTCCATATTCACTTATTACACAGCAACCGTTGGGTGGTAAAGCTCAGTTTGGTGGCCAGCGTTTTGGTGAGATGGAGGTTTGGGCATTGGAAGCATTTGGTGCAGCCAATATCCTTCAAGAGATCTTGACAATTAAGTCGGATGACGTGATGGGTCGTGCAAAAGCTTATGAAGCGATTGTTAAAGGAGACAATATTCCTGAACCAGGAATTCCAGAATCATTTAACGTATTGTTACATGAACTTAGAGGTCTTGGATTAAATGTGTCTTTAGACTAATTCATCAGTAGAGAAAATATTTGTAAATAGAAATAAAGAAAATTGTAAAATGGCTTTCAGAAAAGAAACACCGAAAAAACAAAGTAGCTTCAACAAGATTACAATCTCGTTGGCTTCACCAGAGGTGATCCGTGACCAATCAAGCGGAGAAGTGCTCAAGCCTGAGACGATTAACTACCGTACATACAAACCAGAAAGAGATGGTTTGTTTTGTGAGCGTATTTTTGGACCTGTAAAGGACTACGAATGCCATTGTGGTAAATATAAACGCATCCGTTACAAAGGAATTGTTTGTGACCGTTGTGGTGTTGAAGTAACAGAGAAAAAAGTACGTCGTGAGCGTATGGGACATATTTCTTTAGTTGTTCCAGTTGCTCATATTTGGTACTTCCGTTCGTTACCAAACAAAATTGGATATTTGTTAGGTCTTCCAACCAAAAAATTGGATCAAATCATTTATTATGAGCGTTATGTGGTTATTCAGGCTGGTATCGCTTTTAACCTAGATGGTTCTACTCTGGCGGAAAAAGACTTCCTAACGGAAGAAGAATATTTAGACATCTTGGATACGCTTCCACGTGAAAACCAGTACTTGGAAGATACAGATCCAAATAAATTTATTGCAAAAATGGGAGCAGAAGCTCTTTATGATTTGTTGCGTAAATTGAATTTGGAACAATTGTCATACGATCTACGCCATCAAGCAAATACAGAAACTTCAGTTCAGCGTAAACACGAAGCATTGAAGCGTTTGCAAGTAGTTGAAGCAATGCGTGATTCTCAATCTAGAATTGAAAACAGACCAGAATGGATGATTGTTAAAGTGGTTCCGGTTATTCCGCCAGAATTACGTCCGTTAGTTCCATTAGATGGTGGTCGTTTTGCAACTTCAGATTTGAATGACTTGTACCGTCGTGTTATTATTCGAAACAATCGTTTGAAGCGTTTGATTGAAATCAAAGCTCCGGAAGTAATCTTGCGTAATGAAAAACGTATGTTGCAAGAAGCTGTGGATTCACTGTTCGACAATTCTCGTAAATCGAGTGCAGTTAAGACAGAATCAAACAGACCATTAAAATCACTTTCAGATTCATTGAAAGGTAAACAAGGTCGTTTCCGCCAAAACTTACTTGGAAAACGTGTTGATTATTCAGCTCGTTCTGTAATTGTTGTTGGTCCAGATTTGAAACTTCACGAATGTGGTTTACCGAAAGATATGGCAGCAGAACTTTACAAGCCGTTCATTATTCGTAAAATGATTGAACGTGGAATTGTAAAAACTGTAAAATCTGCTAAAAAGATTGTTGACCGTAAAGAACCAGTAGTTTGGGATATTTTGGAAAATGTAATGAAAGGTCACCCGATCTTACTTAATCGTGCTCCAACACTTCACAGACTTGGTATTCAATCTTTCCAACCAAAGCTAATTGAAGGAAAAGCAATTCGCCTTCACCCGTTGGTAACAACAGCCTTCAACGCCGATTTCGACGGTGACCAGATGGCGGTTCACTTACCGTTGGGCAATGCTGCAATATTAGAAGCTCAATTGTTAATGTTGGCTTCACACAATATTTTGAATCCTGCAAATGGTGCTCCAATTGCAGTACCTTCTCAAGACATGGTTTTGGGTCTTTATTATATCACAAAAGAACGTGTAAGTACAAAAGACCACAAAGTGATTGGTGAAGGTGGAATTTTCTACTCTCCTGAAGAAGTGATCATTGCTCATAACGAAGGGAAATTAGATCTTCATGCTCCGATTCAAGTTAAAACGTATGATTTAGACGCGAATGGAGAGCCAACTCTTCAGTTGTTAAAAACAACTTGTGGTCGTGTATTGTTCAATGAATTAGTACCTCGCGAAGTTGGTTACATCAATGAAGTATTGACTAAAAAAGCATTGCGTAATATCATTGGTCATATTTTGAAAATTTGTGGAACTGCTAAGTCTGCAAAATTCCTTGATGATATCAAAGAATTAGGTTACGGAATGGCGTTTAGAGGTGGTTTATCTTTCAATTTGGATCACATTATCATTCCAAAAGAAAAAGAAATTTTGGTTGAAAAAGCCAATAATGAAGTGAAGGAAGTAATGTCTAATTATACATTAGGTCTAATCACTAACAATGAAAGATATAACCAAATAATTGATATTTGGACGCATACAAACTCGCGTTTAACAAATACATTGATGGATCAGTTGAAAAATGACGATCAAGGATTCAACTCCATCTATATGATGTATGATTCTGGTGCTCGTGGATCTAAAGAACAGATTCGTCAGCTCTCAGGTATGCGTGGATTGATGGCTAAGCCTCAAAAATCAGGCTCTACAACTCAAGAAATTATTGAAAACCCTATCTTGTCTAACTTTAAAGAAGGACTTTCGATTCTTGAATACTTTATCTCTACACACGGTGCTCGTAAAGGTTTGGCCGATACGGCTTTGAAAACTGCCGATGCGGGTTATTTGAC
>JBDHXR010000183.1:0-3874 GCA_039810825.1 Fluviicola sp.
TAAATGGAGGTGATCACAGCACTTTTGTTAGTGGCAACGATACGGCTGCAAAAGAAGAAGTAAAGAAGATCCTGAAATCTTTTGGATGGGCTGAAAAAGACATCCTTGATCTTGGAGACATCACAAAAGCAAGAGGAACTGAAATGTATTTGCCACTATGGTTAAGTATTTATGGTGCGACCAATAATGGTGCATTTAACATTAAAATTATTTCTTAATAAAGATTCTGAACTTTTCACCATAACGAAGCAAAAAATGATATGAACCTTTGCTTCATAAAAATCAAATGAATATGACAAAGAAAATATTAATTACAGGTGCAAGCGGTGGATTTGGGAAATTAACCGTATTGACACTATTACAAAAAGGACATCAAGTTGCGGCTTCAATGCGTGACATCAACGGAAAAAACAAAAATGTTGCTGACGAATTGGAGACAGCTGGTGCAAAAATCATTGAGATTGACGTAACAGATGACACAAGTGTAACTAATGGAGTTAAAAAAGCTATTACTGACCTTGGTGGCTTGGATGTTTTGATAAACAATGCGGGCATGGGAGTTCTTGGAATGCAGGAGTTCTTTACACCTACTGATTTCCAAAAAGTATTTGACATCAATGTTTTTGGCGTACAGCGGATGAACAGGGCTGTGGTTCCATATTTCCGTGAAAAGAAAGATGGGCTGATAATTTATACTTCCAGCTTGCTTGGCAGAATAGCATTGCCATTTTATGGAGCTTATCAGGCTTCAAAATGGGCTTTGGAAGCGTTAGCTGAAAACTACAGAGTTGAACTTTCAGGTTTCGGAATAGAGAATTGCATTATAGAACCTGGGGGGTACCCAACTGCATTCTCTGACAATTTGTTAAGACCAAGTGACAAAAGCCGTGAAATGGGTTATGGTGATTTTGCTAAAGTACCAGAAGCAGCACTACAGAATTTTGAAAATGTTTTAAAAAACAATCCGCAACAAGATCCACAAAAAGTTGCAGACGCTTTTGCCGAACTTATAGAAAAACCTAAAGGTAACAAACCATTCCGCACGGCTGTTGATTTTATTGGTATGGCTGATCTCATACAGAAATACAATGAACATCTTGAACAAATTATGACGGGACTTTACACCAACTTTGGGACACAAGGAATGCTGAACGTAAGGAAATAAAAAGCCCGAACCGCTAACATCGTATTGCCAAAATGGGGGCTGATGGAAGTAATTCAACAATGTTACTTCAATCAGCCTTTTTGCTATATTTGGACTGACTGTTTTCAAATACCCCCACTTCGGCAATACCCAAACCGTTGTGCAACATAAATAAACGACAATGATAAAAACAATCTTGGTGTTCTTCCTATTTTTAGGAAAATTCAGTTTAATTGCTCAAATAACAGATGTTGAAGAAAAATTTATTCTTCCAACAACTCTGAATGAATCATCGGGAGCCATTTTTTTTAACGGCAAGATTATAAGTCACAATGATTCAGGTAATGATAATTTCCTTTATGAATTAGATACAATTTCTGGGTCAATTACCAGAACTATTACAATTAATAATGCGACTAATGTAGATTGGGAAGATATTACACAAGATGACACATCAATTTATATTGGTGATATTGGAAACAATAGTGGCGATAGAACTGATTTAAAAATTTATAAAATAAATAAAACGGACTATCTAAACTCTACAAATATATCTTCAGAAGTTATAAGTTTTAACTATTCAGATCAGACTGACTTCACATCTAATCCAAATAATACTGAATGGGACTCAGAAGCATTAATTAATATTGATACAAACCTTATCTTATTGACTAAAAATTGGATAACCGGGATAACTAAATCTTATTCAATCCCAAAAAATAGTGGAACTTATGCGGTAAGCCCAATGACTTCTACCTTAACCAGCGGTGGATTAATAACTGGTGCTTCCTACAATGAGCTAACAGGAAAAATATATTCAGTAGGTTATGACTCATTTTTACAACCTTTTGTTTGGATTAGTGATGGCTTCTCAAGTAACGATATATTTTCTGGAACAAATACACAAATACCACTTACAGATTTAGGATTAGAACAAATAGAAGCAATTACATATGTTGGCACTAATAGATATTTCATAACATCTGAATCCTTTAATTTTCCTCTATTTTCCGATGATGCAAAATTGATATCATTTTCAACAAATGATGAGGTGTTATCTATGGAAGAACAGCCTATTAATAGTATTTTTATATATCCAAATCCTGTTAAGAACATACTAAATATTGATGCGATAGGATTTGTTTCTGTGGAAATCTATGATATAAATGCAAAGCTTGTCTATTATACTGATAACAAAAAAGCAGATATTTCTCATCTGAATAATGGTATTTATTTCGTTAAACTTAACTATCCAGATTTCATATATCAAATCAAAAAAATTATCAAAGATTAATTGAATTTATAAGATTCCAAATAATCATAAATTTATTTTTTTGATTTATAAATAATACAATACGTTGCACAACAAAGGCTATACTTAATACGGGTTTAAGTACCTGTTGTTTATTTTTGATTATTAATAATGTTAATACCACACCTAAAATAATTTCTCATCTTCCCCGTACTAAGCATAGCCCAACCGTTAGCAGTAATGATAAATATGACACAAAAACTATTATTCCCCATTTTCTTATTTGTAGGATTAATTACTAATGCTCAAAACAAAGTGGAGGGAACTTCTTACACCCATTTTCAAATAAAATCAAAGAATGACACTATTGATTTCGTAATTGCTGATACCAATTTAACTGTAAGTAAGCCTTTATTGTTGTTTTGTCAAGGGTCGCAACCTGTGCCACTTTTCTTTGATTTTAAGGAGCATGGGATTTACCCTTCATCATTAAGCAATTTCGATATCAATGAACTCAATAAATATTATCATGTAGCGGTAATATCAATGCCTAAAACTCCACTAATTGTTGGCAGCGATCATCTAAACAGGCAATATAACTACATAACAGATACATCCAATCAACACAGTTATTCATTGGAGTATTTAAAAGCTGATTATTCTGAAAACTACATTAATCGCGCGAATAAAGTGCTGAAGTTCCTGAGCAAACAAAAATGGATTAATTCAAATAAAATTGTTGTTGCTGGTCATTCTCAAGGTGCCAGAGTCGCCGTAGGAATTGCCGCTTCCAATAAGCGAGTCACTGAATTGGGACTTTTTGGATATAACCCGAATGGAAGAATAGATCAGGCGGTTAGACAACTAAGAAAAAATGCAGAAGCTGGAAACATTACCTGGGAAGAAGCGGATTCTCTGCAACAAGAACAATATGATTTCTACCAAATGATTCAAAATTCAGATTCTTTGGATGCTCACCCTAGCTTAACCTCATGGAAATCATTTTCAAAGCCAACATTAAATGAGTTAATCCGATTAAAAATCCCAATATATATCGCTTATGGAAGTAGGGATATTGTTGCTGATTACTGCGATTTACTTCCATTCTATTTTATAGAAAATAAAAAGACGAATTATTCAATTAAGCGATATCCGAATCTTGAACATAATTTCTTTCCATTGGATGAAAATGGTAGACCAAATCACTCTGATGGAAAATGGATTATCGTTATGAATGAATTTATAAAATGGACAAATAATACTGCTAACATGCGGTAAAAAAAATGGCGCACGATTACACTCAAGAAAAGCGCCACTTCGCCTACTGTGGGAACGTTAGAGTACATCACCCACTCCCATCCCATTCCCGAAATAAATTTGGAGAATAGTAACTTTTAAGTTACATTTGTATTATGAATCAAAAAGTCCGCGAAGTTGTTGAATTTGAGAATCACTTTAGTGAATTCCTTAAGAAGCAA
>JBDHXR010000184.1:0-3769 GCA_039810825.1 Fluviicola sp.
AACCTCCATTCCCTGCAGTTAAAGGCTTGTGGCAATGTCCGACGGTGGTAAACAATGTTGAAACATTGGCTACGGTAGTTCCAATCATCAATATGTCTGCCGCTGAGTACACTAAAATAGGAACTGAACAATCGAAAGGAACAAAGTTGATTTCTGCTGGTGGAAACGTTGAAAGAGGAGGGGTTTACGAAATTGAACTTGGAATTAGTGTTGAAGAGTTCATTTATGGAGATGACTATTGCAGAGGAATTAAGAATGGAAAAAAATTGAAAGCTTTAATTCCGGGCGGTTCTTCTGTTCCAATCTTACCAGCAAATTTGATTACAAAAACTGCTAACGGAGATACGCGTTTAATGAGTTATGAATCACTTTCTGATGGGGGATTTGCTACTGGTTCAATGTTGGGCTCCGGAGGTTTTATTGTTTTTGATGAAGACCAATGCATCGTTAGAAATACTTGGACCTTTGCAAGGTTCTATTCCCATGAATCTTGTGGGCAATGTTCGCCTTGCCGCGAAGGTACAGGTTGGATGGACAAAGTACTCAATCGACTTGAACATGGTAAAGGAACCATGAGAGACATTGATTTGTTGGCTGAAATAAATAAAAAAATAGAAGGAAATACGATTTGTCCACTTGGTGATGCTGCTGCATGGCCTGTAGCGGCTGCAATTCGTCATTTTAGAGAAGAATTTGAATGGCACGTGACACATCCCGATGAAGCACAAAATCGCAACTTCGGAATCATGTCAAGACACATGCCTTTAGTTTAAAAACATTCGATTATGGTAAAAGTTATCATCGACGATATAGAAGTTGAAGTAGAGCCGGGAACAACCATCATGGAAGCCGCTCGAAAAATAGGAGGAGATGTTGTTCCTCCTGCTATGTGTTACTACAGCAAATTAGAAGGTAGTGGCGGTAAATGTAGAACGTGTTTGGTTGAAGTTAGTCAAGGCTCAACTGCAGACCCACGTCCAATGCCGAAACTTGTTGCTTCTTGTAGAACTGGAGTAATGGAAGGCATGGTTGTAAAAAACAAAACATCTGAAAGGGTTTATGAAAACCGTGCAGGTGTTACAGAGTTTTTACTTATAAACCATCCACTTGATTGTCCGGTTTGTGATCAAGCAGGTGAGTGCCACTTACAAGATTTGTCATTTGAACATGGAGTATCTGGTTCACGCTTTGAAGAAGAGAAACGGGTGTTTGAACCAATAGATATTGGGGACAAAATTAAACTTCACATGAATCGTTGCATCATGTGTTACCGTTGCATCATGGTAGCAGATCAATTGACAGATGAACGTGTGCACGGCGTGTTATTCCGTGGTGAACATGCAGAAATTTCTACATATATTGAAAATGTAATTGACAATGATTTTTCAGGAAATGTGATTGATGTTTGCCCAGTTGGGGCTTTAACAGACAGAACATTCCGTTTCAAAAGTCGTGTGTGGTTTGTAAAACCAATGAATGCGTCTAGAAACTGTACAAAATGTCAAGGTAAAGCGGCTATTTGGATGTTCGGAAATGAGATATATCGAGTTACAGGAAGAAAAGATAAGTTTGGTGAAATCGAAGATATCGATGGTAAAACTGCTTGGATTTGTAACGAGTGCCGTTTCGAAAAGAAAGATCCGAATGATTGGACGATTGAAGGACCTCGTGTTATCAATCGACACTCTGTAATTTCACAAGGACACTACCTTACAGATGCATCAGGAAAAAAATGGGAGTCTAAAAAACTAACAAAGGAATAGTATGTTAATCAAATTAATATTAGTAATTGTCTTATTCGCTGTCACTCTTGGTATTGCGGCTTATTTGACGTTGATGGAAAGAAAAGTTGCGGCATGGTTGCAAGACCGTGTTGGACCAGACCGTGCAGGACCATTCGGGTTGCTTCAACCATTGGCTGATGGTGGGAAAATGTTCTTTAAAGAAGATTTTAGACCAACAAGTGCAGATAAGTGGATGTTTATTATCGGTCCTGGTATTTCGATGTTTGCAGCCTTACTTACAGGAGCTGTTATTCCTTGGGGACCAGACTTAACAATTGGTGAAACCATTATCCCATTACAAATCTCGGATGCCAATATTGGTATATTATTCATCATGGGAATTGTCTCAATTGGCGTATATGGAATCATGATTGGTGGGTGGGCTTCAAACAATAAATTTGCTTTGTTTGGTGCAATCCGAGCTAGCTCGCAAATGATATCGTATGAATTGGCAATGGGCGTTTCTGTGATTACCATAGTTCTAATGTCTGGTTCATTGAGTCTACGAGAAATTGTATCCCAACAACATGGGTTTTGGGAAGATGGATGGTTTACTTGGAATGCCTTTAAACAGCCGATTTGTTTCTTTGTATTCTTGATTACGGCGTTGGCAGAATGTAACCGAGCACCTTTTGATTTACCGGAGTGTGAATCTGAGTTAATTGGAGGATATCATACTGAATTTGGAGCAATGAAATTAGGGTTCTTCTTATTCGCAGAATATGTGAACATGTTTATTTCATGTGCTGTTATCTCCTTGTTGTTTTTTGGTGGGTACAACTTCCCGGGAATGGATAATTTCTCTGGAATAACATTGACTATACTTGGCACCTTGGTATTCTTTGGTAAAACCTTCTTCTTCATATTTGTATTTATGTGGATTCGTTGGACATTACCTCGCTTCCGCTACGATCAATTGATGCACATTGGTTGGAAGAGATTGATACCTGTTGCATTAATCAATTTGCTGATTACAGGTGTTGTGATTGCTTATACCTCTGGTTGGTTCTCAGAAACTAGTTCTCCAGAAACCTCAAAAACTGAAGTTGCAATTCCAAACAACAGCATTAGCCAAGTTCCTATTACAAATAGAACAACGAATTAATTTGAAAAAAATTCAACATGGAAAATTTATCAAATCGTAAAATAGTTGTTTCAGATAAAGAAATGTCTTTCAAAGAAAAGATGTATTTCCCTGCTATTTTTGCTGGGATGTGGATTACTTTGAAGCATTTATTCAAGAAAAACAACACTGTAAAATATCCTGAGCAAAAACGTGAATTTGCACCTGTTTACCGCGGGCAGCATGTGTTAAAGCGTGATGAATTAGGAAGAGAAAATTGCACAGCATGTGGTATGTGTGCTGTTGCTTGTCCGGCTGAAGCTATCACAATGGTGGCAGCTGAGCGTAAACCGGGAGAAGAGCATTTGTATCGTGAAGAAAAATACGCTTCAATTTATGAAATCAATATGCTGCGTTGCATTTTCTGTGGATTATGTGAAGAAGCATGCCCGAAAGAAGCAATTTTCTTGACGGATAGATTGGTTCCAACAGATTTAGAACGACACGAGTTTATTTATGGAAAAGATAAATTGGTTGAATCTGTTGATCAGCGTGTAGATGTAAGTAAAAGAATACAAACCGGTAAAAGACCTTTGAAATGAGTTTAGATATCCTTTTTTATATTTTGGGTGGAATGACTATTGGCACAGCTATGATGGTTGTTCTAAGTAAGCACCCCATTCGAAGTGTACTCTATTTAGTACTTACTTTTTTTATGATTTCTGCGCATTATGTAATCATGAATGCACAATTTTTGGCAATTGTAAATATTATTGTGTATGCCGGTGCCATTATGGTTTTATTCTTGTTTGTTCTTATGTTTTTAAATTTAAAGAAAGAAAACGAACCATCACATTCTCCTAAAATGACAATTGGTGCGACCATTGCAGGTGGTGCATTATTCCTTGTGGTTGTGGCAGCA
>JBDHXR010000185.1:0-3625 GCA_039810825.1 Fluviicola sp.
AGTTTATTCATAAATGATAATTTTAGAAGGGTTTAATCCAACAGAAATAGTTTTCTCTAAAGTTCCATTGGATGAGTAAATGAGTAAATTCCCTGTAGTGGTATAATTTTTAGCATCAAAACAGTATATTTTATTAGAACCTGAATGGTAAAACACACCATAAAGTGTTTCGATATTGGCTGTGTTGATGTATGTTGGATTGGTAATGGTTTCTGTTTGCGTATCAAATAAACAAATCGAGCTTTGCCCTGTTGAATAATTGTAATTTGACACTAAAAAATGATTGTTAAATTTCGTTATACCTAGCACGTCAAAATTAAAACTTTCAACTAGGGTGTTTGTAACAGAATTTATTCGATGAAGTCTTGGAGGTATGCTGTTGTAATCACCCCTAGAAACTACATACACATCACCAAAAGGATCGCTTTCGATAGCACCTGGATTTTTTCCAACAGTGATGCGTTTTATTTCTTGCAACGTTGAAAGGTTGATAACTGAAACGGTAGAGTCAACGTTTGGAGCATTTAAGCCTCCTGAGTTTGTTACATAAAGTTGATTGTTGCATATTGTTAAATCTTCTGGGTTTGCTCCAATTTGGATTCGTTGAGTAATTGAAAGCGAAGCGGTATCAAGCACATCTACAAATCCATCATAACAGGTAATAAACGCTCTTCCTCCGTGAAAAGCAATCTGTCGTGGTTGCTTTGATACACTGTTTTGAACCATCGAAATTTGCGTTATGCTACTGCCTGTATTTGCGTCTAAAATTTCTATTGTACTAGACACATTTACAATGACGTATATTTTTCCGCCATACCGTTGTAAATCGTTTCCAGTATCTCCCAAACTTCTATTTGTTTTTTGTTCAAAGAAATTGCCAGAATAGGAGTTGTCTGCCAGATTAATCCAACCCAATGTTGAATTGTTTTGTTGAAATAGCCCTTCGTTAAGAATTAATATGCCATTTGAAAGGTTGTTTGGCACTTCTGGTTCTGGTAAAGGTTTCTTTTTGCAAGAAAGAAAACCTACAAATAGTAGTAAAAGGTATGAATATTTAAAACGCATATTGTAGTCGGATGTTATAATTAATACCGGGCATTACAAAGTAATTGATGTAATAATATTGTTTGTTTGTAAGGTTGTTCACAGTAAATCTTACAGATATTTCATTTCTCTTGACGTTGAGCTTATACCCACCGCCAATGTCGAGCAAGTAATAAGCGTCAAGCAGGTTTGAAGGGATATTTTGGTTCAAAGCATAGCGCTGACCTAAATAGGAATTAAGAATAAAAAAGTTTAAGTTTTTCCAAGCATAATTTAGTTCTACACTTCCTGAATTTAAAGGTGAATAACTAAGTTGGTTTCTATAGGTTGAAGCAGTTGGATTGCTTAAGTCTTGAGTATATTGAAACGTATAATTTATTCGAAAACCAGCAGTGTGCTTTCCCCATGTTTTTTGTAGTGATTCTACAAGTTCCAAACCTATAGCATCAGATTTTCCTATGTTTTGGATGCTCCAAATGAACAAATTCTTTGTAGGAATAGCTAGAATTTTGTCATAAATATATGTGTAAAACGGTTGAATGATAAATTGATTCATTCCATTGTTGAATGAAACAGAATAATTGTATTGAAATGAAGCAATGTGAGCTTTTTCGGTTCTTAACTTTGTGTTCCCCATTTGCTGATAATACAATTCGCTGAATGATGGCTGACGATTTGTATACCTGTATGATGTGGAAATAGCATGCTTTGAATTAATATGAAAAACAATTGAACCAGCTGGTAAGAAGTACCAATTCTGTTTTAATATGGAATCTCTTTTCTCAAAAATTCCTTGAGTTCCAAGCTGAACTAAAAAATTGATCTTATCAAAAACATGCGCCTTAAAGCCTAATAGAGTTTCACTGCTATTTCTATAGGGTGAGTGAGTCATGCTTTTTGCTTGCAATTTTTCTGAAATGAAAGAACTGCCAAAAAGTAAATCGATATTTTTTGAAAGGGTGTAATTGGCTTGAGTTTGAAAATCAATTTGATGAGATAGGTAGCGTTGATCTAAATACCCCAAAGTATTTAAATAGGAAGAATCTAAGTATTGTAAGTTGTTTTGTTGAAAATTAGCAGTTGAAAACACCTGCCATTTATTCTCGTGATATCGATGGTTTATTGCAACATTATATCCAAAACCATTCAAATATTGCTGTGCATTGGAGTTGTAAAACACAACAGCGCCAGCCAGCTCTTTTTGGTATTTATTTGCAGAAAAACGAGCTTGAAACGTATGCTTTTCTGTAGGTTTGAATTGCATAGACCATGTGCCAAAATATTCAAGTAAACGGTTGTTTTTTCTTCGCTCATGAATACTTAAATTTCCATTTTTATACATAAATGGAAAACTTCCGCCGTAAGTTCTGAATTTACCTGTTGCTGCTGTAGCAAATTTCTTTTTGGAGCGATATGCAAGCATGCTATAAATTTCATAGTGGTCGAAAGAGCCAATTTGTCCGCCTATAAGGATATTTCTGTTGTTTTCTGTAGTGTATGAGTGCACGCTCTCACATGAAATAACAACACCTGAAAGCTTGGCATGTATTGGAATATCTGTTGTTGTTGGCGACAATGCGATAAGTGAAACATTTTGAATGAAATCAACTGGTATATTGCTTAAATCGGATTGACCGCTTTGTGTATTTGATACCGAGCTAAAATCTTGAACTAAGGCAGAGTGCCCGGCTCCTAGACTTCTAAAACTTACTGTTTTCAGTCCACCAACATCTCCATAATTTTTTACTTGAACACCAGGGAACAAGCTCATTAATTTACCTAAGTCGCTTGCTATTTTGTTTTGTATGCGTTTACTATTCAGTTTAAGTTCTAAACTATTGTCCTTTTTATTTGTGCCAATAATAACAACTTCGTCTATAGCAGCTTCCTCTTGACCAATGACAATACAAGAGGAAATGCTGCATAGAACTGATATGAGTAAACTTCGAACCACTAGTTTTTTACAATTCTGGTTCTGCTAGTTCCATTTATAGAATTAGCTTCCAAGAAGTAAACTCCTGATGTTAGGTGAGATAAATCAATGATGCTTTCACCCATGCACTCTTTTTCAAAAACAACTGAACCTGTATTGTTCAAAATTCTAATTACACCTTGAGCGTTGCTTACATTGATCAAACTTGAAGTAGGGTTTGGGAATACGTGCACTGCATCTTGAACATTTTCAGAAATCCCAACGGTATTTGAATAGACTAAGTTGTCTAATGCAAAATAAGCAGGAGTATTCATTCCCCAACCTCCTATATCAGAAGAACTCAATTCAAAAATTAAATAACGAACTTGACCTAGAGATGTTAAATTTACAGTTTGCCATGTATCAACAATGTAATCTTGTAAATTATCAGAAAAACGATAATCTGCTAAATAAAACTCTACTGTGTCGGTAACTATACTGTCTTTGTCTCTTCCAATGATGCTTAATTTAAACCAATCTTCACCATTTGTTCCATCGGGTGTTCCCATGGCATTATTTGGTGAGCCAAATTGCTTTCCAAAGGCATCTCCGTTTAACATGGATATTGCTGCGTATGTATTGTTTGTAATGGCAATGCTGTGTAACAAT
>JBDHXR010000186.1:0-3602 GCA_039810825.1 Fluviicola sp.
CTTGTATTTACGTCCTTTGTTGTATGCAACAGATGAATACATTGGCATTAAACCTTCAGAAAATTACCGTTTTTTAATTTTTGCTTGCCCTGTTGGAGCATATTACAATGAGCCGGTGAATGTGAAAATTGAAGAATATTATACACGGGCATCTGCTGGTGGAGTAGGAAGAGCGAAAACTGCTGGGAATTATGCTTCTTCATTATATCCTGCTTCTTTGGGGAAGAAAGAAGGATTTCACCAATTGGTGTGGACAGATGGTGAAACACATCAATACATTGAAGAATCTGGCACCATGAATATTTTGTTTGTGATTGATGGAAAACTAATTACTCCTTCAGAAGAAAGTGATACGATATTAAGAGGAATCACAAAGCGTTCTGTGATAGAATTTGCTCATTCAATAGGAATGCCTGTTGAAGAACGAAAAGTTTCTGTAAATGAAGTAATTCAAGCTATTCGAGATAAGAAACTTACCGAGGCTTTTGGTGCTGGAACTGCGGCAACTATTGCCCACATTGCTAAAATTGGATACCGAGATGAAGTTTTTACTTTACCTGCAATCGAATCTAGAACTTTTTCTTTGAAAGCATTGAGTTATATTGACAATGTAAAGGTTGGCAAAGCTGTAGATGACTTAAATTGGCTGCTAAAAGTGTGATTCGGTTTGTGGAATTTTACGTTTTATTTATCTAATAATAAATTGTACTTCCATGAAAACATTTCTCACGCTTGCGATCCTTCTATTGTTGCATGATGTAAATGCACAAAATTGTGTAATACGATTTGTTGCTACTGAAAAGTCAACAAAAAATCCCATTTCGCGTGTTTGTATTCAGCAAATTGTGTCGGGTAAATTGACAAATACTCAATTTACAAACAGTAAGGGTTATGCTTATTTTAATGTTACAGATTTTGAAAACTCCAATTTTACATACAATCATATTGCTTACTTGGCATTAGATGAATTTGATCGGAAAGTATTGATTAAAAATAAGTTAGACACATTAGATATTCCAATTCGCTTCTATTTTAACAAAGAACATTTACTTGATGAAGTTGTCATAAAACCAGTAGGTAAACCCGATACAGTTTTTGAATCCGCTCGTGTTTCAGTATCCGATTTTGAGTTTATGCCAAGCGGAAATCTTTTATTGCTCACTTATCCAAAAAATTTGAAAAAAGGAACTGAATTGGTGTTGTTTGATGGTTTATCGATTCTTTCATACATCCCAATAGAAGAATCTGGAATAGAGTTGATTCGTGATTACAAGCAAAACGCACATGTTGTTTGTGAAAAAAACATTTTTGGAATTATCGAAGAGGCAAACAAAATTCACCTCAGTAAAATTGACAGATCTTATTTTGAAACTTACATAAAACCTATTGTTGATTCTGTACATAGCAGTTATTTCTTTTCAAATTTCAACCCAAATTACCCAGCTTTTAGTTATTATTCTTATGAACCAGTAGATTCTGTTTATAAAAAAATATGCGATGTTAAAGATGAGTTAATGATGGAGTTGTATCGCAGTGAATTTAAATATGTGGATGTACGCACAAAAATATGGGCCAAAGAAAAAGAAAAAGAAACAGGTATTGATAAAGAGATTTGGGTAGGAATGAATTATTTCACCAGTTCAATCTATTACAAAGAATTGTACGCTCCACTATTTAGAAAAAACAATGCTTTCTTGCTTTTTGACCACTATAAGAATTTTATGTATTCATACGATTTACAGGGAAACATTGTAGATAGCATTCCTCTTTATTATCATTTGCGTCCGAATGAATCTGGGTGGAAAAATCAAATGATTCAAGATAGTGAAACCGGTGAAATTTATGTGTGTTTTGAGGTTGGTGCAAAATCATTGTTGCGCCGCTTTGATACTGTAACCGGAAAATTGAGTAGTGCAGTTGAATTATACTTTAATTATCCTCAAAATATTCAGATACGAAATGGTTTTGCCTATTACATTTACAGACCTTTCGAATCGATGCAGAAAAAGTACTTATACAAGGAACGCTTGTCTTTTGATCGAAATAATTGAAGGGAAGTTTTTGGTGTAAATTTGTTGGGAAGTTTTTAAAAATATGAAAGGGATTCGGACGGGAGTCCAAACCCCTTTCATTAATCAACCTAACCTAACCACCTAAATCACTACGAATTTAGTTTAAATATTTTAATCACCAAATTATTTAACAAAATTTTATTTGCTTTTAGTTCTTTTTTGCTGATTCTATGCTACATAGAATATTTCGAGCCATGGGACCTTCACAGAACAATATATCAAGAATAGAAACTGCAGGATCAAATTGTGCTTCCGAAAACAGTACTTGCGTGTATTGATGGTGCATTTTATCGACCTCGAAATTTCTTATTAAAAATTCATTTATTTTCTGCTGGTATTCTGTTGTATATGAATACTCAACATGCAATTGCCACGAGTCTATAAAAAAATTGAGAATTTCTTCATTTTTATCAATTAAGAATTTGTTTTTTGAAAAAATCAATCGATGAATATCCGATGCATAATGCTCAAAATATGGAGCAGAAGCATATGCCGTTTGAATTGCTCTCCATTGAATCTGTTGCCAATTTTCTGAATAGGAAATTTGTATATCTTTCGTAAGCGTTTTCGAGCCATTTACCTTAATCAGAGGAGCAGTAAGCAATTGTCTGCCTTGAGAGCAAAGAATTACAGTTCTATTCCTAAATGTTTGCTTAGGGAAATGGTCATGTATCTCAAAACAAATTGTTTGAATACTTACTAGGTCTTGAAAATAGCGAACACTACCGAAATACGCTATCGGGAATAATGTCATTACTTAATTACATTAAACACTCTATCCCAGCGAATACCGTTTGCACCCTTAGAAAACCATACAATAGAAGCTTTACCAACTACATGGTCTTCTGGAACAAAGCCCCAAATTCTAGAATCTGCAGATCGATACCTGTTATCTCCCATTAACCAGTAATAGTTCATTTCTATCGTATAGCTGTTTACTTTTTTACCGTCAATATAAATTCCAGTTGATTTTTCTTCTAATTTATGTCCTTCGTATGCAGAAATAATTCGTCTATACCAAGCTATGTTTGCTGAACTTAGTTTTACCACATCTCCTTTTTTAGGGATTCTAATTTTAGTAAAATCTGTAACTGTATTGTTTACAGTAAAATCTTTCGGGAAGTAATCTAAATTTTGGATCATTTCCATCGCATTAGGTTTGTAACCTACAGAATCTGAATATTGAGGATTGATGCTGACAGTAAGTTTAGTACCAGGAGAAAGTTGTTTGATCTCAGCTAATCTGGCACGAGTTAGATAGATTACCTCAATGCCATTGGCTCCCATTCTGTAATCTTCTTGCCCTTCTAAGCCAACTCGTTCGGCAATTCTTTCTGTAAGTGGAGTCCCTGAAACGATATACTCAATATTTTGTTCAGGAGCTTTCCAAGCCATTTTCCCGTTCACGTATAAAACGCCTTTTCTCAATTCAATTTCATCTCCAGGCAATGCTACACATCGTTTGATGTAGTTTTCACGTTTATCAACCGGACGATACTCTATACCATAGTGATGAATCAAACCTTCACT
>JBDHXR010000187.1:0-3535 GCA_039810825.1 Fluviicola sp.
GGAAGTAATGTTATACTTTTTCATCTTGTCAACACAGACTTTGTCGTCACATTGTTCAACAAGGTTGTAAACAGTTACCTCGCAAGAGTCACAAGCCATTTCTTTTACTGTTTTTACTACTGGTTCACATACCGGGCATCCGGCTGTAAATACTTCAATTTGTCTTTTCATTGTTTTACGTTTTTAATGATTAATATTAATTACGCTACAAAGATGTGTCTGGTCAGGGGGTGGTCTCCAAATTTTTTTTCAAATTCTTTTTTCCGTCTTGAGGCGTTGGCAAAAATTCAGGCTCTTTTGGTTTTTTCAGCGTTGGTTTGTGTGTCGGAAAAAACCAAATGTGCCTGAATGTGCGGTCGGTGTCCTACAATGAGGCATAACGTTTCGCAAGCAGGCGAGCGGCCCATTTTTCTCAAGATCGTTTCTCCGAAGATAAAACTTAATCTTTAAAAACTATTTATTGTTTCGAAGTATGATCTGGGCTGGCGCTTGCTTGCTGTTATGCATATATTTTATTTTTTCTTTTTGATTTTGTAAACCTTATCATCGCCCCACTGAAATAAATAGTTCTCGTCTTCTAAAATGAACAATCCATAATCATCTTTTTTTATTCCATTTGGTAATTCATATTTAGATAATTCTTCTTCATTTTCACCTTCACCATGTTTTGTGTATGAATTTATCCGCCACATTAATTGATTGAATAAGATAGGATAACCAATTGTAATATCCATTCTTGGGTCTCCCATCATAAATAAGGTGTAAAATTGATTTGTAACAATCATTTTACTATTTGGTACATGGTTTATTTCTACTTCATTATTGGGACTCACTACATAAACGTATAGTGATAACAAAGCAACAATTGGCAGAGTTATAATAGAACCAATAATGCGTTTTTTTCTTATTTCCTTTTTGTCGGAAAATTTAATTAGGAGAAAAACTCCATATATAATGGTTAGCCAAAAATGAATAAAAACAAAACCTAGGTTTAAATAATCCAACGGGCTGAATAGAATCAAGAATAATGTGGCAAGAAGGGATAAAAATATATTTCTATGTGCTTTTCTGGTCATATTTACTTAGTGAGACGAGTAATGGTAATTATGCATAACGGTCCCGGGCTTTGCGTTCGGGCGGGTTTCGGAGCACAAAGCTGTCAACCAGCACTGAACTTGAATATAAGCACAAAGTTCCAAGTTTGTACGTCAGCCCGCCTGATGTAAAACCCGTGTTGGCGGCTGCCGTTCTTGTCGTTTGTTTTAACTTTCATTCTCATTGTTAAATCTGTCGTGTTCGTATGCTTTGTTATTATACAAGTCAAAAGGTATCCGTTTACCAACTGATTTATTATTTCGAAAGCAAATATGAATGGATGTGTAAATTAAATGATAATACAATTTGAATTGAGGTAATTAATTTTCAATAACGATTTTCTTTGTACTTAAAACAGAGTTTTTGTTTGAAATAACTACCACGTATATTCCAACAGGTATATTTTGTAGGTGGAAACTTTTTTTATTCCCAAACATATTGTCAAGCATAACTACTTTTCCTTCAGGACTATAAACAGTTATAGTCAAGTTCTCATTTGTTTTTGATTGGGATTCAATATAAAACATTCCATTTGACGGATTCGGATACAAGTTAAATAAATTAAACGAGCTTATTGTTTGACTTTCTTCATCTTGGGCTGTTGCTTTTTCATTTTCCTCAATTGTTATATCTATATATTTATTAAGCAAAGAATCTGATAATTGAATAAAATTATAATTTGCAAGTTCTTTGACGTTTCCTTTATATGCATGTACCAATACTTTTAAGTTAGTATTGACATCAGGGCAGTATTTTTTCTTCATTTCTATTAGTTTATCATCGATTATCCAATTATATTCTCTATCAATAGCCTGTTTTAAATCCTGACATGCCAAATCATATTTTTTAATATCACAATATAAAGCGGCCCGATTATGATAGATATACGAATTTTCCGGATTAATTTTTAACGCATTTTGAAAATAGATAAAAGCAGAGTCTTGTTGACCAAGCTCTGCATAGCATCTGCCAATGTTATTCAATAACCTATCGTCATTAGGATTGCTTGACAGTGCCGTTTTAAAAATGGGAATTGCTTCTGAATATCTTTTTAATTGTTGTAGAAAATAGCCAGTATTAAGCTCATAACCCTTTCGTTCAGGGAAACGTTGTTTACATTTGAGAATCCATAAGTAAGCATTTTCAAAATCATGTTCCCAATTATAGATTTCCGATTTACGCGAGTAGAAATAATGGTAATTGGAATCAAGTGATAATGCCATATCAACATAATAATGCGCTTTTTCAAACATTCCGAGTTCTTTATAAATCTTGCCAATATTGTCATATGCTTCCGCTTTTTTCGGGTCATACTTTAAACACAATTTGTAAAAGTAAAATGCGGAATCCTTTAGTCCTGCGTTAGCATATATATACGCAATGGAGAACCATTCGCTTGCGCTAGAAGGATTCATTCGAAGAAGTTTTCGAGCTAGGGGTAATGTTTCTTGGTATTTTTGTTGTTTAAACAATACTTTCGAGTAGTGTTCTATTATTTTTTTGTCATTTGGGAATTTTTTGTAAGCGTTTTCAGTTATAGTGAAAGCTTCGTTTTCTTTCTGAAGTTGTATTAGGTGGCGAATAACACCAGATATATAAATTGGTTTGTTTCCCTGTACAATTGAATCAGCATATAAATAATACCTAAGAGCCTCTTTATCATTATGGACTTTATCATACATCCATCCGATATTCCCTGCCGCAATATCATTAGAGGGATTTGCTTCTAACGACTTCTTAAAAAATGAAATTGCCTCAACCTGATTATTTATTTCAGCATTAATCAAACCAATAAGATTATATGTCCAAGAAATGTTGTAATCCAATTCCAAAGCTTGTTTTGCATATTTATAACTGGAGTTATATTCTTGGATATAATATGAAGCTAAACCTAAATAGTAAAATGCCTCACCCAACTGTTTCTGATTGGAAGTTGACGATTCAATCACGTTTTTCAATTCGGTAATAGCACTACTATACTCCTTATTATTGTATAAATACCTGCCAACAGATAAAAACAAATCAGGGGATTCTCCCATGCAATGTTTTATTGAATCAATATAATTTTGATGATTAGATGATTTATTCAGTAAAGAATTGAGATATAGTTTTTCTTCTATTTTTCGGCACGAAGCTTCTTCGGATTCTTCCAACTTCAAATTGGAAATATTCACCTGAGCATTAAGATTTGTATTAAAAAGGCAAGATATCCAGAGTGTTGTCCCAAAAAGTAGTGTTTCAATTATGTTTTTCATTTCGTCTGTTGCCTTTAAGTTACTTGTTAGAGTTAGCCGTGTCCGTTGTCAAACGGTTGCCGCCAACGTTTTCCAAATAGGCAAAGGCGCCTAACAAGTATAGTGAATTTTGCGCTTTTGCTTATTTGGTGTTAGCAGTATTCTATTAATTTTTTAGAAGAGAGATTAATTTGGTTATAGATTCT
>JBDHXR010000188.1:0-3386 GCA_039810825.1 Fluviicola sp.
GCTAAAGTTGTAGCATCAAATAACTTGAAAGCAGCTGCAGAAAATGAAGGACAAGCCTTACTGATTACCAAGACAAAGGCTGCTGAAGCAGATGGAAATGCAATTAAAATTTCTGCTCAAGCTGAAAAAGAAGCCTTGCAATTAAAAGGTCAAGGTATTGCTTTGTTCCGTGAAGAAGTAGCAAAAGGTATTACTGAAGCTGCAGAGCGTATGAAACAAGCAGATTTAGATGAATCATTGATTTATTTTTCTATGTGGACTGAATCTGTGAAAGATTTTGCTGAAAAAGGAAATGGGAATGTTATTTTCTTGGATGGTTCTATCGAAGGAATGGATAAAAGTATCAAACAGTTGATGGCTACTACAATGGCGGATAAGAAGAAATAACTGAATGAATTCTTCGTTTATTAAACCGTTTATTTGGGGTTTATTTTCAATTGTTTTTTTAGTCTTAACCGGATGCGAAGAGCCAGTTAAAAAGGAAGATCCAATTTTTGATAAAAAAATAAATTATCAAAAAAGAATTAAACTAGCTATTGAATCTGATTTGCTAACTAAGTTTTCTTTTCCAAAAGAAATCATTGATTCCGTCAATTTATTTTATAAAGAAACAAATTTTCAACCTGTTTGGACCAATGACACATTGATACTTGCAAAGGGTGAAAAATGGAAAAACTTCTTAAAATATCCATGCGCATTGGGCGTTCCTGACAATCGTTTGTTTCAAATAAAACAAGATTCTCTAGCTCAAACTTCAATTATTCAGGAGTTTTACTTAACAGCTCAACTAGCCCAGTTGGAACATGACTTGCAAGTTGGTTTTTTGGATACGGCTTCCAACCATTATCGTCCACTTTTGTCAACTTCTGTTGCCAGATTAAAACAAAGTATTAGCTCGTTTGACACCGTAACTCATTGGGGAAGTTGGTTTGCCAATAAGGGGTTCAACAGACCAGAATATAAATCATTGGCAAAAGCGCTATTTTATAAGGCATTTGGAAAAACACTCTCCTCTACTTATTTTGAAATCCCTTCTTTAGAAGATGACTCAATTTCATGCATTAATTTATCCAAAGAGTCCTTGATTGAAAAAGGATACCTCAACAGAGATTCCAGTGATGCTAATTTTGAAACTGCTCTAAAAAACTTTCAGATTGATAATGGCATAAAAGGAGATGGAAATATTGGAGTTTACACACGTAGTGCGTTGAAGGAATCACAACGATATCGCATGCACCGAGCTGTTTTGTCTTTAGAAAGATGGCGCTGGCGTTCTGCTTTTCCAGAACGCTATATTTGGGTGAATATTCCGGAATATAAATTGCGAATTTTTTATAACGACACTTTGTTTCTTACGCACAATGTTGTAGTCGGAAAACCAGAAAATCAAACACCGCAACTTACTTCAAAATTACGTGCTATCATTACATTGCCTTATTGGACACAACCTCAAAAAATTGCAGAAAAAGAGTTTTTGCCCGCAATTCAGAGCAATCCGCACTATGCGACTAAAAATGAATACAAAGTTTTTCGTGGTGATAAAGAGGTTGATCCACTGTCTATCAACTGGAAACGTTACAAAGAAAAAAACTTTCCTTTCAGAATTCGTCAAGAACCCGGTGATAAAAATGCGCTTGGGTTAGTAAAATTTGAATTTAGCAATAAGTACGGAGTTTATTTGCACGACACTCCATCCAAAGGATTTTTTAAACGTGATATTCGCGCATTTTCTCATGGATGTGTACGTTGTGATTTACCAGATTCTTTGGCTAGATTTATTTTGTCAAGAGATGATAAAAGGCAAAAAATGACACGCGATTCATTGGATACACTAATTGCAAGAAAAGAACAGTTTCCAATCTTGTTGCGAAAACCTATTCCTATTCAACTTGATTATATTACAGTTACAACCAATGAAAAAGGGAAAATGATTATTTTCCCAGATATTTACTTGCGTGATGAAAAGTACTTGAAAGATCTTAAAATTTATCAAAAAGTCAATTGAAGAAAGCACCTTGTTTTAACTTGATTCACTAATTTTGCAAAAAAACATCTCAATATGTCTGTTATAGTCTCTCCCTCTATCCTATCATGCGACTTTGGAAATTTAGAACGCGATTTTGAATTGATCAATTCGAGTGAAGCAGATTGGTTTCATGTAGATGTGATGGATGGAGTTTTTGTACCAAATATTTCTTTTGGTTTTCCTATTCTCTCTGCATTAAATAAGACAGCAAAAAAGACCATTGATTGCCATATTATGATTGTTAATCCAGACCAATACATAGTAGATTTTGCAAAGTTGGGTGTTGATATTTTAACCTTTCATTACGAGGCAAGTACACATGTTCACCGAACAATTTCAGCAATCAAAGAATCTGGTATGAAAGCTGGAATTGCTTTGAATCCACACACTCCCGTATCTGTTTTAGAAAATGTAATTCAAGATCTTGATTTGGTGTTGATTATGTCAGTAAACCCAGGATTTGGAGGTCAAAAATTTATTCCACAAGCAGTTGAAAAAGTAAAGCAATTAAAGACCTTGATTTCTCAGTCTCGTTCTTCTGCCTTAATTGAAGTTGATGGTGGTGTAAATACTGAAACAGGAGCTTTATTAGTGGCGGCGGGAGCGGATGCTTTGGTGGCAGGAAGCTTTGTTTTCAATAGTTCAGATCCTAAAAAAATGATTTCATACCTGAAAAAATTGTAATGTTGCAGTCCTTGATACAACATTTTGAGTATTTGCATCATTTCAATTTGCATATTATTCATGTGATTGAACAAAATGACATTGACTCTGAGGAAATCAATTTTCAAGTTTCTAAATTGCTGAACCTTCAACATATTGAAGTCTGTAAATTACTTCAAATAAAATGCGAATCTGAAGAGTTTGATATACATGCGTCCCGATTTTGGGAACAATTAGAAAGAGCTAATTTCCAGTCTTGGAGTGATTTTTTTTTAGCAGTTGATCTAGAAAATTATAAGCCCAATGATTTGAATGTAAAGCTATTAATGGCTATTGGAAAAAATTACGAGTCGATTGGAGTGTTGAAACAGTTGCTTAAGAATTTTGGCATTAACCTCGAAGATCAAACAGTATTCTTGTTGAAATAAATAAAAATCACGCAAAGTTTTCTTTTTATTCTTTCTTTATTCCAAGAAATAACTAATTTTGCGCCGGGGTAAGTCTTTTACGACCAGCTCCCTCTAATTCCTCCAGGACGGGAACGTAGCAAAGGTAAGAGGTTGTAGCGGTGCGATAGAAGTAGCTTACCCTTCTTTTTTTGTTTGATTTTTTTCTTAAAATTACACTATGAATTTTTTTATTGACACAGCCAATTTGAATGATATCCGCGAAGCCAATGACTTGGGTATTTTAGATG
>JBDHXR010000189.1:0-3307 GCA_039810825.1 Fluviicola sp.
GTAAAAATCATAACCTTGCACCAATTGGTAACTGAATTCAGTAAAACTCATTCCAGTTTCTAACCTAGATTTCACTGAATCTTTAGACATCATATAATTTACGGTAATATGTTTACCCACATCACGAATAAAATCTAGAAAAGAGAAATCCTTAAACCAATCATAATTATTTACCATTACAGCCCCATTTGCGCTGTCATTAAAATCTAAAAATTTAGCAAGTTGTGCTTCAACACACTTTACGTTATGATTCAAAGTTTCAGCATCCAACAAATTGCGTTCTGCAGATTTACCAGACGGGTCACCAACCATTCCGGTGGCGCCACCAACCAATGCATATGGTTTATGGCCGGCACGTTGAAAGTGAACAAGAGTCATGATTTGAACTAAATGCCCTACATGTAAAGAGTCTGCGGTTGGATCAAATCCAATATAGCCACTAGAAACAGCCTTGTTTAAAGCTTCTTCAGTTCCGGGCATGATATCGTGAATCATTCCTCTCCAACGCAATTCTTCAATAACATTTTTCATTCAGTTGTTTTTTGTGCAAAAATAGGTCTTTTCTTCCAATCGTGAAAACAGGTAAGGAATGCAGGAATGATGAAAGTCTTTTTTCACTCATTCAGATAGATAGCCATACTTTTGTAGAAGTAGGAATGCAAGAATTGGACGTTATTCAGTAAAAATAGGTGACAACCACTTAGGAAGGTATAGAGTTTTAAGGAAAAACAAATGATTATGAAAAAATACGTATTCGGAATTTTATTGTTTGCAAATGCTGCAAACGCTCAAATCACAAATTCCTCTCCTTATTGCGCTGCAATTTACTCGGACGATGTTATGTTGGTAGAACACTATATTTCAAGAGTTCAATTTGGAGCATTGGATAACAACAGCGGAACTACCCAGTATACTGCTCCACATTATGTGTACTACAACAATTTAACAACAACAGTTCAGAGAAATCAAACAATGAACCTTACACTAACGCATGACGATGGGGTGACTATTCATGGAATAGCTGCTTGGATTGACTTTAACGGTGATTCTGATTTTGATGATGCTGGTGAGAAGGTTGGTGAAACACTTTTTCCTGGTGACGGTGATATGAACACTGGGAATACAGTTACTTATTCTGTTACCATTCCATCAACAGCAATACTTGGAGAAACACGTATGCGTGTTCGAATATACGAAGATGATGATTACACATTTTCTGGAACAAATTTACCTGTACTTCCTTGTCAATACAACAATACAGATTATGATTGGGGAGAAACAGAAGATTACAAAATAACGATTACTGCACCTGCATCTCTTTCGAATTTAGCAAAGACCTATACGTATTCGTTTGAAAACAATGTGTTTGTGTATGCCGACGAAGTACAAAAGCTACAAGTGATTGGTTTAAACGGACAAGTATTATCAAGTACAACAACAAATCAAGTGGATGTGACATCCCTTCCTTCAGGGATTTATTTGGTTCAAATAATAAAGTTAGACAACACAAGTGAACAAGTAAAAATTGCAAAGTAATTCATTGAATGATGAAGAAAGCCTGATTAGCAGTATTGCGGTCGGGCTTTTTTTGTATTTTTGAGATTAACAACTAAACAATGCTTTCAACACGAAGAGAGGTTTTTTTCATGATATTAGCTGGTATCTTTATTACCAGTGCAATAGTTGCAGAGCTCATTTCGTGTAAAATTATCGATACACCTTTGTTCCCAATCATTGCCGGTATTGTACCTTGGCCAGTAGTTTTTCTATTAACTGATGTGTTGAATGAACATTACGGAAAACAGGCCGTTAAAAGATTGAGTTGGATAACAATGGGCTTAATTGCTTTTTGCTTTCTGGTCATTTACATCTCAGTAATTCTACCCACTTCAGACATTTCACCTGTGTCTCAAGGTGAATACGAGAAAATCTTTTCAGGCTCTTTGTGGGTAATGGCAGGAAGCATTACTGCATTTATTTGTTCACAGTTATTGGATGTCAAACTTTTCGAATTTTTCAATAAGCTAACAAAAGGCAAGATGATTTGGTTAAGGAGTACCGGGTCAACTGTTTTTTCGCAGTTGGTTGATTCGTATGTTGTTTTGTTTATTGGATTTTTCATACCCGGTAAAATTTCTTTTACAGATTTTTTACTTTTTGGTATCACAGGGTACACAGTGAAATTAAGCTTAGCAATATTACTAACACCTTTGATTTATGCGATGCATTATATGGCAAAAAAGGTAATGAGCGATTAAGTTACTTTGTTAAAGTTTTGAATACTTCTTCTAAAGATTTTTCTTCCGTACGAATTGTAAGGATAAGCATTTGCTGCTCTTGTGCATATTTTGCCACTACTTTTCTAAGATCATTATGCTTTGTAGATTCAATCAAGTAGCTTGAGTCTGTGATACGTTCAACTTTTGAAATACCAGGTATTTTATTCAATGTCGATTTGCTCACTTCTCCATCAAATTCAACAAAAACAACTTGTGTATCCGTTTCAGTTTGTAGGTTTGATGCAAGATTATCAGCAACTAATTCCCCTTTTCGGATAATGATTACACGATCACAAATAGCTTCTACTTCTTGTAGTATATGGGTAGAAAGCATTACTGTTTTTTCTTTTCCTATGCGCTTTATTAAGTCGCGAATTTCGACCAATTGATTGGGATCTAAGCCAGAAGTAGGTTCATCTAATATCAGTACATCCGGGTTATGAATGATAGCTTGAGCCAACCCAACACGCTGCCTGTAACCTTTCGATAGCATTCCGATTTTCTTATTTTGCTCTACATCTAAGCCTACTAAGTTTATCATTTCAGCTACGCGTTCTTTTATGTTTTTTATTTTATAGATTTTGCCTACAAATTCTAAGTACTCTTTTACATACATATCCAAGTACAAAGGATTGTTTTCTGGCAAATAACCGATGTGTTTTTTTGTTTCAATAGAATCTACACTTACCGGAATGCCACACACCTTGATTTCTCCTTCTGTTGCTGGAATGTACCCGGTTATCATTTTCATTGTGGTAGATTTTCCAGCTCCGTTTGGACCTAAAAAACCAATAATTTCTCCTTTGCCAATGCTGAATGAAATATTGTTAACAGCAGCTTGTTCTCCGTAATACTTTGAAAGATTTTTCACTTCTATAGACATGAGTATAGACTTTGGTTACGAAGATACGTAAAGAGTTTGGAATTCGATTATTTTTGAACACTACGATTTTTTATTTTGATAATCTGTTTGGTGCTCACACAACTATTTTTGTATTTTTACAAACATGAGTAAAACCCATGGAAGC
>JBDHXR010000190.1:0-3242 GCA_039810825.1 Fluviicola sp.
CTGTTTCAAACTTTCATTTTTTTGCCACAGCTATTGAGCACGTTTCTGCTGAATCACATAGTATGGAGGGACTAGGAATCAATTATACAATGCGAAAGCCTATTGGTGTTGTTGGGTGCATTTCTCCGTGGAACTTACCCTTGTACTTGTTTTCATGGAAAATTGCTCCAGCTTTGGCTGCAGGGAATTGTGTGGTTGCTAAACCATCAGAGATAACGCCCTTTACAGCATTTCTTCTTAGTCAAGTTGTAAAAGAAAGCGACATGCCCGCAGGTGTGCTAAACATTGTTCATGGTTTGGGACAAACTGCAGGTGATGCCATTGTTAAGCATCCAAAAATTAAAGCAATTTCTTTTACGGGCGGAACAAAAACAGGGGCATACATTTCTCAAACTGCTGGACCAATGTTCAAAAAACTTTCGTTGGAATTGGGAGGAAAAAATCCGAATATCATATTTGCAGACTGTGACTTTGATGAAATGCTAAAAACCACTGTTCATTCTTCTTTTGCAAATCAAGGACAAATTTGCCTGTGTGGTTCTCGTATTTTTGTTGAACGCAGTATTTACGAGAAGTTTAAAACGGCTTTTGTTGAGCGCGTAAGTAATTTAAAAGTATCGTATCCTTCCGACCCCAAAGCGAAACTAGGAGCGGTGGTTTCTAAGTCACATTTCGAAAAAATATTATCATACATTGAGTTGGCTAAGGAAGAAGGAGGAAAGATATTAACCGGTGGAAATGCAGTTGTGTTGGATGCACCATACAACGAGGGTTACTATATTGCACCCACAGTAATTGAAGGCTTAAAATACGATTGCCGTACCAATCAAGAAGAAATTTTCGGTCCTGTTGTTACCATAACACCATTTGATACTGAAGAAGAAGTCTTGATGATGGCAAACAGTACAGTTTATGGTTTAAGCGCAACTATTTGGACAAATGATTTGAAAAAGGCGCACCGTATGGCTGAAAACGTACACGCTGGTATCGTCTGGATTAATTCTTGGCTGGTAAGAGATTTACGTACTCCTTTTGGTGGAGTGAAAGCTTCTGGAGTAGGAAGAGAAGGTGGATGGGAAGCTTTACGTTTCTTTACTGAAGCAAAAAACGTTTTTATCCCTTATTAAAATACTGTGAGTTCGAACTCACGTTAAAAGATTTTTCCTCGTTTTACAATATTTTCGACTTTAAACTCCAATGAACCAAACGCTTCGTTCACTTTGAACGAGTCAATCTGGAAGTGAACGTCTGTCCCTTTGTATTTCCACAATCCTTTGCTTTGCGAACTGGTCGTTATTTTAGGAGGAAATGGTGTGGTATATGCCTGTATGGAGTTTTTTGTCATGTTAAGATTAAGCGGTGGTGAAAACAAGAATCTAAAATTCTTTCCTTGTTTTGTTACAATTCCCTTGGCAAACAATGCATTCACAAATTTTTTACTGTTTTTGTTTACTGAAAGCATGATTGAATATCCTGGAACGGGCACTTTTACCTTTACGCGTTTTTCAATGGGATTAAATTCATCGTCGTAAGTCATTTCTACCACTTCTTCATTCACAAAATAGGTTCCACCTTCTTGAAGGGCAATATCTCCTTCCCATGCTTCAAAAAACAAATGCGTAGGAAACCCAATTTTTTGTCCTTTTTTTACAATCCATTTGTAAAGTGGATTGTTTTTGTCTTTTCTAAATTCGGAAATATCTAAATGTAGTTCTAACGCCTTGGTTGCAACTACAGTGTTTTTAAATGAGATACCAGAACTTTTGGGTTTTAAAGTGAATGGCTTAATGGAGTGAATATACGTTTTGAGTTTAACATTCATCGAATCACTATCGTAAGCAAATAACGCATACTTGATACCAAACTGTTGAAGTTCTTTGGCGTTTGTGTACAACACATTTTTTTCATCGGAGAACGTTTTGTGTTTTAAAAAATTTACCCAAATTTCTTCACGTTGGTCTTTTAGCGCAAAATATACCCGAGCCATGCGTTTTCTAAAGTTTTTACCTTGGTAAATCAGCAAATAATCTTTGTCGTAAAAAATATACAAGCCAAATTGTTCAATTTTCTTAACAACCCTACTAAAAACTACTGTGTCTTTGATTTTAAAATATTGCTCCAACCGATTAAATCCACTCACTATTCGCGAGCTATCAATTACAGGAACAATTGTTCCCCATTCATCCATTCCATTTGAAAAGAAATACCCATTACTCTGGATGTCAATTCCCATACCTTTAGCTTGGCTTAATAGAAAGTCTGAGGTAAAATATTCGCGCAACGGTATTTTGTTTTTAAACATCAACGATTGCGCTTCTTTCGCACTCTCCAAAATATTGAAACGACCAATCAGTTCAGCATGAGGCAATCTGTCTTGCAATACCGGTGGTGGTTCTGGAGCAAATAATTGTGGACGAATATAAAGAAACAACGCCAATGCGATGCATAGGAGAATAATCAATATTGTTTTGTGCCCTGCTCCCTCTGATTTCATTACCTGTTAGTAGACAATAAGTAGGCAGTATTTACAAGGTCTAATAAATATTTACCTGCATTATCCAACTGTGAATCAAAACTATAACTTAAATTATAAGTTGTTTGTTTTGTAGTTGTTTTAGATGAGGTAAGTTCTACTTCCCCCTTTTTTTCTTTTAAAGAACGTAAAAAATTGTATTTACTATCATCCAACATCGTTTCTGGAACACGGTCAACAGTTTCGCCCAAATTTAAGTAAGAGAATATAGAGCCACTTTTCATAGCTTTTTTACTTAATACAGCATTTAGCGATTCGGTTCCATATCCATTTGAATGATTTTTAGCTAAATCTTCATCGTTAGTAAAAATGAATAACCCATTTTTATTAATCATGTATAGTGGAACAGAGTTCAATATTGCATCTTCATAAACCCAATAGTCGCCCATGTTTTTAAACTGAGAAGTAATTCTAGAAAGGTGGCGCAATATTTTGGCTGGCACATCGGGTCTTCCTGTAGTAAAACCTATGGTAAAAACTGGCATGTCTTCTTCGCCTTCAATCTCTCTTTCTGTGTACTCAAATGTTTCTTCATCGTAATCAAATTCAATACGCTTTGTTTTTACACGTTTTATCCCATTAAACGTTCCAAACATGCTTCCTTTGTATGCATTGAAAACTTCATCGGTATTTACAAAATCATGAATCAGCTCCATGGTTAATACGTTTGCAGAAACTTGCGCATTGTCAACATCTTCCAATAAAGGCA
>JBDHXR010000191.1:0-3190 GCA_039810825.1 Fluviicola sp.
CTCGAATTTTTAGGAGATACAATCTTAGATTCTGTTATTGCTGAATATTTGTATGAAAAATTCCCGGATAACGATGAAGGATATCTCACAAAGATTAAAGCCAAAGTAGTCTCTAGAAAAACCTTGTCTGAGATTGGAGAAGAAATGGAGTTACGCAAAATATTGCGGTACAATAAAAATCGTTCTATCAATCTTTCTTCTCTAGAAGGAAACGCTTTTGAAGCAATTATAGGTGCAATTTTTTTGGATAGCAATTATGAAACTACGCGCACCATCATTCGAAAACACGTATTTAGAAAATATTTAGACCTCAATAAAACGCTGGAAGAAGAAATCGATTTCAAATCTCGCTTGTTTATCTGGAGTCAAAAACAACATGTTGCTATCGAATTCATTGTGTTGAAAGAAGAAAATAATCACGGCACATGGTTGTATGAAGTAGTTGTTAGTCTAAACGAAGTGAATTACGGTAAAGGCACAGGAGGCTCTAAAAAACAAGCCGAACAAGTTGCAGCAAAAGAAACCCTCACTTTGTTGGGCGAGTAGAAGAGTTTACCATTTCTTTACCCTTTTTTATCAATTTAATTACCTGTTTTGATTCGAAAATGTGTACTTTCACAGTGCAATGTAGTAGAATGGCTAAGTTAAAGAAACATACACTTTTACTTGAAGATGAAATTGATTTTGAACTCATCGGAATTTGCTCACCACACAACGATTACCGTGTAGCATGGGGAATAAACAATATTATTCGCATTGACTTATCAAAAAAGGAAGATTTGTTTGAGGTCTATTCCAAAAAGGGACAATTTATTTCTCAACATTCATACTATCAATATACAGATCAACAAGATGGAGTAGTTTGGTATATGATAAAAAACAAGTATGAGGGAAAATTCTTGATCCCAGAAAAAAATCAAATTGATTATTTTTTAGTTTTGAGAAACAATGTACTTGTAGAAGTTGATGAGGTACTGGATAAAGTAAAATCACTTTCAAGCATTGTAGCTGCATATTCGTTTGAATCTTCTTCACTGCCTTCTGCTCAATTAATACAATTTGAATGAAAAAAACTAAAATCGTTGCTACACTTGGACCTGCAACATCGGATAAGAAAACAATAAAAAAAATCATTTTAGAGGGTGTGAACGTGTGTCGTTTGAACTGTTCACATGGCAAACACGACGTGTTAAAAAAAATGATTGAGATAATTCGTGAAATCAATCAAGAAACAGGATTAAATGTTGCTATTCTGGCTGATTTGCAAGGACCAAAAATTCGTACTTTCGAAATGGAGAACAACGGAGTTATGATGGAAAATGGTTCTGAAGTTTCGATTGTTACACAAAATATTTTAGGTACAAAAGATAAATTTGGAATCAGTTATGATCAAATGCCTAAAGATGTTCAAGTTGGAGAACGAATTTTGCTTGATGACGGTAAATTGATTATGGAAATTGTTGCAACTGATGGAGAAAAGGAAATTAAAGCGAAAGTAATTCATGGCGGCATTCTTTCCTCAAACAAAGGTGTAAATCTTCCGAATACTAAAATTTCTTTGCCATCATTGACAGAAAAAGATAGAATGGATCTAGATTTTGCTTTGGAAATGGATGTGGATTGGATAGGTCTTTCTTTTGTACGTTCTGCACGAGACATCATAGAATTAAAACATTTGATTTCCAATAAACGCGCTAAAGCTCGTGTAGTAGCAAAAATAGAGAAGCCTGAAGCAATTGATGATATAGATGAAATCATTAAGGTTACTGATGCGTTGATGGTGGCTCGTGGAGATTTGGGGGTAGAAATACCGTATCAAAATGTTCCGCTTATTCAAAAAATGTTGATTAAGAAAGGTCACGAGTATGCAAAACCAGTAATTGTAGCAACTCAAATGATGGAAAGTATGATAACCAGTATTACGCCCACAAGAGCAGAAGTAAATGATGTGGCAAATGCTGTATTAGATGGAGCAGATGCTGTGATGTTATCTGGCGAAACTTCAGTAGGAAAATTTCCGGTTGAGGTTATTCAAACTATGGTTAACATAGTTAAAGAGATGGAAAAGTTTGAAGGCATTTACAATATGGACCAAATGCCGGATAAAAATCAAGCTCGATTTATCTCTGATTCTATTTGTTTTAATGCATGTAGGTTAGCACAACGTGTAGAAGCTGATGCAATCATCACAATGTCATATTCCGGATACACTGCGTATAAAATTGCCTCCCAGCGCCCAAATGCACCAATTTTTGTATTTACAAGTAATGAGAAAATTATTACGCAATTGAATCTTTTATGGGGTGTTCGCGCCTTTTTCTATGATAAGAAAGTGAGTACTGATCACACCATTGCGGATATTAAATATTTACTCTTAAAGCATGATTTAGTGAAGCAAGGTGATTTGATTATCAATATTGCTTCTATTCCAATTGAAGAAAATGGAAAATCAAACATGCTGAAACTGAGCTATGTAGAATAAGTATTAATCTAATTTTCCAGCCAAGGTGAAGGCTAAACGTTTCGCAAATTGAGCAGATCCGTCTTCTGCAAATGCCTCTAGCACTGAAATATATACACCAATTGGTGCTTTTTGCCCATTGCTCAATGTTCCATCCCACGTGTAAAACCCATTTGTTCCCATTAGTTCATTTGTAAAGACTTTAGCAATTTCTCTACCTTGATTATCAAAGATTTTTAAAGTGCCTACCATGGCTTGCGGAAAGTTGAACTCAAAGAACAATACATCTTGAAAACCGTCATTGTCAGGAGAAAAAATATTGTCTTTAATGGAAAATTCACCTGTAGCCTCATTTCCGCTTACATACTGAGAGTTTATTCTTCCTGGTGTAGCAAAGTTCACATTTTCTGCAGCGGTATGCCAGTTTGATTTCATGTCTGAAACACCCCACGGGTCAATACGCTCTAAGGATTTATTTTTTTGATCATCAATCAACGAAAAATGCCATTTAGATTGATAACTTACTTTGTCTATAAGCTCACTTCCATAATACAATGCAATGGTTGATGAATCTGTGTTCAACGAAGGTAAACTTGTTTTATAAAAAGTACCATGTACAGAAGTTGGGAAATTGTTTTTTTGGTATATACTATCAGGAGTTAATACTGAGTATGTATTTGGGTATAACAAGAAATCTTGAGTAAGCAGTATTGGTGTAGTACGAAAATT
>JBDHXR010000192.1:0-3153 GCA_039810825.1 Fluviicola sp.
AACTTTTCATAAAAATGGTACTTTGCTTTGGGATACCTTGATTGGGAAGAATGGTGATTACATTCTTAACGATATTAGTTATGTAGGAGGTAACTTTGTTGCAGGAGGTCAAAAAATTCAAAATGGTAAAACAGATAACGACGAATACATGGCTTTTATTACCGGTTCAGGACTTGTATATGCTGAGTATGATTACTATTCACAATATGACAATAGGATTGTAGGCTTTGTGAATTACACTGCTACGCCCGGAAACAAATTTTTTACTGGAATTCAAACAATTAACCCAAATTTCACTTATCCAGGTGGTGAAGACTTTATTTTATCAAGGTATGCAGCTGCATTTTACTGGGATGGATATGGAGTAGGGTATAGTGGATTTGGGCAAGATCAAATGAATCACATTATACAAACCAAAGACAGTTTTGCTATTTGTGTTGGATATCATTCAGATGAAAGATTTAGCCCGGGAGGAAATTCAATGTTTGTATTGAAGGTAGGGTCAGATTCAAACTTCCCTGTGTTTTCTTTTACAACTATTTACAACATATTAAGCTTGAAAGAGGAATCAAAAGAGAGTATTGAAACGAAAGTGTTTCCAAATCCCTGTGTAAATCAAATTACTATCAACACGCCTTATTCTATTCAAGAAATGAAAGTAGTGAATGTTAATGGTATTGAATTGAATGTTGAACTAATATCATTAAATGAAATTAACACAGAAAATTGGGCTCAGGGAGTTTACTTTTTGAAAATAAAGCTTAACGATCAATGGATTACTAAAAAGGTTTGCAAGCAATAATTTCTATGTAAATCACCTTATTGAACAGCAATCTTAGCCTTATATATTTTCTCACACGTACTGAAATCATTCTTCCCTGGGTGTGACTCAACTTGCCGGTTTACACATTGCATAATCTCCTCTAATTTCATTTCTGAAAAAGTTGTTTGAGAGTTTATCACATAGATTGCGTCTTGTGGCTCTGGCTGTAACTTTAATACCAAAATACTTAATCTTTCCAGCTCTAAGTTTTTGACGTAAGGGGAATAACCTTTTACGTTGCATTCTATCGTTGCAGTTTTTTTATCAGTATTGAATTCAAATGTTAGCGTTGAATCCATTTTTTGTTCGTACAAAACTTTGTCATTTTGGTCTATAAAAACTACTGTTCCCCCCAATTTACTTTTAGTATTTGCTTTTAATTTCGTGATATCTCCACCTAAGTGTGAAACTTCAATAGGTAAATTTAAAGACTTTTGAAACTTGTCTAGTGAAAAGTAATATTGAATACTTCCATCTTTCAGTTCCATTTGCTCCATAACTTGAGCACTCGTAAATGAGATTGTAGCTAGGAATGAAAGAAATGTAGTTATTGTTTTCATAGTTTGTTTTGGGTTTTGATAGCTAATACAATGCCAAAATATGGTTTTTTTTTGAAAAAAAAAAGGACTGCATAAAATACAGTCCTTTTTCTTTTTTTAAGTTATTATTTCAATACATTCAAGTGTCCTTCAAATCTACGTGCTTTCTTATCTCCTGCACCTTTAGCTTGAATTACCCAAGTGTATGTTCCTTCTTTTACAATTTGTCCATGATATGTTCCATCCCAACCAACTTCAATATTGTGAGATTCAAACAACACTTCACCCCAACGGTTGAAAATCATCAAAGAGAAATCATCCAATGTCATTCCCGGAGGCGCAACTGCTTTAAATATATTGTTGTATTCATCTCCATCCGGAGTAAAGGTGTTTGGCACATAAATCAAGAACTCTTCAACGATCGTAACAGCTTTACAGATTTCATTGATACATCCGTCTGGAGAAGTTACTTCTAAACAAACTTCGTATGCTCCATGCTCAACATTTGCAAAATTCACTGAAGGATTTTGTTGCGTAGAAGTACCAAAGGCTCCAAAATTCCATGCATAAGTTGCTGCGTTGATAGATTGGTCTGTAAAGTTTACAGTAGAATTTACCGTAGTTGGAGGCTGAGGCGTCCAAGTAAAGTTTGCTACCGGATCTGGCAATACACATGCTGCATTCATGATAGTTGTATCTGTAATACATCCATCAGTTGTTGTAATATTTACAGTAACATTGTAGCAACCAACTGGTATGTATGTGTGGCTTACTGTCAATCCTGATTCTGTAGGCGACCCGTCACCAAAATTCCATGTCGCAGAAGCTATGCTACCAGAAGTAGCCGCTGGGAATTCAAATCCTGAAGTTAGTGGCGAACACCCTGCAGCAGGGTTTGTCAAGAAAGTTGGATCTGGTAATGCATAGATAATTACATCTACCGGAATCGTGTCGTATCTGTAACATTCATCGTGTGCTACCATCAACACTTGTTCAGTGCCATTCGGAGTATACGTGAATGTACTTCCATTTCCAAGCGTGTCATGACTAACAGGCACTAACCATTCATAACTGTAACCAGGTAATCCATCTACACCTGAACCTGTCATAGAAACTGAATTTCCAGGACATGCATATACTGGAGTAGTTACTGACGCTACAAATGGTGGTCTAACATTAACAGTAGCTGTTTGCGCGTTAGACACACAACCGTTTTGATCATACACTGTACACGTAAAAGAAGCTTGTGCAGTTAAGTTTACGTTCAAGTATTGTGTTGTATCACCTGTATTCCATACATAGTAGTAGAATGGTGTACCTCCCGTTGCATTTGCAGATAAAGTACCATAACCATCATAGCATATTAATAAACCATCTTCAGGAATTAAATCTTGAACTAAAGGCTGAGGTTCATTGATAGTTGCCGTAGTAGTTTGAGTACAACCTACCGCATCTTGTACCATGATGGTATAAGTTCCTGCACATAAGTTTGTCAATACATTAGATGCTTGGTAAGTTGTTCCACCATCCGAACTAAATTGTGTTGCCAATGGTGAGGTTACTGTAACTGTTCCATTGCAATCTCCATTACACAATGCATCGGTTGGAGATGTACTTGAAATTACAAGCATTGGTGGTTCAGTAATTGTTGCATTACCAGATGTTGTACATCCGTTTGCATCTGTTACATCCAATGTATAAGTTCCTGCACACAATGCAGTTGCAGTAGCTGTTGCATCGCCGTTTGACCAAGAATAGGTATAACCTGTTGTACCGCCAATTACTTTAGCT
>JBDHXR010000193.1:0-3102 GCA_039810825.1 Fluviicola sp.
GATTTAATGTCTTTTCCTGCTGTGAAAACTTCACCAATCGAATCTGCGAAACGAAGAGTTACAGGAGAACCGTCAGCGTAAATACAGGCATTGTAGTTCAGTTTAGTTAAAGCTAAAATGTCTTTACAAACAGTTTCAATATCTTTTTCTCCTCTCATAACTTCAACACTTATTGGATTAGGTGTTTCAAGTCCCAATTGTGTTTGTATTCTTGGTATGTAACCTTTTGTCCATAGATAAGCAAGTTTATCTGTTACAAATAAAGTTGTTCCTCTTGGTACACAATAAGAAAAGTCTCTGTAGAGTTTAAATGTGTTATCGTCCTTGATTCTAACACCAATAATTTTACTTTTCCCTTCTGTTGCTTCACAAAAGCCGCTCCATTCTTCGTCATCAAAACCTGTCTTTGCGTGAATGAATATTTCGTGTGGGTATTCGTCTGTTTCCGATTTTTCCCTAAAAGATTCTAAAGACATTGAAAGCAATTCATACGCATCTTTCTTAGTAATATGAAACTCTTTTGTTTTTGGATTGTACCAAGGTCCAATGTTTCCTCTAAAAACCATACCATCACCTGAATCAAGAAACATTTGTGCAGCACAACAAGCATTATTTCTATTTTCTCCTAATTCGATTTGCTTGTAAACTAACCCCAAATAACATACATTTTTTCTTACTTCACCCAATTTCCAAGGAAGCCCTCCTGATTTGTAATATAAGGTGGTCGAGATATTCCAAGCTTTAGCTGTGTCAAATTGTTTTTCATAGTTTATTTTCTCTTGGTCTGTCCACAATGTTTCATAAGCAATTGTGCTTTCTCTTATTATTTGAGTAACAACTTTTTCACTTAGTAATTTTGCTTTTAATTGGTTATGAAAGTTTATTTCATATTCATATGCTTCCTTCAAATCGTTTAGTTCTTCAAATAGGAATTGTTGATTACTACTTCTTTCCTTTTTTCTTAGACCAACAGTTTTATTGTCAACAGCTTTAGGTATTTTAGATTTAGGTCTTCCGAATTGATAAATTTCATCTGGAATTGCAACAAACCAAACTGTAACTGGAATATGTTCTTCATTTAAATATTTTGTAAGCTTGTCTGCATACAAATTAGTTAAATTGAAAACACGTTGATGACCGTCTGTATATTTTAAAAACTCATCAATTTTACTTCTTGGAACATCAACTTCTTGAATAGCATCAATATTAATAAAGATATCAAATGTTGCTTCAAGTCCTGGGAAATAAGGTCTTGCCACATCAGTGTTTTCAGATATTACAGGTTGGTGAATTCGCTTTAAATATGACTTAACATATTCTCTTTGTTCTTTCGAACCAATTATTCCAACGCTAATTTGCCCAATATGTTTATGCTTTGAATAAGCACCAAAAAGCGTTAAACCATCTCTTGGGTCTTCCATTTTTTGGTCAAATCCAAAAGTTAGTTTAGGCTCTGGTATATGTATTAATTTTGACTCAATCATTATCTTCTGGATTTTCTTCTTCAAATTCGTATGCTGAAAGTAAACCTTGCCTTGTTTTGTCTTTTGGGTCAAAATATCCAAAGTCAGCCCAAAAAATTTGAGAAGTAATTGGCATTTTTAAAATGAAATTTGATGATAAGGCAATCTCAATTCGTTCATCTTGTTTCAGTGCATCAATAAATGCTAGAAATAAATCACGCCATTCTTCATTGAACATCCTTTTTCCTTTGGCTCTTCTCTGACTGTGAATTTTATTCGAATCGGTCTCGTTTTTATCGTTCTTCAAAACATTAAATCCGTCTGTTGTAAAAGTGATATGGCTTTTTAAACTAAATGCTAAAACAGGTGATAATATTGGTTTTACCGAAACAGCATAATGCCACTTTCCTAAACTTTTATGCTTGCCTAGCAAATTCTTTGTTTTGAATTTATTATTCTTTCTGAATGGATATTCAAACTTAGTTTTGAAAGAGTTCAAATTTGCAGGAGTGTAATAATATGCCAATCTCTTATTCGACATTTCATACCAAAACATTCCTCTGTTTTTCATCATTTTATGAAAAACCTCTTTCAATAACTTTTTAAAATGATTTTCGGAATCTCTATGTTTTGGAAAACTACTTGAATCAAAACCAATTAAAACATCTGTGATTTTAATTTTGAAAATATTTTGAGGTTTAATAGTAAAAATGTTTCCGTTTTGGTTGATTGCAAACTCCTTTCTTTCTTCAAATGAGCTCAAATAGTTTGTAATCTTGCTGATTGGATAATCTGTAAATTGTTTCGCAATAATTGACGCTTGTTCAAGGCTTTGTAATTGATATAAAAAGAAATATTCTGGGAGTTTGCTTATTTCCCACCAATTTGTGTAATACAACTCACTTTTGGGAGTAATGCCATTACTGGAAACAAATTGTTGTTCATACCAACTTCCGAAATCTGTTTTTAATTCTTGCTTAGCTTTCTGAACATTATCTTTTTGCAACTTCTTTTCTAGTTGTCTAAAGCCATTTGCCCAATTTTCGTAAAATGGTATTTGATTTAATCTGTCTGCACCAATAAAAAGATTGTAATTTGATGCATCAATGTTCATCATAATGATAAAATCATTGATGTTGTTTTGTTTGCCTATACTTTCAGCAAAACTAAACTCCTTGTAAACCCCGTCTTTTAGTTTCCCAGCAATTGGGTTTCCTGTAGTATCTTTTTGGAAAATATTTTTTGAATAAACTAAAAGAAACTTAATCGCTTCATTTCTAATTACGCCATCAATTGTTTCCCAAAATTTTTCTCCACCTACTAATCCATTTTTATCAATCCAAACTTCATAACCAAGCAATTCAAGTCTAGAGGCTAACCAAATTGTAAAATCGTTATCCTCAGGCGTTGCGTGACTTATGAAAATTTTGTTTCGCATTATTTTTAAATTTCCTGATTTAAAAGTTCTTCTTTTTTCTCTTTTACTTCTTTAGGTTGTTCAACCGAACAACATTTTACTAAAGCATTTGCAACGTGCCACATCAAAACTGGCGGAACTGCGTTTCCGATTGCTCGATATTGTCTGTTTTCTGAAACAACATCCAATTTGAATGATTCAGGGAATGATTGAATATTTGCG
>JBDHXR010000194.1:0-3000 GCA_039810825.1 Fluviicola sp.
ACCGCTAACATGGTATTTATAAAAGGCGGGCTGAATGTCATAATTTCAGCGACAGTAATTCTATTAAGCGGTAGTGCAAAGCTTAACTTTTGTACATCTAATCCCGCCCTTCATAAATACCGAAACCGTTACCAGTAATTGTAGGACGACATAAAACCGAATGAGAAGATGAACAAATTTTCGATAGAATATCCAGAATATAATATAGCAGGACTGCTACAAGACGACTTTTCTAAAACAAACAATTTTTCAGTAAGTATTCCGCTTAGCCGACAACAAAAATATTATGACTTGTTGCTACACAATGCTAACAACAAGAAATGTTTAGCAATTCAAGTAAAATCATCAAGGACATATATAAATACAAACACAACTGACAACCCAAACGACTATAATTATTATGCTTGGCTGAATAATTTTCAAGCAAATACTTTTAGCGACTTTTATTTCATATTTATCTCTTATCCTCTTTTTGATACAACGACATTCAGCCCTCGGATATTTAACTGTAAATGAATTTGAAAAATTAAAACATACAGCATAACTTAACTTGCTCTTCAATTTTTACAGAATGGTCCATTTTCAATAACGCTGAAAAATGAATAATCAATAATTAGTGGTATATTTGTTAATACTCAATTTATTGTATTCTTAGTTTCCTATTAGATGATTAAACTACTTTCTTTTTTTTGTATAGTTTTCCTCACATTCACAAGTCTTGGTCAACGTTTAGAAATTTATGGTAAACGGGGTGGGTTAAGTTCTATTGGTTTGATGCGCGTTTCATTTAACTCAGTCATTAATGAAAAAGGATTTCCTCCAATAGGAACTGGTGCTCATGGAAGAATACAGCTTTCTGATAGATTTGTGTATGAAGCGTTTTTCGACTTCATTTCTTATAGCAATGATCTTTCAAGAAAAAATGATGTGAGATTTGGCCCGAATCTCTTAATTTACCTCAGAAAAAATACGTTCCCCATATTTCAACCATACATCACCGTAGGAACAACGATTGGACGCAATTTTTATTTTGATTTAAGCAATCGGAAAAACAAGGAGACTAGTTGGTTCTATGGTGCGCAAATTGGGTTAGGAACTCATTTCAACTTAACTCCAAGGGTGGATATCTCTTTAACCTGTCAATATTTCATTTCATATAGTCGGAAAATTGAAACGACTACTACAAATCAAAAGACCGAATATATGAAATCAAAAGGTTACTCTGAAAAAAACCAAATAACAACCGTATTATCAATTAACTACAGAATTTTCGACTTATGGGGTTCCAAAAAAGAAAAAACGAATTTGTATTAACACTACTTGTTTTTTGGATAAGCAATGTTTCTTTTTCTCAAGATGTTAAGCTTGGTGAACGAAGAGGGTTAATCCAAACAACCAGTACGATTTATCCAGTTGTTGAACTCAACGGAAAAGGCTCTTATTTATATGCATCTGGTTATGCAAACTATTTTTTTGAAAAAAAATACAGTGCACGGGGAGAATTGTTTCAATACCTCGCTCCGATTCAAAAATCAGCCTACATTAAAGGCAATACTCAAATCTTAATTGGTATTTTTAGGTATTTTCCTATCAAACGATTTGACGCATACATTGGCTTACAAACCCGATTATCTATTATTAAAATTAACGGATACGGTAGAGAATCATACAACGGAATTTTAGCAGTAAAAGCTGGTTTTAATTATCATGTTTGGCAATACATTTATCTCTACCTCGATTTTCAATATATGCGACAAGCGGATCCTTGGAAAAAAGGATCTATCGACTTATTGGCAGGTTCCTTTGGACTTGGTATTCAAATGCCCGGTAGAACGGTTTGGATAAATAAACTAAAAAAAAGCAATTTGCCTTTGCCACTTGGCAAAATGGCGGATTAAGTGCTAAATTCAACGGCAGTTCTTCGATTGAACTTTTGTGCAAAACTGAACATTAGTGCTTCGATTTCCGCCACTTCGCCAAGCGCCAAACCGTCAGACTGTCTAAAAACCATTCAATAACCAACACACTATTTGTTAATAACTTATTTATGTGAGCGTTGTTTAATCGTTTGATTTTCAGCATATTCATACTATGAAATACATCATAGGAAACAATAGAAATCAAATGAGTCTGTTTTGCTTGGAAGAATATATCGCACAAGACAATGAAGTTCGGCTCGTCGATTTGTTTGTCGATAGCTTGCCACTTTCAGATTACAACTTTGAACAGAAAAGAGACCATGCACTTGGTGGAAGACCAGCATATCATCCCAGTGATTTGTTGAAGTTGTTCATCTACGGCTATATGAACCGCATTCGTTCTTCCAGGCAGTTGGAAAAAGAGTGTATTCGCAACATGGAACTGCGCTGGTTGATGCGTGAACTTGTTCCGGACCACAATACCATTTCTAACTTTCGGCGTGATAATCCCGATGCAATTAAAAAGGTGTTTCGAGCGACAGTCGAACTAGCTAAGAATTTCGATTTAATCGGTGGTAAACTCCTTGCTGGAGATGGAACTAAATTGAGACCAAAAAATTCAAAAAACGTGCTTCCGCCGATGTCGGATTCATATTCTCAGCGTACAATATACGCCGAATTTTCAATCTTTTAGATAAAAACCTACTTAAAGAGTTCCTGAAAGGGCTTGGCTTTTATTTTTTCATTCTGAGAAGCTATTTTAAGGCGATTTACGAGGCTTTATTTTTGAAAACCAAGCAAACAAACTTTAAAAAAAGAATAGCCGAAGTAGCTTTATATTGAAGATAAATGCGTATAATTGAGTTTCGTTTAAGAATTAAAATAGGTTTAGCTTCGCTACTACTTCGTGGTTTAGACGAACTGCCGTTATCGGTCAGCATAATAAGAAAGGATTCATATAAATCAATTTTGTAGGCATAATTGATTTGAAAGCAAATTTTAAGTATCCATACATTAATAATACAATATGTTAACATTAATCAGAACAAATTCAGAAAACAAAAATTTTCAAAACTTAGTA
>JBDHXR010000195.1:0-2906 GCA_039810825.1 Fluviicola sp.
CGGTATCGTTTCTGCGTCGTTAGAAAAAGCCTGCATTGATTGGTTTTTCCCAATAATTTCAACAGTGTCACCCGCAGCAATTGTTAGTCCTGTAACGTCAACCATGATCATATCCATACATACTCGCCCAACAACAAGGCATTTTCTTCCTTGTATATAAACACTCCCTTTTCCGTTGCTTAAATTTCTTCTAAATCCATCGGCATACCCAACAGGCACAATTGCAAGTTGCATGGTGTTTTCTGCTCGAAATGTACAGCCATAACCAACGAATTCACCCGCTTGAACAGTTTTTACTTGAGAGACCACACTGTACCAAGAAATACTTGGCTTAAAGAGTGGCAGTAGTTTTTTATTTTCAGTGTACCCATACATGGAGATTCCTATGCGTACCATGTTGAGGGCACTTTCTGAATAGCGCAGTGCACCTTCAGAATTTAGGATGTGGGCAGTAAAGGGCAGTGGTAAATTTTCTGAAAAATAGGCACAAATTTCGTCAAATTTTTTTAATTGAAGTTGCGTAAACTCACTGCTTTCCTCGTTATCTGCATCAGCTAAATGAGAAAATATTCCTGTCACTTTCACTTCGGGTTGTGCATTCAAAATGGAAAGTAAGCGTTCCTTTTCGCTTAGGTCAAACCCCAAACGGTGCATTCCAGTATCAAATTTTAGGTGAATAGGATAGCTGTTTATTTGTCTATGAATCAAAGACGTAACAAACGTATCCAACTGCTCAAAAGAATACACGGCAGGAATAAGTTTATTTTCAATAATTAATTCGCTGTATTCAGGATCCGGATTCATCACGAGTATTGTTGAGTGAACACCTGCATTGCGCAGAGCAACACCTTCATCAGCAAAAGCAACACCAAAATTGTTTACCCCATTTCGTTCTAAATATAGTGCTACAGTTTCTGCACCAGCACCATAAGAAGCCGCTTTTACCATTGCTAAAATTTTGACATCATGCGGTAGCCGTTGTTGGTAAACTTGAAGATTGTGCTTGATAGCACTCAGGTCTATTTCAACATACGTTTGGTGCTTCAATTTTCTACCTTTAGCTACTTCGTGTTCAAAAAGTCTAGCTCTATGTGCTTTTATGAGAACAACTGAATCATGTAAAGTATTCCAAGGTATTTCTTCTCCTTCATTGATATAGAAAATACTGTCTGGATGAAACGCAGAAATCAACTGTTCAATCTCACTTTTTTCGTGGAACAACTTTGTTGCTAAACCAATTACTACCACACGTTTTTTGTTTTTAGCAAGTTGTTGTTGAAATACCAAAGCTTCATTCAATGCATTTTTATCCAGATTGTATGTGTCGTTGATAATTAGGTTGTTGTTAATTCCTTCAAAAACTTCCATACGCAAAGCCAACACAGGTAAAGTTGATAATTTTTGAACAATATCTTCTTTTGAATACTGGAGGTAATTAAGAAAGGAAGCGAGCACTCCCAACATATTGTTGAACCCAAGAGGATGTGTGTGTTGTTCATAAGCTTTACACACCTGAAAATTTGATGGCAATCTATCTTCGATTTCGTTAAATTCGTGCGACACAAACACCAATTTGCAGTTTGTAAACAGTTTCAATTTCTCTACAAGGTGTTCTGCTTTATCACTAAAATTTTCGCGATGCGCTAAGCCAAATGCTGTGAAGATTCCAATATCAGGGCGTATCATTTTCTCTAGTATTTCCATCTCTCCAGGTTTAGAAATACCTGCCTCTATAAGTGCAATGGAAGCATTTTCATTTAATTCCAACAAAGATAAGGCTACACCAAGTTGTGAATTGTAGCTTTTAGGGCTGCGAACAACTCGAAAGCAATCTGAAATGCAATGAAACAACCATTCTTTAAAAGTCGTTTTACCTACGCTTCCGGTTATTGCAACAATGGGATATGTAAACTTATTTCTGTGATAACTGGCTAATTTTTGTAGGGAAGTTAGCGGGTTGTAAACTAAAAAATATACCGCATCGTATTGAGTTGCAAAAGTTTTATCATCAATAACAAACAAACGAATTCCTTTTTTGTATGCATCATCGATGTAATTTTTTCCATTTCTCACTTCACCTGATAAGGCAAAAAACAATGCCCCATTTGGATGGATTATTTTACGGCTATCGTAATATACATGTGTAATGAAATCGTTACAATTGCCAATTTGCTCTGCTTGAAAGAGCGTTGCACATTCTTGAATGGAGTAATTTAGTTTCAATGTTCAATTTTATTGTAACAACTTCTACATAAAGGCTCGTATTTTTCAGTTGCGCCAACCAACACTTGCCCTGTATCAGCAGTTATTCTGTGTGAATAATGTGCTAAGTTACCACAAGATACACAAATTGCATGCACTTTAGTTACATATTCGGCAATGCAGAGTAAACTGGCTATGGGGCCAAATGGTTTTCCAAGATAGTCCATATCCAAACCTGCCAAAATCACCCTTACGCCATTTTGCGCCAATTCATTGCATACTTCCACTATGTCACTGTCAAAAAATTGAACTTCATCAATGGCAACTACTTTTTCATTGCTCCAAATTTTCAAGATGTCTTTAGAATGATTGACAACACGAGCTTTTAAAGAAGAACCTTTGTGACTTACCACCTCGGATTCGCTGTAACGGTTGTCAATATTTGGTTTAAAAAGAATTAATTTTTGCTGTGCAAACTCAACACGCTTTAATCTGCGTATAAGTTCTTCCGTTTTTCCTGAAAACATGGATCCGCATATAAGTTCAATCCAGCCAAACTTTCTTGATTCTGAAGGTATTTGTTCTAAAAATGTCATGTTTCTGGGTTTTCAACAATTTACGTTAAACAACTATTTTGAGTCTGCGTTAAATTCATTAACGAACTTGATAAATTTGATTGTAAAAATTAGAAATTTTCCAAAGAG
>JBDHXR010000196.1:0-2901 GCA_039810825.1 Fluviicola sp.
GATCGGCCCGGGGGTGCCGACCGGCGCCAATACGCCGAACCAGACATCCACCAGAAAATCCTTCATTTACAGCACGTGATGCTAATTTCGAATCCAGTTCAACTAAGGCAGACTTTTCACGAACCAATGCCATAAAATCTTTTGCAGAAATAGGCTCTTTTCCTTGGTATTCATTAATTTCATTCAAGGCAGTACGCAAGAAATTAATGTTCGAAACACCAGGGATTTCTACCGGATATTGAAAAGCTAAAAATAAGCCTTCTCTAGCCCGATCTTCTGGTGCCAATTCCAATAAGTCAACACCATCAAATTGAACGGTTCCACCTAGTACTTCGTATTCTTCTCTACCCGCCAATATGTTTGCCAAAGTACTTTTTCCAGCACCGTTAGGTCCCATTATAGCATGTACTTCTCCTGCTTTCACTTCAAGGTTTAATCCTTTTAATATTTGTTTTCCGTCGATTGACGCCTCTAAATTGTTTATCGTTAACATATCGTAATTTCTTTGTTATATTATCCTACTGAGTTTTCTAAACTTATACTAAGTAACTTCTGTGCTTCTACTGCAAATTCCATTGGTAATTGATTCAAAACTTCTTTGCAATACCCGTTTACAATTAAACCGATTGCTTTTTCTTCTGAAATACCACGTTGTAAACAGTAAAATATTTGGTCTTCTCCTATTTTTGAAGTTGTTGCTTCATGCTCAATTTTCGCAGTTGGATTTTTGCATTCAATATATGGAAATGTATGTGCACCGCATTCGTCAGTCATCAGCAATGAGTCACATTGCGAAAAATTTCTAGCATTCTGAGCACCTTTATGAATTTGCACCAGACCTCTGTATGAATTTTGTGATTTTCCTGCTGAAATACCTTTAGAAATAATCGTACTTTTTGTGTTTTTCCCTAAATGAATCATTTTTGTACCCGTATCAGCTTGCTGATAATTGTTTGTAACAGCTACCGAGTAAAACTCTCCAATTGAATTGTCTCCTTTCAAAATGCACGAAGGATACTTCCACGTAACAGCAGAACCTGTCTCTACTTGCGTCCAAGAAATTTTCGCATTTTTTTCACATAAACCTCGTTTCGTTACAAAGTTGAAAACACCACCGTCTCCATTTTTATCGCCGGGATACCAATTTTGTACGGTTGAATACTTGATTTCTGCATTATCCATTGCAATCAGTTCAACTACAGCAGCGTGCAGTTGGTTTTCATCGCGCTGAGGCGCTGTACATCCTTCTAGATACGATGCGTAACCACCTTCATCTACCACAAGTAACGTTCTTTCAAATTGCCCGGTGTTGGCAGCGTTTATACGAAAATAAGTTGACAGCTCCATTGGACATCTTACTCCTTTCGGAATGTAGCAAAAAGAACCATCAGAAAAAACAGCTGAATTTAGGGCTGCATAAAAATTATCACTTGGTGGTACAACTGTTCCTAAGTGTTTTCTAACAAGTTCAGGGTATTCTTGAACTGCCTCTGAAAAGGAGCAAAAAATAATTCCCAATTCTTTTAATTTTTCTTTAAAACTTGTTCCAACTGAAACAGAATCCATCACGAAATCAACAGCTACACCACTCAATGCTTTTTGTTCTTCTAATGAAATTCCAAGCTTTGACATTGTTTCTTTTAATTCCGGATCTACTTCATCCCAGTTTTTTGCTTTTTTCGCACTTTTTGGAGCAGCATAATACGAAATTGCTTGGAAATCTGGCTTCGGATAGTTTACATGTGCCCAATCTGGCTCCGTCATCTCCACCCATGCATTGAAGCTGTTAAGTCTAAATTCCAACAACCATTCTGGTTCATTTTTCTTACTAGATATTAGCCTTATCGTATCTTCATCTAATCCAATTGGGGCAATATCTGATTCTATATCGGTAATGAAACCAAATTTATATTCAGCATTCTCTAAATCTTTGGCTAACTCGTTTTCTGTATATCCCATCTCTAAAAGCTGTTTTAACAGTCTGTATATTAAATGCAAATTAATTAATGTTATTTAGATTAAATCCAAATAACAAATTGCTTCGGGACAAAAATACCACATTTACGGTATAAGAACAAAATTTTTCTAAAATATTTTGTTTTTGTGCAACTTTTAACATGATGTATTCGTAATATTGGCAGTTACTAATTAAGACCCTATGAAATTAGCTTTTACTGCTGCACTATTGCTGGTTAATTATTTTTCTTTTTCACAATTTCCTGGATGCCCGGATGTAAATGCTGGTCCAGATCAAAATTTATCTTGTAGTTCACCATGTGCTACGCTCACAGCTACGCCTTTTCAAGTAGGAGCTACAACTTCTTACGTTGTTAGTTCTATTCCTGCTACTCCACCGATAGCATATAATGCTGCAGGAGGCACAGCTGTCTCTGTTGGAACGGATGATGTCTGGAGTCCTCTAGTTAACTTGCCATTTACATTTTGTTATTTTGGGCAAACATATACGAATTGTGTTATTGGGTCAAATGGTTCCTTAAGTTTTAATTCTTCACTTGCTGGAGGCTACCATGACTGGAGTTTCACAGCGAATTGTCCTTCAAACGCATTAACTACTGGCCCTGCAGGAGATATATATGGTATTTATCACGATATTGATCCGAGTGTAAACGGAACTGTGAAATGGTACGTTACAGGTACAGCTCCTTGTAGAATTCTATGTGTTGTGTACAATGATCTTGCTCATTTCTCTTGTACTTCTATGCGTAGTACTTTCATGATGGTATTGTATGAAACAACCAATGTAATTGACGTTTACGTAGAACGAAAAGACTTGTGTACAGGTTGGAATGGTGGCCGTGCCATTATTGGTATACAAAATCCTGCTGGTACTGCTGGTATTACTGCACCGGGTAGAAATTCAACTCCTACTTGGCAAGTTTC
>JBDHXR010000197.1:0-2862 GCA_039810825.1 Fluviicola sp.
CAGTTTTTCAATAGCTTTTTCGTCAATGCAGTAGCAAATGGCGTTTCCTTCAATGTTTCCTTTGATCATTCCTGCGTTTTTTAGTTCTTTTAGATGTTGCGAAATGGTTGGTTGAGCAAGTGGCAATTCGTTTACGATATCGCCACAAATGCAGGTGTCCACTTTCAATAAATACTCAATAATTGCCACTCGTGCAGGATGTCCCAATGCTTTTGCAATAGTTGCGATTTGATTTTGTTGGTCTGTAAAGTGGTCTGTTTTTGTTGCACCCATTTTTTTGTTTATTTAATATTGCAATATTACGATAAAGATTTAGAACCGCAAAACAAAAATTAAAAAGTTTCAAATTTTTTGGGTGGTGAGTGGGTTTGGTTTGTCCTTTTTTTGTCAGTCGGTTGAAGTATGCACGGTCGTCTGTAGGGTTGCACCTAACGGAAAAAGTATTGGCGAAGTGCGGGCTTTCGAAGAACTTGTATGTCTTCAAACTAAAGTGGATTTTTTCTTAGTTGGGGTTTCGTGTTACCTCAATTCCGGCTCTTGCGCTAGACGTGTGTTATGCTCTGCTGCGAGCACCAAGCCTACACAGTATTTCGGAGCTTATGGTTGGGCTTTTAATGCCTGCATTAAGCGTATGAACCATACTATCTGTAAGTGGAATTGCCTTCGTATTACAAAATGCCAACGCATATTCGGTTCCGCCTTTGTTTATAGCATCCATGAGATTTTTTGCTAACACTGATTGCGTTGCAGCTGCAATGTCCTTTCCAACCGCTAAGTAGTCGGTTTCAGGCTCTGTACTATCTCCGAGACCACTTTCTGCGTTTGTGTCTTCAAAATTAGTTTGCTCTTGAGTAGTTGTGTTATTGCAACTATTCAGCATGATCGTAGCTAAAATTGATAGAATTACTAGTTTCATTTTCATTGGAAATAGTGATTAAATGTTTTGAATGACGATTGAATATTTTGAAATTGTTTTTCTGCCTCAATTTTGTCTTCAGCCACTGAAAGTTCATCTACCAAATCCATGTAGGGCAATAACCACTTGTGGAGTTCGTCGTGTGCTTGACCCGTCATTGTACAATTAGAGGTAAGTAGATCAATATTTGCTTGTAATTTTTCAGATAATGATTTGTAATCTTTTTGTTCGACCTTAGCAAAGGAAATAACATCCTTTTCCATAGTGCGAATATGAGCGATCATATGGGCATCCACTGTCCATTTTTCACCATTGTTAAGTTCAATAGCTTCACTTTCATCATCGTGATGATGTTCATCGTGCGTTTCGATTTCGCTTAGATCTTCTGATTTTTCGTTCGACGCATTGCCACAACTAAAAAGGAATAGAGCGATTGCAGGAATTAAAATTATTTTCTTCTTCATAATTTATTTTTTGTAATTGTTAAAAAAGCAATGATTGCAAGCACAAAAGTCACGGAAATCCGAAAGATCATTGCCGCAACTGTTTTTGCTTCATAAATGCCACCGGAATTAATGTGGATTTTAAGACCAATGAAAGCTGCTAACAGGATAAGTGTTGCAATCCCTAAAAGTGTTGCCGACCATCTCTTGTTCTTAATAAACCCATAAGCTGCAAAAAGATAGAGAAAGCTACAAATGAAATTTGCCCAAACCACAAAATGAACATAATTGCCCTCTTTAGCTCTGATGCCAAACAAATCAAATATCACTGATGTGCTTAGGAAAAGAGTAAGCAAGCCAAATCCTGATAAGATTATTAAGAGTAAATAAGGTATTATTTTTTTCATGGAATGCTATGGCTCTATGATTATTTTTTGTGTTGCCTTCTCATAATCCGTTTCAATGGTGATATAATAAATCCCTCCATTGATTAAGTTTTTAATTTTCTTTGAGTATGTGTTTTCGCCTATTTGTAAGTTATCCAGTACTGTATTTTCTATTAGCTTACCACTTGCATCGTGAATAATTATTTTCACATTCGAACTGTTTTTAAGATTAAATTTCACTACAAAATTTCCATCATTTGGGTTAGGGTAAACTTTCACCTGTAAAGTCCCAACACTCTGGGTATTCAACTCGTGAACTCCTAAAGGCGAATTTTTTATAACATATACCTTGAAGATTTGGCTGCTTGCGCTACTTTCGGTGCCTGTATTTGTAAAAAAAATATTTGCGGCCGTGCTACTTATACCGCCATATATATAGCCAACTAAAGTGGTATCATCTACAAAATCATCTAATTTAAAAACGCCATTGTTATATCTTGGTAAGTTTTCAATGGGTATAAATTCTGAACCAGCTCCTAATAATGCTGGCATTTCTACTGGCAATTTATATTCACTCATTATACCACTTGCATCACGAGTAACTCTTGCAATAGTTTTAACGAAAGGAACTTCATTGTCTTGAACCAAAATACCTGCACTGTCATAATACTGCGCTATTCCACCAAAAAACAGGGTGTGCATTTCATTGGCTGTGGCACTATAAATTGGGAAGTGACCACAGTGGTAATGATTGTAATATTGTTCAAAAGCATTGTTTACAGTATATCCAACACTGTCAATATTCACACAATTCAAAAACGGAAGATTAGCCGTTTTTTGAAAAACACCCGAAAAAGCTGTTATACCTTCATCGCCATTTGGCATAATTTGAGCCGTTACATTATAATCTCTTCTGTGCAGTTCATCTGAATCGGTAATACTAGGCAAATGATTAATTGTAATTGTAGTACCGTCATCAATCAAATTAAATTTTCTAATTTGGTCTGTATATTCCTGAATAAAACCTGGACCGTTATTGGGCCCCATTGGATTATATCTTCCTATAAACTTTTGACTACCTACTAAATAAAAGGTATTGTGAATTTTTTCCAATCGC
>JBDHXR010000198.1:0-2862 GCA_039810825.1 Fluviicola sp.
TGTAATAGATCCATTTTTTGTTGATGTAATACGCTCTTGCATTGCTCCCATTTCTGTAGCCAATGTTGGTTGATAACCTACTGCAGATGGCATACGTCCAAGTAAGGCAGAAACCTCTGAACCAGCTTGTGTAAAACGGAAAATGTTGTCAACAAAGAACAAGATATCTTTTCCTTGTCCATCACCTTCACCATCACGGAAATATTCAGCCAATGTAAGACCAGAAAGTGCTACTCGTGCACGTGCGCCCGGAGGCTCGTTCATTTGTCCGAATACAAAAGTAGCTTTAGAATCTTTCATTTCGTTCAGATCAACTTTTGTTAAGTCCCAACCACCTTCTTCCATTGAGCGTAAGAAACCTTCACCATATTTGATGATTCCAGATTCCAACATTTCACGAAGTAAGTCGTTTCCTTCACGTGTACGCTCACCAACGCCAGCAAAAACAGATAAACCACCGTGTCCTTTTGCGATATTATTGATCAATTCCTGAATTAATACTGTTTTACCAACACCAGCACCCCCAAATAAACCAATTTTACCTCCTTTTGCATAAGGCTCGATCAAATCGATAACTTTGATACCTGTAAACAACACTTCAGTAGCAGTTGACAATTGGTCAAAACTCGGCGCTTCACGGTGTATTGGAAGTCCTTTTGAATTATCTACTGCACCAATACCATCAATCGCCTCACCAACAACGTTGAATAAACGTCCTTTGATTTCTTCACCAGTAGGCATTTTGATTGCGCTACCTGTTGCTTTAACGTCTAGTCCTCTTCGAAATCCATCTGTTGAATCCATAGAGATTGCACGCACTGCGTTTTCACCGATGTGAGCTTGCACCTCTAGCACAACTTTTGAACCATCTGCTTTAATTACTTCTAAAGCATCGTAGATACTTGGAAGAGCTACTCCTTTATCGAACGCAACGTCTACTACTGGTCCGATAACTTGTGATATTTTACCTTGAATTGCTGACATTTTTATTGTCTTTTTTAAAGTGTATTCCCTAATTTGGGCGCAAAGTTACTTATTTTATTTTTCTTTACAATCTTTCTTTCTAATTTTCATTGATTTATTTTTTTAAAACATAAAAGAGGATGATTTCTCACCCTCTTAAAGCCATTTTTCAGCTAATTTTTATTGTATTGTAATTGGCAATCTAAAATAACTCTTTACCGGTACTCCGTTATTTCTTCCGGGCTTCCATTTTGGCATTGACTCAACTACTTTGATTGCTGCTCGTTCACAAGATTTACATTTTTCTGTATTTCTTGTCACTTCAATGTTTGAGATGTTTCCATCTGTATCTACAACAAATTTCAAATTTATTTTAGACGTGCCATCAACAATAGAAAGGTCAATGTTTTCTGATATATATTTGTGCAATGCTGCCATACCACCCGGGAATACAGCAATCTCATCAACAACTTCCGGAATAGTGCTATTTTGCACCTCTATCCCGTTTCCTTCTCCTCCTTTTCCAGGGTTTGCCAAATTAGGATTAAAGGGGTCTGTACCTGTTCCTGTTTGTGTGGTTGTACTTACAGTGGTAGTTGGGTCAACTATTGCTATTGGAGTCTCTTTTGCAGGGTCGTCTGTTACTGTAGGGGCGATGAATGCTATAGATTGTGCTGTAGCTTGTTGAGCGGGCATCTCGTCTGGAATCTCAGGAACCTCTGGTTCATCTATTTTCTTATCGTCAAATAAATCAATAATCCATTCTTTGGTTATTTTCTCATTTTCTAAAATAGTATTCGATTTTCCAAACACGTGCTTCATACCCCACAAGCCCCCGATTCCTGCTGTAACAAAAAAGAGAATTAACAAAATTCGTTTGTTGTAGTCAGTTCGGATTTGATATGCACCGTATTTTTTATTTCTGTTTTCAAATACAGTGTCATTTCTCTCAGACGAAGTGATAAGTTGCCAAGATTTTGTTGTGTAGTAATCATACAGTGAAAATGCTGTGATAATGATTACAATTGCAATGATTGGTCCCATAATTCAATAATTTAAAGTTATACATGTTGATACAACCTAAGTTAAATTATTGTTCAATGATTTTTTTCAGAATCATCTGATGTGTATGTTTGTTTTATTAATATGTAGAATTTGTTGAGTGTGATTTTGCGTGTAGATTGCTTGCTCGCATTATTATTTTGCTTAGTTTTATTGTTCAATTAATAAAATCAATTTATCATGAAAAAGATGCGTTCACTTTTACAAACTTTATTGCTTCTGTCTTCCTTTCATGTTTCATACGGACAGTATGAGAAAGTCTATTTTAAGGATACCGTAATAGAAACAGATCAAGCAAGAATTGTTTTAGATAATGTTGTTGCCGTTGCTAAAGAATTAAAATTCAGAATGGCAATCACAAATAAAACGGAGGATTGGTTATTGTACCAATCTGAAGAAAGCAAGTTTGAAATCAATGGAAATACCCAAAGTTCAAATGATAAGTATGTATTGATACCTCCACGCGATACGAAGAGCCGAGTAATGCGTACTTTAGGAACAAACATGAATTCAATTCGTGATTTTAAATTTTTGTGTAATGGCTTAAAATTGGTCAAGTTAACTGCACCATTGGAAGCGCCAACTTTTCGCTTACCGGTTTCTAAAAATGAATTTGAGGTTGGGAATTTTAAAATTGCTGTATTGAAAAATGAAAAAACGACTGCAAAAACAGATGTTAAGTTTCAAATAACGTATAAAGGTGATGGTCTTGGTTTTGTTTCTCCTTCAAAAGTTTCAGTGAAAATGCCTGATGGAAACTTGTACGCTACCATCCATTCAAAAGCTGAAACGTTTGCTGTGAAACAGAATGAGCCTAAGAATTTCTCTGCTACATGG
>JBDHXR010000199.1:0-2788 GCA_039810825.1 Fluviicola sp.
AAAAAGGGTTAAAACGGTCAGCGTTATTTTCTTGGGACAACACAGCGCAAGCTACATGGAACGTATTAGAAGAAGTGCTTACACAAGTGAAGTCAAGTAATCTTTAACCTGAATTTTGTACCCATTTAGCAATTCTTCTTTCGTTTTTACAGAAAGGTTAAACATCAATCTATTCGGGAAATTTTCCAATTGAAAAAATGGAACAACTTCAAGTTGCTTGTTGTCATCTACAGTTACCACTTTCAACCGATTAAAAAAATCCACTTTTAAGTGTGTTCCCATAGATTTTAGAAATCTAAACAACGAATCTACTGAACCTCCACACATTTTACCTTCAGGTTGTTTTACCCCAATTATCAAATTGTAATTATCAACAAGTTCAATAGCCCCATGTAATTTTTCACCATGAGATTCCCATTCATCAAAAAAAATTGCCATTTCTTTTAAGATAAAAGCCTTTTCTTCGTTTGTTAAAGCGCGATCTGCTTGGTATGCCCAAATTGGTGATTGATTGTCTAATGCTTCAAATGTCATGGTATGAAAAATGTAAATTTCTAACGCCAACAAAAATAGCTTGTTTTCTGTGAGAAAGCAAATTAATAATTGTTGCTAATCATTATTCTTAAAGGGGAAAGAACATTCATAAAACAATAATTCATATTTTTTTTGAAGAAATTGTATTCAAATCGTCAAATCATTTATTTTTGCTCAAAAAAAGGAAATGGATACGAGCAATTATACCCTTATTGAAAAAGAAGAGGTTTCTACACTTCACTTTCCAAAAGAAGAGGTGCTTGAAGATACTGATCTAATAAAATTAAGAAAGGCGGCAGTAAACAGAGCTATTTCTTTAGGGAATTTAGAACATTACAAAGTGAAAATATTCTTTGCAGATGATCAAGGTGAGAAAATGGTAAACACAACCATTTGGGCAGTCACAGATATTTCCATAGTATTGAAACAAAATGTTCAGATTCCAATTAACCGCATCACTAAACTTGAAATATAATACACATTATGTCGAAAAAGAAGACAATTATTAGTTATGAAAAACTAACTATTGATCAGAAAAAACAACTTTTAATGACTTTTCCTGATGGTTTTTCTGGAAATACTACCAAAATGACAAATCCAATAACAGGAGAAGTTTTTGATTCGTTATTATGGGATACTGAAGAAGTAACTTTTTTGGTGAAACTTCCAAAGCTAGCTGTAAAATCTCCTTCTGTTGATGACGACGACGATGACGACGATGATTTTGAAGACGACATTGATGCAGTAGATGCTAAAGACGACGATGACGACAGTTCGGATGACGATGACGATGATGATTCGTATGGCGATGAACCGGATGATGATGGGGAAGACGACGAAGACTAACTTTGTCGAATAATTATTAATTTTCAAGGATGTTAGACAACTTGTATATATTGGTTGGCTTGGGCCTTGGAATTGGAACTTTAGGAACCTTGATTGGTGCCGGTGGCGGCTTCATCTTGGTTCCTTTTTTAATTCTATTCTTCCCAGATTTACAGCCCGAAAGCATTACAGCTATATCCATGGCGGTTGTTGCGGTAAATGCGAGTACTGGTTCGTTGGCATACATGCGTTCAAAACGTATTGATTACAAAGCAGGCATATATTTCGCTATTGCTACCATTCCGGGTTCTATTTTGGGCGTTTTAACTACTAAAATTATTCCCAAACATCAGTTCGACTTTATATTTGGAATTGTTTTAATACTACTGGCTATTTTTCTAGTGCTGAAAAAGAAAAAACATCTTGACCAAAGCTCCTCCGAATTTTCAGAAAAAAAGGGGCTTACCCATCAACATTTGGTAGATAAAGAAGGGCATGCCTTTACTTATGCTTACAACATGAAAAATGGTATTCTTTTAGCAATTGTAGTTGGCTTTTTCTCCCCTCTACTTGGAATTGGCGGAGGCGTAATTCACGTACCTGCCATGGTAGAATGGTTGCAATTTCCGGTACATATTGCTACAGCAACTTCACATTTTATCTTGGCAATTATGTCTAGCGTTAGTGTGCTTGTTCATTACATAGAAGGCAGCTATGCCGACACAACCATTGTTAAAATGTCCCTTGCACTGATAGTTGGTGTAATACCCGGAGCTTTGCTAGGAGCCAAATTATCTAAAAAAGTAAAAGGAACTTTCATCATCAAAGCTTTAGCGATTTCACTTGCTTTGGTTGGGGTGCGAATATTGTTTTTTTGATTGTTTTCTGGTGCTTTACACCGCCTCGAAAGGTGTGATGTTGAAATTGTTTTCAATAATTAATGGTAAACGTATAATGCTCATTTTCATTCATTGTAAAAATTGAATCATGATAAGTTGTTATTCCATTTTTTGTAACTTTCCAAGTGGCTTCCCAGAAACCAAGTGGAACTTGAGATTCAATAAATGTGTTTGAATAACAGCCAAATTTTTCAACTGGAATTATGTTATTATAATTTGGAATATAGGTGGGTTGCAAGTCAAATAAAATTCTATCATTTGCATCCTGACAATTAGTGTTATTTACTGATAATGTTAAATAAGCACATTCCGAAAATGTGAAATCAAAAGACGGGTTTTTATCCCCTTGACTGGTGTACGAGTAACTAACCTTATTCATATAACACCAATTAGGTGGGGGATCCAACCGAATCACATACGAACGGTCTTTATGAATTTTTACTGGAACCAGTTTCTCGCCATTCTCATCCAAGGTGCCAGTTTTCAATGTGGTATAATCCGTACCATTCATCCCCTCTTTTTCCTCTACG
>JBDHXR010000200.1:0-2768 GCA_039810825.1 Fluviicola sp.
AGTTTTGGCAACCAATATGATAAGCGTTGGTCTTGATGTTGGTAGATTGGGCGTAATGGTAATGAACGGAATGCCACCAAATACAGCCGAATACATTCAGGCAAGTAGCCGTGTTGCAAGGAAAAACGAAGGTTTAGTAATTACACTTTATGACCCATTCAATAGCCGTGATTTATCATACTACGAAGATTTTGTTCAATTTCATAAAACATTTTACAAGCAAGTTGAACCTTTAAGTGTAACACCATTTGCAGAAAATGCTTTGGATAAAATGTTGTTTACGTTAGTACTTGCATACTTTAGACATACAACAAAATATACAGCTAATGACACCGCAAATGCTTTGATTGATGATAGTGTAAAAAATGAATTGAGAAGTAATTTAATTCAACTATTTACTGAACATAAGTTTGCTCAAAACGATATTCAACTTATCACAGAAAAACTAGACAATATTTTAAGCGGTTGGAAATCAAAAATTGAAGATAATAAAGTGAAATATTATTATTGGAAAGACCACCCGAAAGAATCGTTGATTGTGCCAATACAAGAAAAGAAAAATGACGATGATACTTTAACAGCAATGCAATCAATGAGAAGTGTAGAACCAAGTGCAGAAATTTTAATTAGAATGTATTAAAAATATGGACAAGAATAAAGTAAAGCACGGCAGAAGTAAATTTATATCAAACTACGGAGGAGTTGGTTCAATCATTGAAACTACAGAGTGTTCAATACTAATAGAATCATTTGACAACTGGGGATACAAAGATTTATCTAATAATCTCTCATCTTTTATATTAAAAGATGACAGACTTTTGGAACGATTAAAATATAGATTCCCTAACCTAAAATATTTGGTCTCTATCCCAATGGATAAAAACTATACTAAAAATTTTCCTCCAGTAGTTCAGCCTAAATCAAACCTATTTCCGAAATGGTTTTATTGCAGTAATTGTGGAAAATTTGCACATATTGAAGATTGGAAAAAGCGTTGGAAAAGCATTAGCAAGAAAGAAGAATTTTGGTATCCACCAAGTTGTTCTAATAAAGACTGTAAAGAACAACCATTAGAACAAGTGCGATTTGTTGCAACTTGCAAAAATGGGCATATTCACGATTTACCTTGGGATTATTGGAATCAGAGAGTAGAAAATGAAGATATAGATGAATTAAACGATAATACAAGTAAAATACATATTAATTTCGACAGTAAGTGTTGTCAAAATCAAGATTTGATTTACAAAATAAGCCGTGAAAACACCGAACTTTCAGGTATCTGGGTTGAATGTAAAAGTTGTAACAAGAAAGCAAACTTGAAAGGTATTTTTAACTATGAGCAAAAATGTTGGGGAAGCAAATATTGGTTAGGACTCAATATTGGGCAACCAATCAATGAAAAGTGTGAAGAAAAAATATCAGTAAAGGTTAAAACCAGCAACAGCGTTTATTATGCTAATATTTTGAGTAGTTTATACATTCCTGAAATGCAAAATCCGCTTTCTACGGAAATCAGACTTGACATTGACAATATGGTTTCAAAACAAAAATATTCTACAGAGCAAATTGTAGAATTAATTTGTGATTTAAAAAATGTCCCCAAAGAACTTGTTGAACAATATTTAGAAACAGGAGAAATCAAATATATTCCCGACAATATATACAGGGAAACGGAATACAAATACTTTTTAGAAAAAGAGCAACCAGACAACAAGCAAATCAAATTTCAAGTAATTGATTGTAGCGAACAAATCAACGGTTTTTCCAAGTTAGTTAAGATTGATAAACTAAAGCGAACAACTGTACAAACTTCTTTTACCAGAAATGAACCAATTGATGTTGATTCAATTTTACAAAATTCTAATGATTATGAATACGCAGTTCAACGGCAATCAGTTTCTAAAAACAACTTTGATACCAAAACTTTACCTGCATTAGAAAGTTATGGTGAAGGAATTTTGTTTGTTTTAGATGAACTGAAATTAAAGCATTGGGAACAACAACAAGAAGTTATTGAGCGAACAGAAAAGATAATATCAAACGCACAAAATGCAGATTGGAAATCGCATCAAATCATTGCAAAATCATTAACACCAAGAAAAGTTTTAATTCATACGCTTTCGCATTTACTGATGCGTGAATTGGAATATGTATGTGGCTATCCTGCATCTTCTCTATCGGAAAGATTATTTGTTAGTGATACAATGCAAGGATTTTTAATATCAGCTTTTGACGGAACAGACGGTTATTTAGGAGGGCTTTCAAATTTATGTAACGATTTAGAAAACCTAAATAATATTATTAATAGTGCAATTTTCAGAGCAACCGATTGTTCTTCTGACCCGATTTGCATTGAATCTGAGGGGCAAGGTGTAGGTCAACTCAATTTAGCGGCTTGCCATTCCTGCACATTGACACCCGAAACAACTTGCGAACTATCAAATTTGTATCTTGATAGAAAATTAGTTATCAGTAATGACTATGGTTATTTCAAATCAATAATAGAATAAATGCCAACATATTGGTGGCACATTTGCATTTTTCCAACCGTACAAAGCCAAACAAAAAATAGCAAAAGAGCCACCAAGCCAACGCACTGCAACATACCAAATGAACGGAAAATCAACATACAGACAAGAAGGGCGAACCGATAATCGAGTAAGGCAGGGGACTTTCACCCCTACCTCCTCGCAGAACCGTACTTGAAACTCTCGCTTCATACGGCTCTTCAGCAATGTGTTTACCGTTAGGTTGCTTTTACTCCTTTG
>JBDHXR010000201.1:0-2682 GCA_039810825.1 Fluviicola sp.
ACTGATTCTGGAGTCATTCCATCAACAGATTTCGAAGGCATTTCATACGATGCTCCCATTTTTGACATATCAGTAACATTGGTTGTACGCTCAACCGAAGTTCCCATTGCATAATTGTTGTTTTCGATAATGAAGATTACAGGTAACTTCCAGTTCATGGCCATGTTAAATGTTTCATGCAATGCGCCTTGACGTGCTGCTCCATCACCAAAAGATACAAAAACCACATTGTCTGTTCCATTGTATTTTTCAGCAAATGCTACGCCAGCACCCATTGGGATTTGAGCTCCAACTATTCCATGACCACCCATGAAATTTCGTTCTTTATCAAAAAAGTGCATTGAGCCACCTTTGCCTTTTGAACACCCGGTTGACCGACCATACAATTCAGCCATTAACACACGTACATCTGTTCCCAAACCAATTGGATGTGCATGATCGCGATATGCAGTCATGTGTTTGTCAGTTGGTTTTGAAGCGCTAATTGTTCCAGCTACTATTGCCTCTTGCCCAATGTATAAGTGGCAAAAACCACCAAATTTTTGTTGTAAATATAATTGACCTGTCTTTTCTTCAAAACGACGCATCAACAACATGTCTTTATACCATTTGATGTATGTTTCTTTTGAAAATTTTGAGGTTTTCTTTGCGGCATCTTTTTTAAGGGTTTTTGAAGGTTTTAGTACCGTTTTTGCCATGTTATTACTGTTTTTGTAAGTTCGACTGACAAATATATAAAAGAAGTACGAAGAATATCAATTTTATTAGAAAGTTTCCGTTTTATTCTGAAAATAAGGGAAACAAAAGTTTATTTTTGTGGGTATGACAAAAGTCGGTTTGATTTCTGATTCGCATGGATTTCTTCCTCCTCGAATTTTTGAATTGTTTAAGGATGTAGATGAAATATGGCATGCAGGTGACATTGGTTCAATGGATGTAATTGAAAAATTACGAGCTTTTAAGCCCTTGAAGGCTGTTTACGGAAACATTGACGATCACATTATTCGGATGGAATGTCCAGAATTTTTAACTTTTCAAATTGAAAACATTACGGTTTCAATGACACACATAGCTGGCAAACCGGGTAAATATGTTGCAAAAGCACACGAATTCCTTTTGAAGACTAAGCCTAAAATTTTTGTGTGTGGACATTCTCACCTACTTCTTGTGCAACAAGATCCTCGATTCAATATGTTGTGGCTCAATCCGGGAGCATGTGGAAATAAAGGGTTTCATCATGTTCAAACAGCGCTTCGTTTTCAAATTAACGGTGACAAAATTGAAAACATGGAAGTAATAGAATTTGGAAAAAGGAGCAATTTAAACAATGTAGACTAAAAAAATCCGTTATTTGCACTATGAAATTTATTTTGATGCTCATTGCCTTTCTCTGTTTAGCTCTTTTTGGCTATTCTCAAACAGGCGGTTTTAATGGGTTTTCTAATCTAAATATGCAGTATAATGCTCGCACCATGGCTCTAGGCGGCGATGCAATTACTATTTATGATTCAGATATCAATCTTGGCATTAACAATCCTGCCATCATTAACCGTCAAATGCACAAGCATTTAGGGTTTAATCAATCTATCTTGTCAAGCGGAATAAATACCGGAATGCTGGCTTACGCACATACTTTTGGGAAAACTACCGGAATGATGAATTTTCGATATGCTTCTTATGGTAAAATGAGAAGAACAGATGAAACCGGTCTTGATTTAGGAACCTTTACACCCGGAGATTTTATTCTAGGGGTGAGTGCACAACGTTTTTTCAATAAACGGATGGCTGTAGGTGCAACATTGAATTTATTGTATTCTCAATTAGACTCATACACTGCCTTTGGAACAAGTATTGATATTGCGGGTTTGTATCGTGATTCTGTACACAATTTAAATGTTGTTGGTGTTGTGAAAAATTTAGGAGTTCAATGGAAAAGTTATGCGGGTAACAGAAATCCGCTTCCTTTAGAGGTTCAATTAGGAATTTCTCACAAGCTAAAACATGCTCCATTTCGCTTTAGTTTAGTCGCTCAACATTTGCAAAAATGGAACATCGCATACAACGACCCGAATGCCAAGCCACGTGTTGACCCAATTTCTGGTGATACCATTAAAACCGATAAGTCGGGTTTCTTTGATAAGTTGGGCAGACACCTAAAATTTCAAATAGAAGTGATGATAGGTAAAAAAATACGTATTTCTACCGCTTTTGATTACCACAGAAGAAAAGAAATGGCAATTCCAGGTAGAGGTGGAGTAGCAGGTTTTAGCTTTGGTGCTGGGCTCACCTTTAAGAAATTTAGCATTGATTACGGGTGGTATGTGTATTCGGTAGCCGGCGGGCAACATGGTTTATCGCTTGTTGTACCTTTGGTGAAACATAAAAAATGATTCAAATCAGTTTAATGAGAAGATGTTAACAGATTGCTTGTTGATACTTTTTGAAACCATCAATGGATTTATTGCGTAACATTGTACTAACCAATTAATTTTAATTTATATGAAAAAGTTATGTTTACTTGTAGGGGCAGTTGCGTTCTCTACAGCTGTAATGGCACAAAAACCAACTGAAGGAGCACCTGTTTCTTTAGAAGGACAAATCAGCTTGCTTGGTGGCGGTGGTGGTACGAATTTGAATTTCGTTGCACCGGCTTTAAGAGCTCGTTATTTTGTTACGGATAAT
>JBDHXR010000202.1:0-2676 GCA_039810825.1 Fluviicola sp.
ATACCTGTAAAGTTCCGCCTTGTATGGACCTTCTACTTTTACTCCAATGTAATTTGCTTGGTCAGCAGAAAGAGTTTCTAACTCAACTCCAATTTTAGCTAAGTGTAAACGAGCAACTTTTTCATCCAAATGTTTTGGCAACATGTAAACGTCGTTTTCATAATTTTTGGAGTTAGCCCACAATTCTAACTGAGCCAAAGTTTGGTTTGTAAATGAGTTTGACATTACAAACGAAGGGTGGCCTGTAGCACAACCCAAGTTTACCAAACGACCTTCTGCCAAAATAATTACTTCTTTGCCATTTACGTTGTAAATATCTACTTGTGGCTTTACTTCCACTTTTGATGCCCCGTGGTTTTTATTCAACCATGCCATATCAATTTCATTGTCAAAGTGACCAATGTTACAAACGATGGTTTTATCCTTCATTTTTTCAAAATGACGACCAACAACAATATCTTTATTTCCTGTTGTTGTTACAACGATATCAACGTTGTGAACCACAGAGTCTAAAGTTTTCACCTCAAATCCGTCCATTGCAGCCTGCAAGGCACAAATTGGATCGATTTCAGTAACCACAACACGAGCGCCAGCACCACGCAATGAAGCAGCAGAACCTTTACCAACATCACCATAACCACAAACCACAGCCACTTTACCTGCCATCATTACGTCAGTTGCACGACGAATTGAATCAACCAACGATTCTTTACATCCGTATTTGTTATCAAATTTTGATTTTGTAACAGAGTCATTCACATTGATTGCCGGCACCACCAAAGTTCCATTTTTTACACGTTCGTACAAACGGTGAACCCCCGTTGTAGTTTCTTCAGACAATCCACGGATATCTTTTGTTAATTCAGGGAAACGATCGAAAACCATGTTTGTCAAATCACCACCATCATCCAAAATCATGTTCAAAGGTTTTCCGCCTTCAAAAGCAAACAATGTTTGTTCAATACACCAATCAAATTCTTCCTCATTCATCCCTTTCCAAGCATAAACAGGAATACCAGCAGCAGCAATTGCAGCAGCAGCATGATCTTGAGTTGAGAAAATATTGCAAGATGACCAAGTAACTTCTGCTCCAAGTTCAACCAATGTTTCAATCAAAACAGCAGTTTGAATTGTCATGTGCAAACAGCCTGCAATACGTGCACCTGAAAGTGGTTTTGTAGCACCATATTCAGCACGCAATGACATCAATCCCGGCATTTCTGCTTCTGCCAATTTAATTTCTTTTCGGCCCCAATCAGCTAAAGAAATATCCTTTACTTTGTAAGCAAGTTTCTCAGTTGTATTATTCATAAATTAATAATTTTCTAAAATTTAGACCGCAAAGATACAACTTCTCATGCTGATTAAAAAATATTTATCAAATCACTCTAAAAATTTCAAAAAGTCAGAAAAAAAGATTAATTTAGGATGATTGAACTAGAATATCAATTCTGAATCACCTCAATGAAAACAAAAGATAAAATACTTCAAAAGGCATTGGATTTGTTCAACGAAAATGGAGTGTTGAATGTGAGTTTACGTCAAATTGCAGCGGCTGTATATATCAGTCAAGGAAACTTGAATTATCATTACAGGCACCGCGAAGATATCATTGAGACCTTGTTTGATTTGTTTAATGAGGAAATAGATGGAATTGATCTTGTTTCAGAAGATAAAGCTAATTTGCTGTCTCACTTTATTGACACAAACAAACGTGAAATGGAAATTTTGTATAAATACAGATTTCTGGTTGTAGATTTCAATCAAAACATGAAAGAAAACCCTCGACTTCTTCAAAAGCAATTGACAAAAGAAGATTCTCAAAACAGTAAATTCCTGAAATTTATTCGCGAGGCAATAGACGAAGGCATCGTAAGAGGTCCTGCTTTTGATAAGGAATACCAAGGGCTGTATGAACGTTTCAATATCTTTAAAATCTATTGGATATCATCTATTGAAGCCAAGCGCAAACCGAATGAAGAAGATGTTGTAAATTACCACAATCTGTTGGTAGAAATGATTTTTCCGTATTTATCGAGAGAATCTCAACGAGAATTTCTACTTAAACGCTTTTAATCATTGAGAAACAACTAACCGGCTAATAATTGTTTTACTAAATCTGCCACCATTTTACCATCTGCTGAGCCTGCTAATTGGCCGTTCACCGCTCCAACAACCTTGCCCATATCTTTCATTCCTTCGGCATTTAATTCCGCAATTTTGGATACGATTACTGCTTTTACTTCCTCTTCAGAAAGCATTTTTGGCATGTATTCTTCAATGACTTTGGCTTGAATCATTTCTTCCTCAGCTAAGTCAGGTCGATTTTGCTCTATATAAATCTTGTACGTATCCATGCGTTGCTTGTATAGTTTAACAACGATTTTGTTTGCTACAGCATCTGTAATTTCTCCAGATCCACCAGATGTAGCCTCTAACAATAATTTACTTTTAATATCGCGCAATGCAGCTAGGCGTTCTTTTTCTTTCGCAAGCATTGCATTTTTGATATCCTGATTTAATCGTTCTGTAAAATTCATGGTAATTCTTTAAAAAACTAAGACCAAGGACGGAAGTCAATGGTCTTAGCAAAATTAATGGATATTTCTATTAATCAACGTTATCGTGCAAGAAAGAATTGTTTGTTTTCAATCCATCATCTGTTAAACCAAATCT
>JBDHXR010000203.1:0-2549 GCA_039810825.1 Fluviicola sp.
TTGGAACTATTCAAGATGAAGAAGAGTCAATCATTGACGAAGTGCTGGTTTCTATGTTTCATGCCGGTAAGAGTTTCACTGGAGAAGAAAGCATAGAAATTTCTTGCCATGGCTCATCCTATATTCTCCAAAAAATTATCGATATCTTGCTTTTAAAAGGTTGTCGACTGGCAAATCCAGGAGAATTTACGATGCGCGCTTTCATGAACGGCAAAATGGACTTATCACAAGCAGAAGCAGTTGCCGATCTCATCGCTTCTCAATCTAAACAAGCTCATGACATTGCGATAAAGCAATTACGTGGTAGGTTTTCAAATGAATTAAAAGAATTGAGAGAAGAGCTGATTCATTTTGCAAGTCTGGTAGAATTAGAACTCGATTTTGCTGAAGAAGATGTTGAATTTGCAGATAGAACTGAACTTCTTTCTTTGATTATTAACGTTTTGGCTGTAGTTACCAAGCTCGAAGCCTCATTCGATTTAGGAAATGCAATTAAAAATGGTGTTCCTGTTGCCATTGTTGGTGCGCCAAATACCGGAAAATCGACTTTATTGAACCAGTTGTTGCAAGATGATAGAGCCATTGTAAGCGATATTGCAGGCACTACGCGAGATGTGATTGAAGAAACTTTGAATATCGATGGAATATTGTTCAGGTTGATAGACACTGCCGGAATCCGTGACAATGCAGAAACCATTGAAGCACTTGGCATTGAACGTTCTAAGCAAAAAATAGAACAAGCAAAAATTGTCTTGTGCTTAGCAGATGCGTCAGTCAACAACAGCGTTCAAGAAGTTAGAGCATGGAAAAATGAGCTGGTACAACAATATCCTTCCAAAAAAATCATGGTGCTGATCAATAAAAGTGATATCAATGATATTGACTTGGCAGCAGATGAAATTAAAATCAGTGCCAAAAAAGGAGAAAACATTCAGAGCTTAACAAGCTGGATGGTGAAACAAATTGTTGGCAACATAGATTTACAAAATGAAACCATCATCAACAACGTGCGCCACCGTGATGCGCTCACACGTACCAGAGAAGCACTTGAACAAGCAAAACATGGCTTAGAAACAAACATTACCGGCGATTTTGTAGCCATGGACATCAGACAAGCAATGTATCATTTAGGGACAATCACTGCCCAAATATCTGAAGATGACCTACTTGCGAACATATTTAGTAAGTTTTGTATCGGGAAGTAATATAAAGCTCCGTAGGAGTGTTATCACACTAAACGTAATATGTATGACTATCTAAGCTCCAGAGGAGCGGTATTTTCCCTACTCCTTCAAAAAGCCATATTCATAAACCTATGGTTGAATTTTGCAAGTGCTCATTTTGTCTACAAAAAGAAAAAGCGAACGCTTTGCAGGCTCGCTTTTAATTGAAGTATTTTAAAGTGCAGGTGCTACAGCAATCGCTTGAGTAGTTGTGCACTGTTGGGCAAATATACAATTAAATTTGACCAATTATAAATAGTTAACGTTAAAATTTCATTTTTGATTCTTCACAATCGAATTCCATTCCTCTATCCTTGAGTATTTGAATTTGTTCTGTTACGGCGGTTGCTATTTTACCCATTTTTATCTCATTTTTATTTACTTAAATCACTCCTTCAAAAATCCATATTCATACACCTTTGGTTGAATTTTTTCGGCAAGTACAGACAACTTACTTCTCAATTCACCAATTAACTGCATATACTTTGCGTCATCGCTTTTGGAATTCATTCTGCCTTTGTCGTTTCTGCCTTGGAAATACTCGCGGATGTCATACAAACTGGCGAAAAAGACAATCTTTTACTCTGTATATTATCAATCATTTAGTTTGTTAAACATATTCTTCCAATTTACATGGTGTCCAATATTTTCTAAATATGATAGATCAAAAAACCTTTTTTTAAATGGTTGCTCCCGTTTATTAGTGTCTTTTAGTTTTTTTAATAAAGCATTAAATATTTCCGTATTAGTCCATTCATATTTTACGTTAATTTCAAAGGCTTTTCCGCTATATTCATAGCGTTTTTTTCTAATTCCTCTGGTTATTCTTTTTTTTAAAGAATAGGGAGGTGTAGGTGATTTTTCGAAATAGTAATCTCCTCGTATTTGAGTGCCCAAATAATATAAACGAATCCACCCAATGGTTTCATTATAATCAAAAGGATAAGATTTCAACCTATATAAGGTATTAGCAGTTTCATTCGAATAATACTCTACTTTGTCTTTCTCAATAATTGAATTTTTAATAGAATCCTGTTCATCTCTAAATTGTTCAGGAGAACAACGATAAATTGGAATTTCAAAAAAATAATATTCTTTAAGTGGCATTTTTCTATGTTTTTTAATTTATAATCTCATTCTTTTTCCTTTCTGCTTCTGATAATACAACCTTCCCTCACTCCTTCAAAAAGCCATATTCATACACTTTTGGTTGAATTTTTTCGGCAAGTACAGACAACTTACTTCTCAATTCACCAATTAACTGCATATACTTTGCGTCATCGCTTTTGGAATTCATTCTGCCTTTGTCGTTTCTGCCTTGGAAAT